>NC_018748.1:2878894-3198772 GCF_000263195.1 Emticicia oligotrophica DSM 17448
TTTTATATAAGTCGAAAGAAAAATTATTTGGTCAACATTATCGCACTATCATTCAATGCAAACTTGTATTTTTTTATAAGATTAATGATTTCTGCACCCGCAAAAATTGCTGGGCCATAGCCATGTGCTGCATACACGTTGACAGGGCGATAGTAATAAAATGCTGGTTCGAAGCTCATACCTGTACCTACACATACCCCTTCTACTTGTCCTTTTTCGGTAACTTTGGTTGCTACCGCATTCCAGCCCAATAGTGCCATTGGGCCATAAGTTGCAGCATCGAGCCAACCTTCGTTAATTCCTTTCGCAATACAATAGGTATAGATGGCAGTTGCTGAGGTTTCTAAATAGGAGTCATTTTTATCTAATAATTGATGCCAAAAACCTGTACCTGTTTGGTAAGATGCCAAGCCCTTTGCATGAGCTTTGTATAAAGCTAAAATTTCTGCACGACCTTTATAATCTTTCGGGAGAATATCTAATACTTCAACCATTGTCAAGATTGCCCAACCATTAGCTCTTCCCCAGTGAAATTCGGGATGAGTTTCCATGCTTTCTACCCAACCGTGCATAAAGATGCCTAAATCTTTATTGAACATTCGCTTAGAAAAAAGTTGAATTTGTTTTACGGCATCATCATAATATTTGGTATTACCCGTAAGTTTTCCCATTTGTGCTAAGGCTGGTACGCCCATAAACATATCATCGAGCCAAAGCGTATTTTTTAGAGGACGATTACGTGCCAATGTTCCATCAGCCAAACGATATTCCTTTGTGAAAATATAGTTGAGATAATTATCAATCAATGGACGAATATTCTCTTTCACCAAACCATCACGCATGGCTTTTATCATTGAAACCGACATAGCTCCGCAATCATCTAAGGCATGAGGGGCAATGATTTGGCGAAGTGGCATACCTGAACTAACAGGAAATTTAGCTATGATAATTGGTGTAAGTTCAGCCAAGAAATTGAGGCGTTGCGTTGTATATTGTGCAAAACGAGGGTCGCCAGTGGCCTTACTTGCTGCTAACATCGCCGCATAAGTTACACCCCATTCGTAGCTTGTCAGACTAAAATCTCCACGATAAACGGTTGCGTTTGTGTCAATCTTAGTATAATCCTTGATTTCTTCCTTGGTTACTTTATTAATTACCTTCGTTGGTGTAGCCGCCTCTAAATACGTGTGAATACGATTTAATACTTGGGTAACATCTTCTACTTTTGGACTTCCATAAGGGGTTGGATAATCAGGTTTGGCTGTATGCAGAGCCTCTGAATGTAAGGTAGAAGCAGGTGCTTGAACTTGTGCAAAAACCAAATTCGATAAAAAATATGCCGCTATAATGAGCGATTTTTGAAGTAATTTAAACATTAGGGTATTAATTAAGCTAAATAAAAAACATCTTTTAGATCAATACTGATAGGGGAATTGTCGGGGTTAGTATCCATAATGTCGGCCATGTATGCCCACCAACGCTTCGTGACGGGGTTATGAGGAATTTGATTGAATTTTTCTAAATCTTCAACCTTTAGTGTGCCAAACAAAATATTAGTTTCTTCATCTAAAAAAATCGAATAGTCGCTTACGGTGGCATCTTTCAATACCTGACCGAGTTCTGGCCATAATTCATCATGGCGTCGTTTGTATTCTTCTGCTTGTCCAGCATGAAGTTTCATTTTAAATCCTAAGCGGTGCATATTTTTAATGAATGAATTTGAAATTTATTTTTATTTAATTGCCGTCTGCTTAAGTTGGCGGTTAGTATTGAAATGAAACAGACTTACTTTTTAGCTATATCGGAACGCCGAAGCGACCCATTTGTTTCTATTTATTATCCGTCTGCTTTAGCTGACGGTAATGAAATTATCACATCAGATCATTTTTTACCTTAAAAAAACTTCTGCATACCTTCCCATTTGACTTTCCAAGTACCATCTTTCGGGAAACCTGGGGTTTGCGTTTGGCAGCCATCATAGCCAGCACACATCAACGCAACAGCAGTAAGTAAACCTCCATTCCCTGGTAAATAAAGTCTCAAACGGCCATCTTGAAAATTATGACCATTGGCTAAGTAAGTATTTGTTCTAATTGGCATCATTAAGCCATCAATCGCCTTTTGGGGCATATCTAAGCGAGTGGCTGTCATTGAAACCATTGGAAAATCCCAGCCCCATGTGTCTTGCCAGTCCCAAAGCTCCCAAACTTTCTCGAAAGTTCGTTTCATGGTAGCTTTGTCAAGCATAGGTGTTTCGGGCAACATTCCGAGTGTACAAAGCACCGCTGGGTGGTCGGTCAAATACTTCGGATTGGTATATGAATCTTGGGCATTTTCGGTGGCTAGATAAACACCATTTTTTTGTGGCAATGGCGAAAAATTGTCGATAACATGTTGCCACTTTTCATTGGGCTTCATGCCGAGACGTTTACGCCAAATTTGAGCAATAGTCAAAGTTTGATACCAATAATTCAGCTCATAAGTTGGATTGAAAGTATCTTCAGGTTTAAAGCGTTCTTGGGCTGAAATAATCCCTTTTCCTAAAATATATTTTCCTTTTTGTTTATCGAAATCAGCAAACGATGTCATAAAATCGGCTGTTTCAAAAACTAATTGTTTGTATTTTTCTAAGGTCTGCTTGTTTGGTTTTTGTCGATAAACTAATTCTACGAAAGTAATGATATGTGGTTGCTGCCAAATAAGGTATGAACCTACCGACGAAGATGTTTCTCCGCCATTATTATCAGTCATTTTTGGCCATCTTGCCCCTTCAAAACCTTGTCTTTTAGCGATTATTCGAGCAGTTGGTAAGGCTTTATTATACCAAGCAAGGCTTTTTTCGAGTAAATCAACTCTTCCCCATAGTGCAAAATGAACACCGTGCCACCAGTGCATTTCGAGGTGAGGTTTACCAAACCAAGAGTTGTACGTAAGTCCAGTTTCTTGTGGTGGTACCGAACCCGCACATTGTAATTTTGTAAGATATTCAGAAAGGATAATTTGACGTTCGAGTTCATTGGCTCGTGGGTCGGTGCTACCAGCTAAATCAATTGCTCCACCCGACTGCCAAAATTGTTTCCAACCTAAAACACTACTGTTCATCACATTCCCAAAACTACTTGAGATAGGTGTTTTTTTCTCCGAAAACTCACAAGTAAAACCGAGATTTTCTGAGTTTTTAGAAGGTTCGAGTAAAAAATAATGAGCTTGGCTTTCGCTTATTTTGCCTGCGTTTGTCCAAGCCAAGTGAACAAAATATTGGTCTTTATCTAAAGTATGATTGATACTTGCACGAGTATTCGAAGAAGCAATGATTTTTGATAAATGTTTGTCAGCATTTACCCAATTATTACCCGCATCAATAAATTTATCCGTTGGATAGGCTAGGCGTAAACGAATCTTAATCTGACCAGTTTTGAGCAAACTCGACTGTATTTTAGCTGTAATTATATCATTTTTTGCATCGCAATAGGTCAACACATCTACGCTTGTACCTTCGAAAGTAAAGTGGCTTTTTATCTCGCCCGTGTAAGGGTTTAATGTTTGATTTATGTTTTGAATATCGGAAGGACTCGCCAAAGAATTGTCTTTTTTATATAACTCCAAACCGACGTTTCCCAATTGTAAACGATGTGGGTTTTGACGAATAAAATCAGAAGCTTCTTTTTTACGTTTGGGTTCGTTCCACTGAGCTGCATACAGTACTTTACGGCCGTGGGATTCGAGGTCTTTAAAGGTTTCTTCTATTTTATAATTACCAGTATTCGGAAAACTATGCCATCCCCATTCTGACTGCGTTCCGAGCGGCACGCCATTGGCATAATAATCAGGGAAAGTTTGTAGACCAGTGGCATCAACAGTAAAGGCAAACTTTCCATTTCCGATTGATAATGAGGCAAGTGTGTCAATTTTATTAATCTTAACAATGTGTCGCTCAACCACAGCTTTTCTATCAATTTTTTGGGCAAAAATTGGTAGTGAAAAGCATAGTAGCGTCAATGTTTTAAATAAATAATTTGTCATGGTTTTGATAGGATATTCTATCCTCAAAATTAGCCTCACTTGTTAATGTTTCTTTCCTGTACTTACACGTGAAAAAATATTGTTTTTTTAATATGGTTACTTCTTGAAAGTATAGTTCTCCAAAAAAGCTCTTGGCGTTCTAAAAAAATTATTTCTTTAAGCCCTCAAAAACCTCCTCTGAAACCTTTAAAACTGTTCCGTGGCGTAAGCCTTTCGGAAAACTTACTTGCTCAGAAATATCCTCCCAGTTTTTCATATCTTTTGAGCGGATGGCTCCATATTTATGGTCTCGGTATTTATCAAAATAAACATACACATATTCGCCAATGCGAATAGAGGTTGGCCCTTCTGCCCAATAATTTCCAGTAATAGGGTCAGAAACCTTATTGACATCAAATACACTTGGTTTATCAGATTTAATGATGCGGATATTCTTTTGTGGTGGATTTGGATTTTCGTTCTTAATAAACATAAAGTAGCTCTTTCCATCTTTCAGAATGGTGGCATCAATCGCACTAAAATCTGGATTAAAATAAAGTTTGGTAGGACTGAAAGTCTTAAAATCAATCGTTTCGGTAGCATAAATTCGATGGTTCCAACCTTTTTCTCTTTCAGAATCGGCTATATCTCCGTGTCGGCCCGGAATCGTTGTTGCCCAAAATATAAGGTAATTTTTCTTTTTATCATCATAGAAAACTTCTGGAGCCCAAGAGTTTTTGGCAGTAGGCTCGTGTTCCATAACTGGAATAGCCTTTTGTTCTGACCAATTGATTAAATCTTTCGAAGAAGCATAGCCTATAATTTGGTCATGCCAACCACTTGTCCAAACCATGTGAAAAGTACCATCGTTAGCTTGAATAATGCAGGGGTCTCGCATGAGTTTATCTTTGCCTACTGCTGGAGTTAAGAAAGATTTTCCCTCCTTGAGACTTGTCCAGTTTTGTCCATCTTTACTATAAGCAAAGTGCAAACCATCTTGACCATTATCGGTGAAGTAAGAAAACAAGTAAACGTCTTTTTGTGCGAAAGTAAGATGATTGATAAAAAGTAGAAGTAATCCTACAATTTTTGATGGATTCATGATTAATCGGGTTGAGAAATTTAAGGTCTAATGCCTTTAAAATTAGCCCGATTTTTGTAGTAAACCAATAAAATTTAGTGCTTATTTTACGCAAACGTTGTCGGGAACGTTCCCGAAAGAAAATTTCTGAAATGGTTTTTGTAGAGTGAAATTTTCGAAAGAAGAAAAATATTATTAGAAAATAAGTTTGGTGAGTTTTGTTACTCACCAAACTTATAGAGACCTACCAATTTATAGTCAGTTTTTCGCCTGCTTTAAGAGAAATATTCTTTGTTTTTTCGCCTGAAATGAGTTTTGTATTACCCCCTTTTTTAGATGAAATGGTTACCTTTTTTAACAACTTATTATCCCATTCCAACGAAAGCTCAAAACCTCCGCGTGCACAGATGCCTTTTACCGAACCACTTGACCAAGCGTCGGGTAGGGCGGGTAGTAAGCGGATTTCCTGTTCATCTGATTGCACCAACATTTCAGCAAATGCGGCAGCTCCACCAAAATTTCCATCAATTTGGAAGGGTGGGTGAGCATCGAATAGATTCGGGTAAGTACCGCCACCACGAGCATAATTTGTTTTCACGCCATCGGGCTCAACGTAATTCAATAATTCACGAATCATTTTGTAAGCATGATTGCCATCCCATAATCTTGCCCAAAGATTTATTCTCCAGCCTTTACTCCAACCAGTAGTTTCATCTCCTTTAATTTCGAGCGTACGACGACAGGCATTGGCCAAATCAGGTGTTTGGTTTGGAGTAATGTGATTACCCGGAAAAAGACCAAATAAATGCGATTGGTGGCGATGTTTCGGTTCGGCATCTTCCCAATCATAATACCATTCTTGTAAATTTCCTTTCTTTCCAATTTGATAAGGGTAAAGTTTTGCCAAGGCTGTTTCGAGTTTAGTTCTAAAATTAGCATCAGTGTTTAATATTTTTGATGCTTTGATAGTTTGAATAAAACATTCTCGAATCATAGCTAAGTCGGCACTTCCACCATACATAGTTGCTCCTTTATAGCCATCGGGTGCAATATAAATATTCTCAGGTGATGTTGATGGCGAGGTGATTAACTTACCATTTTTATCTTCAACCATCCATTCCAAACAAAATTGTGCCGCTCCACGCATGAGTGGATAAGCCTCGTTTTTCAAGAAATTCTGGTCTTTTGTAAAAATATAATGCTCCCAAAGGTGCGTACTAAGCCATGTACCTCCCATATTCCAGTTTGCCCAACCTGGGTCGCCTTCGCCAAAAGCCCCTACTGGATTACTCATTGCCCATATATCGGAATTATGAGCAACCACCCAACCATTGGCTCCGTAGAATGTTTTGGCTGTGATGGCACCAGTTTTAGCAACATTTTTGATGAAGCCTAGAAGTGGAGCATGCATTTCACTTAAATTGGTATTTTCGGCTAACCAATAATTTTCTTCCGCATTGATATTGGTTGTGTAATTGCTGCTCCAAGGTGGACGTATATAAGGATTCCATATACCCTGTAAATTAGCTGGTACACCCATCGTGCGAGAACTACTTATGAGTAGATATCGTCCATATTGAAAATATAAAACCTCTAAATTTTTATCTTCTTCACCTTTGGCATAACGTCTGAGGCGGTCATCGGTTGGAAGATTTGGAGCGGTGGTTTTTCCTAAATCTAATGAAACTCGATTGAAAAACTTTTGGTAATCAAGTAGGTGCGATTGGCGAATCTGTTCGTATGTTTTAGCATAAGCTTTAGCCAAACTTGTAGCGGCAATTGCCTGATTATTAAGTCCCTGTGTAGCAGGATTTTTATCAAAACCATTGAAACTTGTAGCAATAGAAACATATACAATGGCTTCAGAGGCATTTTTGATACCCAAAGTGGTATCGGTACTTACGATTGCACCATCTGTATTTTTAATTTTGGCTAAAGTAGTAAATCTTATACCCTTATTTTCATCGAAAATCACAGGATTGTCGCTACGACGATAGTTTGGTTCTGCATGAATAGGGGCGTAGCCATTGATTTTCAGGGTTTTATCATTAACAATTGTTTTGTATTTCAATAAACTATTAAATTTTACATCGAAAGATAAAGCCCCCTTTTTACTACTTGTAAGCTTAATGACCATAATTTGGTCAGGATACGAAACAAAGTATTCTCGCGTATATTTTACGCCATCGACTTCGTAAGTAACTTTAGAAATTGCTTTTGATATATCTAATTCACGGTAGTAGTTAGTATAATTCGTAGCCTTATCATTGGTGAGATACATCGTACCAAGTGGAGCATAAGATTCCGAAAATTTTCCTTGAAGCTTTTTATTGAGTTGGTCGGCGAGTTTATAGTTTTCGTTGCGAAGGGCTTCGCGAATGGCTGGAAGATGCTTATACGCCTCAGGATTCATATTGGCATTTACTGGTTCGCCTGACCAAAGGGTAGCATCGTTTAAATAAATTTTATCAGATTCTACTCCGCCAAATACCGTTGCCCCAAGTTTTCCATTTCCTAAAACAAGTGTTTCTTCAAAATACTGGGCGGGTTGTTTATACCAAAGTGTGTTGGTTGATTGTGCAAAAGATTTGCAGGAGAGCATAATCATTAGTAATGCTCCGAAAGTTTTTCTTATCATAGTTTTGAAATAAAACGATAGGGTGAATGAACCGTAAATATAAGGAAACAAATTTAAAGATAGATTTGAGCGAAATATTTTATGAAATAGATTAAAGAATATTTGAAAAATAGGGGTTTCAAATGGCAGTATTATGAATAGTGGAATCGTTAGATATATACAAATGTAGATATTTGTTAAAGAATGTTAATTCAAAAAAAATATCTTAGTAAATGTGCAACTTTGTATCACACTTTTGCATCTTATATAAGTAATCCATTCAGGTTACCATTTATCATAAGTTTCAACCGTTTATACTGAAATTTGTAAAATAAAAGGTACTATGTATTGCATAATACTAAATAAAACACATATCTTTGTATTGTCAATCAAATAGATGGTTCTGACACACAAAAAAACGACATTATGAAAAAGCTATTATTACTTCTTGCACTCTCTACTTTCAGCTTCGGTTCAATGGCTATGGGTTTCCCGCATAATACCTATAAACAACAACGAACTTTGAGTAAGAACATTCAGCAAAAGAATATTGTAAGCGAAATTGAAAATTCATTAAAAGTAAATTTTGGTGAATTATCAATGGTAAAAGAAGATACAAATGTACAGGAATCGTTGGTAGAGATGTTTACTAATTTTGTGGTAGATTTTTTTACAAAGACTCTTTTCGGAACTAATGTATGCAAAGTAAATACAACCAAAGAAATTCAAGCAGAGCGAATTGCGGTAAAGCAAGACTTTGAGTATTGCTTAGTAGCTTAAGAAATTAAAAATGAATTTATATACGGTTTAGTTAGGGTTTAGAAAAAGGCTTGGGTCGTTGACTCAAGCCTTTCTTATTGTAGGACAGATTTGTAAGCTGTCGATTTTTTACATAAAAAAGTGTGATATAGCTTCAAACCATATCACACCCTTTGACAGGTTTCAAACCTGTACTACAGATTAATATTGAAACAATGGATAATCTTTCATCCATTTATTGATTTCGCCTCTAACATTCGCAATCTTTGTTGCGTTATCATGATTCATCAACACTTCATCAATCAAATCAACGATTTTTACCATATCAGTTTCAACCAAGCCACGAGTAGTCATGGCGGCAGTACCCACACGCATACCTGAAGTAGTCATGGCTGTTTTATCATCAAATGGAACCATGTTTTTGTTTACCGTAATATCTGCTTGGATAAGCGAATTTTCAGCAATTTTACCAGTTAAGTTTTTCGGACGTAAATCAATCAACATCAAGTGATTATCTGTACCACCAGAAATAACTTTATAGCCACGGTTAATAAACTCTTGAGCCATTACTTTAGCATTTTTCTGAACTTGTACTTGATAATTGTAGAAATTATCAGTCAATGCCTCTCCAAAAGCGATTGCTTTAGCAGCAATGATGTGCTCTAATGGACCACCCTGAGTGCCTGGGAAAACACCAGAATCAAGTAATGATGACATCATTCTGATTTCACCTTTTGGAGTAGTGATTCCGAATGGATTCGGGAAGTCATTGCGAAGCATAATCACACCACCACGTGTTCCGCGAAGAGTTTTGTGCGTAGTAGTTGTTACGATATGACAGTGGTCAAATGGGTCGTTTAATAAACCTTTAGCCACCAAACCTGCTGGGTGAGAAATATCGGCTAATAAAAGTGCACCAACCGAATCTGCAATCTGACGAAGACGTGCATAATCCCAGTCACGAGAATAAGCTGAAGCTCCACAGATAATTAATTTCGGACGCTCGCGTTGAGCGGTTTCTTCTACTTTATTCCAATCGATTAAACCTGTTTCTTGTTCTACGCCGTAGAAGAAAGGTTGGAAATATTTGCCCGAAATATTAACAGGAGAACCATGCGAAAGGTGTCCACCGTGCGAAAGGTTGAAACCTAAGATTTTATCACCTGGCTGCAAACATGCCAAGAAAACCGCCATGTTTGCCTGTGCACCAGAGTGTGGCTGAACATTGGCCCATGAAAGATTGAATAATTGTTTAAGACGGTCGATAGCGATTTGTTCTACTTGGTCAACAACCTCACAACCACCATAATAGCGTTTTCCAGGAAGACCTTCAGCGTATTTATTTGTCAAAACACTACCTGCCGCTTCCATCACCTGTGGCGAAACGAAGTTTTCAGATGCAATTAATTCGATGCCGTGCAATTGGCGATTGTTTTCTTTCGTGATTAAATCAAAGATTTGTGTGTCACGAACGATAGAAGTTTGTACAGAAGACATTGTCAATTATCAGTTATCAGTAAACAGTTATCAATATGCTTGTCTTTGGTTATTGAACTTGTGTTCAATGTTTAATTCAGTACTTTCGCAAGTACGCCGTATTATGGATTTGACAGAAACCTGCCCTGCTTGTGATGAAGAAATATGTTACAAAATTAACCGATTATTACGATAAGAAGAATTTTTGACAAAATATTATTTGGGCGGCTACGAATTGTTTTGAAGTTTCTTGATAAAGTTATATTTTCAACTTTATCTCACACAGCTCCGGTACCTGAGCGAAGTCGAAGGTAGCGAAGTCGAAGGTAGCAAAGTTGAAACCCCAAAAATAATCTTCCTACTTAATAAATGGATGTTCTTTCAACATTTTCTCTAAAACCTCACAACTTGACACATAAGAAAGCTCGGTTTGATAACTTCCTCCATTAATAATAAATACACGTGGATATGCCTTAAAAAATGCTTTTTTATAGGCATCTGCCAAAGTTTCTAAGCCAATATCAAGGCGTTTTTCATTGATTTCTGCTTCGCTATATTCCCCTAATGACTCTTTTTGCCAGTAACTTTTTGAGAGTTTTTTGTCAATTTCAGGAGTATTACATTTTGAATGAGGGTCTAATTGGAAGCGAAAAACTTTTACTTTCCCAAATGAAAAAACATTGAGTGAGGTATTTTTTGAAGTATTGATATCTTCTCTGCTACGAAAATTTCCTCTGCTGGCATAAATTCTATTAATATGGTGTGGTAATAACTTACCATCTCTGACAGCTTGGTTTATCAGTGAACTAATATCACTTTCTTGGGCTGGAAAAGAACTTGAAAATAGGTCGAGCACAATACTATTATTGAGTAGTGAATTATTAAAATTCTGTTCTGCAAAGAAAAAGGAAGCTCTATCTCTTGAAACGTTGCGAGAATCTCTACCCGAAAGACCAATTAAATTTTCGTCAGGAAATCCATTATCTTCAATGATTTTCGTGATTGTATTATAGACAACATGTTGATTTTTTGCAAATAATTCGTTTTGAATTTTTCTTAAACTGTCTTGTTGAAGCCTTAGTTTTTCGGGCAAACTATTGAAAAAATAAAGGCTATCTATAAAACCTACTCGCCTGATGTTGATTGTGGTGTCTTTACCATTCTGTTTGATTGTAAAAGTTGGCTGTGATGCTTGATTTTTTACGAAATACTCTCTTAAATCGGCTGTCAGAGGAACTCGAATATTTCTGGAACCTAATGCGTATAATTTTGTCAGACTATCTCTTAATTCTTGATTAATGTTGGGCTTGATGAACCTTATTTGGTTTTCAAATTTTTCCCACCTTTTGCATGTATCAGCCACGAAATGGAAGAAAATATCTTTGCGTAAACTATCAGAAGGATAGCCTTTTTCTACGATTTTCTCCAAATAATCAAACATAGTTGAGATTTTACCAACCATGGCGGCACAAATGGCTGCATTGTAATAATCTTTAGCAAAAGGTTTTTTTACATTATCGAAGGCTGCTTTATAATAATCGAGTGCTTCGTAGTAATTTGTGTCAACAATGGCCAATTCAGCAGAATTAATAATTGGATGATAAATCCGAGTGAAATCGCCTTGTGCGAATAAAAGGCCGCTTAGTCCACAACAATGGAGTAAAATAATGACAGTAAGTATTATTTTTTTCATAAAATGCTGGCGAACTACTTTTCTGAGCTATTCTAATAGCTAAAAATAGAAAAACCTGTCCATTTTGGGGCAGGTTTTAAGAAACATTAACAATGTCTTAACAAATATTTTAGACTAAATATTTAAGGTTAATGGCGTAAAGACCCGTAAAAATAGCTGAGGCAATCAACGACATAATACCAATACTCCAGCCGATGCTTCCTCCAAAAATGACGATTGGAGCAAGGATTCCAACCACATTACCTGCAATGTAAACCCAAAAACCTTTTTTGCGGAGCCCCCACATCCAAATTGCACCGAGCATGATTAATAAACTTGAAATTAAGTTAACTCCACCCGCTAATACTAGGTTATCTCTTTGAAACATCTTCTCTGTTTCTGCTTGAGATTCTTCCACTTTTTCGATGTCTTTTTCAGACATATATTTTGAGAACATATCCATCATCATTTCATTGGCTTGTTCTTTACTTTCCATTACTTTTTCAGGTGTGAAAGTATTCGGAATTGCTCCATAAAATTTATAGGCATTCCAGATGAGAGTTAGTACACACAAAATGGTGAGTAATGTTGGGCGTACTGAGCCCGTATTTTCTTCGAATGGATTTTGCATTGTTTTTAGTTTTAAGGTCTGAAAATAATTTCAACCAATGATAAATAACAGTTTATGAGTTTTTCGGGAGTAAATTATTGATAACTGATAAAATGATATACAAAAATATGATTAACGGTATTGCAAGAAACTTTAAGCTTAGAAGTAAAATTACAGAAAGTATTAGAAAAATGTATTTGATTTGATTCGAAGCCCACGAAAAACTCTTAAATTTTAATGCAAATAGTGGTATCTCCGAAATTAGTAAGTAACTCATAATGAGCGTGTACGCTATTAAGAATGTAGAATTAAGAATTAAGAATGCGTATTCAGAATTAAATTTTATAATTAACGGAAAAGCCGCTACTACAAACGCATTGGCGGGAGTAGGAACACCAATGAATGAATCAGACTGACGAGTGTCAATATTGAATTTGGCCAAACGTAGGCAAGAAAATAAGGCTAAAATAAAAGCACTATAAGCTAAAGTTGGTAAATGAGTTTGTGATAAAAGATTGGACGGAACCAAATCTGATAAAATTGTATTTTCTTGCGTTGAAAGTTGAATTAGCTTAGCTACAATAAACGATGGTAATACGCCAAAAGTAACCATATCGGCCAAGGAATCAAGTTGCTTGCCTATCTCGGAATGTTGTTTGAGCAAACGAGCCACAAATCCATCTAAAAAATCAAGGATTCCTGCGATAAAGATTAAATAAGAAGCCCAAAGCAGGTTCCCTTCAAAAACAAAAACAATACCTACACAACCACAGAGTAAATTACAGAGGGTCATGATATTCGGAATAGTAAATAATTTCATAAACTTGTAGGACAAGTTTCTAACTTGTCAGATTGTATTAAAATATTATTTGAGCGAACAATTCTGAAAAGTGTTCTACAAAAAAGGATTGGTTTTGCGTTCATAGCCGATAGTCGTGGGGTCGCCGTGGCCAGCATAAACCGTAAAGTCATCATCAAGCGTTAGAAATTGAGTTTCTATGCTTTTAATTAACGCTTCATGGCTACAAAACGGAAAATCAGTTCGCCCAACGCTACCTTTAAAAAGTACATCTCCTCCTATGACAAACTTTTGGGTATGATTTACAAAAGCTAAATGTCCGGGAGCATGTCCGGGCACGAATCTTATTTCAAGCTCTGAGTTTCCAAAGAATATTTTATCGTTTTCATCAATAAATACATCAGCTTCTACGGGTTCGTAGCCCTTGATTCCCCACATTCGACAGCGATTTTCTACATCAGCTAAAATTGGCACTTCATTTTTATGAATAGCCATTTTTACCCCAAACTTACGCTTTACGTAGGCTGCCCCAAAAACATGGTCGAGATGGCAGTGTGTTTGAACTAATTGCTTTACTACAAGACGATTATCGGCTATAAAATCGACCAATTCTTCTTTTTCATATTGAGCTAAACAACCAGCATCTATGATGATAGCCTCATGAGTTTCGTCCCATAAGATATAGGTGTTTTCAGCTATCGGCGAGAAGGTAAAAGAGTGTATGTTTATCATTTTGGGTAAGTCAACAGTCAATGGACAACAGCCCACAAATTATTATATAATTGATTTTTCTATCTTAAACAGTCATATTCATTACAAAAGTAAAAAAATAGTAGGCTTTTTGTGTAAATCTGGCTTAGATTTTCGCCAATCTTTCACCCTTAATGTTTTAATAAATTCTTCTGGAGCAGTCACATTACATGCAATGCAGAGCAAAGTTTCTGGATTGAGATTTTGTAAAACATCTTCCAATAATTGGTTATTGCGGAAAGGTGTTTCCATAAAAATCTGTGTTTGCTTTTTTTTCTTGGCCAGTTGTTCTAATTCACGAATTGATTTTATTCTTTGTTGTTTATCAATCGGTAAATAACCATTGAAAGTAAAACTTTGTCCATTAAATCCAGAAGCCATCAAAGCCATTAAAATAGAACTTGGACCTACCAATGGCACTACTTTATGGCCAAGTTGATGAGCGTAGCCAACCGCAACCGAGCCAGGGTCTGCAATGCCAGGACAACCCGCTTCGCTGATGATACCTGCATCTGTTTTGAGCTTTTTGAGTTGTGCAAGGGTTTGTTCGGGTGGTGTATCTTTATTCAATTCATAAAATGTAATCTCATCAATTACTTTGTTGAGCTTAAGGCTACTAATAAATCTTCGGGCAGTGCGGAGTTCTTCCACAAAAAACACATTCAATTCGCTCACGACCGCTTTTATTTGAGTTGGAAGTACTGTTTCTTGGGTATCAGGGGCGAGTATGGTAGGTATTAGAAAAAGGGTCATATTTTGTTTAGTTCAATTCCGAAACAAGCAGTTTTGTTTATGTACTTTCTCGAATTGTATTATAAAAACTAGTTTTATAAAAACCATTTTACAATATTATGTATTTTTACGGCGGTTTACAAAATTACCACTCCTACCATGACTGAAATAAAACTTACTCAATATAGCCACGGCTCAGGTTGTGGATGCAAGATTTCTCCGAAGGTTCTTGACCAAATTCTCCATACAATTTCACCACAAAATACTTACCCAAACTTATTGGTAGGGAATAAAGACAAAGATGATGCAGCGGTTTTTGATATGGGTAATGGAGATGCACTTATCAGTACCACCGATTTCTTTATGCCAATCGTTGATGATGCCTTTGATTTTGGTCGAGTTGCTTCTACGAATGCTCTAAGTGATGTGTATGCCATGGGCGGAGAGCCGCTAATGGCAATTGCTATTTTGGGTTGGCCAGTTGACACAATTCCACCTGAGATAGCTCAAAAAGTGCTCGATGGAAGCCGTGCCACCTGTACGGCAGCAAATATTCCGCTGGCGGGTGGGCATAGCATTGATAGTCCTGAGCCATTTTTTGGTTTGGCGGTTACGGGTAGAGTGAAAATCGAACATCTGAAACAAAATTCTACTGCCACAGAAGGTTGTTTATTATATCTGACCAAGCCTTTAGGAGTAGGTTTATTAACTACCGCACAAAAAATGGGTATTTCGAATCCAGAAAATTTACAAGCTGCCGTTGAGCAAATGACTACACTAAACAAAGTAGGAGCTTCTTTAGGAAAACTCTCTTCGGTAAAAGCCATGACCGATGTAACAGGTTTTGGTTTACTTGGGCATTTACTTGAAATGTGCGAAGGCAGCCATCTGAGTGCAGAAATTAGTTATGACAGGGTGCCAAAAATTGCGGGAGTGACAGATTATTTGTATCCGTTTTGTGCACCGAAAGGATGCAATACCAATTGGGATAGCTACAAAGAAAAAGTATCGGTAATGAGCGATACCCAAAAAATATTATTGGCGGACCCTCAAACTAGCGGAGGTCTTTTAATTGCTGTTGAACCTTCTGGTAAAGAAGAATTAGAAAGAATTTTAGAGGAAAATGGCATATTAGCTGAATCTTTTGGGCAGATGATTGCTAAAACCGAAAAAAGTATCAATGTAATTTAATTAACCCAATTTTACTTATTGTGATGAGTTTGTAAACCCATCGCCATGGAATTTGAGAACAAAACCTCGATAATATAAAATGCAACACATCAATCGCCGTAAATTCATACAGCAGAGTACTTTAGCTAGTGTGGGTTTATTGTTTCACAATCAAAGTTTCGGACAAGATTTTCCTACTGTACGTGTTTCTGCGGATAAGCGAAATTTTAGTAGTCCAGCTATCGAATCAATTATTGGACGTATGAAAACGCTCATCAAAGACCCAGAATTGGCTTGGTTATTTGAAAATTGTTTCCCGAATACCCTCGATACGACTGTTCATTTCAAAAAGAAAGGAGACCGCCCCGATACTTTTGTGATTACTGGCGATATTCATGCGATGTGGCTACGAGATAGCACAGCACAAGTGACACCTTACTTAAGTTTGATGAAAGAAGATGCTGCCCTACAACAACTCATTGCAGGAGTAATTAATCGTCAGACGGAATGTATTTTGATTGACCCTTATGCTAATGCGTTTAATGATGGTCCCGGAAAATCAGAATGGTTGAGCGACCACACTGATATGAAGCCCGAACTTCATGAGCGTAAATGGGAGCTTGACTCGCTTTGCTATACAGTCCGTTTAGCCTATAATTACTGGAAATTGACCAATGATACTAGTGTTTTTGATGAAAAATGGCTGAAAGCGGCTCAAAGTATCATTGCTACTTGTCGAGAACAACAACGGCTCAAAGGAGTAGGTAAATATCGTTTTGGTCGAACTACTTCTTGGTCAACTGACACCGTTCCCGGAAATGGACTAGGTAATGTAACTAAGCCCAATGGCTTGATTCATAGTATTTTTCGCCCGTCAGATGATGCTACAATTTATCCGTTTTTGATTCCTGCTAATTTATTTGCCGTTGTATCTTTCAGACAAATCGCTGAAATAGCTACGAATGTTTATAAAAATGCCGAATTTGCCAAAGAATGCCAAATTTTTGCGAATGAAGTAGAATCGGCTATCAAAAAATATGCAATTATTACACATCCAAAGTTTGGTAAAATATACGCTATGGAAGTGGATGGATTTGGTAATTGTCTTCTGCAAGACGATGCAAACGTTCCAAATCTAATGAGTTTGCCATATTTAGGGGCTGTTAAGGTAAGCGACCCAATCTATCAAAATACGCGTCGATTTGTATTGAGTGACTCAAACCCATATTTTTTTAAAGGAAAAGCTGCCGAAGGGGTGGGTAGTCCACATACGTTAGTTAATCAGATTTGGCATTTGAGTATTATCATGCGTGCCATGACTTCTACTGATGATAAAGAGATTTTGCAACAGCTAAAATTCTTGAAAAATACACACGCAAAAACTGGTTTTATGCACGAATCATTTGATAAAGATGATGCCGCCAAATTCACCAGAAAATGGTTTGCCTGGGCCAATACCCTTTTCGGCGAAATGATACTGAAAGTTGCTAAAGAACGCCCACATTTATTTAAAAATACACTTTAATTGTAGGACAGATTTGCAATCTGTCAATTTTTACTGAAAAATCTCCGACTTTGTAGCGTTGGTTCTGCCGTTCAGAGAACGAAACCAAACCTACAAGGTCGAAGACTTAGCAGAGCAGTTGAACGAATTATAAATATTGATATCACGATTTAAACTAATGAAAATATTAAAAATAGCCATCTTAAAAGATGATTTTGATGAAATTTTGAATGGCGAAAAAAATGAGGTATATCAAGATTTTATACCTTTTTGGGAAGAACAACTGCTGATAAATGACAAAGAAGGAGTCAGATTCAGAGAGTATGATGCTGTTGAGTTTAGAAATGGCTTTGAGGCAAAAGTACCGACTATTTTGATTGAATGGAAAGGTACAGAACTCGAACTTTTTGATGAAGCTCCACGAGGTTCGAAAGACCCTGAAGATTATTTTTTTGTAATTAATTTGGGAAAAATCATTGAAACAAAATACTGCTGATGAAACGATGATAAAGTAGAAATTTTAAGGGTGTAAATTTCTAAATCTCCCCTAAAATCACAGATTCTTCTTCAGTAAAAAGCCTTGATTTGATCACGAAACGTACACCAAGTGGAATTTCAAGCGAAAAACTTGCTCCTCTACCTTTTACTACATCTAGTGTAAGGTGCGTGTGTTTCCAATATTCAAATTGGTCTCTCGACATATAAAAATCACATCCGTGAATCCTACCGAGCTTTACATCGGTTTCATTGAGCATTAATTCTCCTACCTGAAAACACATTGGGGCAGAGCCATCACAGCATCCTCCGCTTTGATGAAAAAATAGTTCTCCGTTTCGGTCTCTTAATTTATCAATAATTTCTGCAGCTTCGGGCGTAATAGCCACGCGTTCGATAGACATATTATATTATTTAGACAATAAATACAAAACGTAGAGACAAGGCATGACTTGTCTCTACAAATCGGTAAATCGGTATTATCAGAAAAATCCGAGTTTATTTTTATCATACGAAATCAGCATATTCTTCGTTTGGCGATAATGATTGAGCATCATTTTGTGCGTTTCACGACCAATACCTGATTTCTTATATCCACCAAATGGAGCGTGTGCTGGGTAATCGTGATAGCAATTTACCCAAACTCTACCTGCTTGCACGGCTCTTGCCACAGTATATGCTTGGTGCATGTCACGTGTCCATACGCCAGCACCTAAACCATAAAGTGTATCGTTGGCAATGGCAATGGCTTCAGCCTCATCTTTAAAAGTTGTTACACAAACCACTGGCCCAAAGATTTCTTCTTGGAAAATACGCATTTTATTATTCCCCTTGAAAATGGTAGGCTTGATGTAATAGCCACCTTCTAAACCTTCGTTATAAGAGGCTCCACCGCCAGTTAGTAATTCTGCTCCTTCTTCTTTTCCGATTTCAATATAGTTCAAGATTTTCTCGTATTGGTCGTTCGAAGCCTGAGCTCCCATCATTGTTTCAGGGTCGAGTGGGTGCCCAAGTTTAATCGCATTTACACGCTCAACTACACGTTCAATAAAAGCATCATAGATTGATTCTTCTACCAAAATTCTTGACGGGCACGTACAAACTTCTCCTTGGTTTAAAGCAAACATAGATGCTCCTTCGAGGGCTTTATCGAAAAACTCATCATCAGCTTCCATGATACTTTTGAAGAAAATATTTGGCGATTTACCACCCAATTCTAACGTAACTGGAATAATATTTTTAGAAGCATATTGCATAATAAGCTGACCAGTAGTGGTTTCGCCAGTAAATGCAATTTTATTGATACGTGGGCTTGATGCCAATGGTTTTCCAGCTTCGATACCAAAACCATTGACAATATTCAAGACACCTGCTGGCAGTAAATCCTGAATTAATTCGGCCAAAACCATGATACCTACTGGCGTTTGCTCGGCTGGTTTCAATACCACACAATTACCTGCCGCTAATGCTGGAGCAATTTTCCAAGCAGCCATCAATAATGGGAAGTTCCAAGGAATAATTTGTCCAACTACGCCAAGTGGCTCATGAATAATTAATGAGAGTGTATTGGCATTTAATTCTGATGCTGAACCTTCTTCTGCACGAATAACACCCGCAAAATAACGGAAGTGGTCAATTGCCAAAGGTAAATCTGCCGCCATAGTTTCACGAATGGCCTTGCCGTTATCCCATGTTTCTACACGTGCTAAAAGGCTAAGATTTTGCTCTAAACGGTCGGCAATTTTCAACAAAATATTGCTACGAGTAGTAGCCGATGAAGTGTTCCAGCTCGGAGCGGCTGCCCATGCAGCATCTAATGCTAAGTTGATATCTTCTTCAGTAGAGCGTGCTACTTGGGTAAATACTTTGCCATCAACTGGAGAAGTTACTTCGAAGTATTCGCTTTTTACCGGAGCTACCCACTTGCCACCAATGAAGTTGTCGTAATGAGTCTTGAAAATAGGTTTTTCTACTAAATTACTTTTTGCTGTTGTTACCGCTGACATAGTTATAAATAATTATTAAGGTGAAAAATGATAATGCAAATAAATCTTGCAATAGTTATATTTAGTGTCATTTTTCTACCCAACAATTTCATTTTTCTGCCAACTGATTGCACTTTTCTATATTGAATTGCACAATCCTATCAATTTGCATAGAATAATTCAATTTAGATAGTGATATTTTTTGTAGAAATAATAATATTAAGTAGGTTTGTTTAAGATGTTGTTCGTGGTTGGTAGCCAATTGTTAACAGAAAATCGTTAGAAACTAAAATCTTGGGAGTTATGATAAATCTAAATTCTTCTCACTACGAAAATCGTAAGCTGCAAAGTTTGGTTGAAAACAGAACGATTCATACACTCAATAATGCGGAATTGAATGTCTTTGAAACTCATCAACAAGCATCTCAGGTTTTGCTTCGCTTTAAAGAACCTGTATTAGCAAGCATGATTAAAGGGAAAAAAGTGATGCACTTAGAAAATACTCATTCTTTTGGTTTTCTACCTGGCGAATCGGTGATTTTGCCTTCTAATGAATTAATGTGTATAGATTTCCCAGAAGCTACCGAACTTAGTCCTACTCAGTGTTTAGCCTTGGCATTTTCTGAATCAAAACTTCAAGATACCGTTGATTTACTGAATTATCGTGGAACTAAACAAAATGGAAAAGAATGGAGCATGACTGATTATAATTATCATTTTACTAATGATGTAGCCATTAATCAGATTCTCCAACGTCTTATCTTTATTTTTGCCGAAAAACACCCTTCGAAAGATATATTTGCCGATTTGCTCATTCAAGAATTAATCATCAGAATTCTACAAACTGAATCGAAAAGTATTTACTTGAAAAAAGCTCAAACTCATTCTAATAATGACCGTATTTCGTTTATTATCAAGTATATTCAAGATAATATCACAGAAGATTTATCAATAGAACTTTTGAGTGAAAAAGCTTATATGAGCGAGTCGAATTTTTATCGTACATTCAAGCATGAACTTGGGTCTTCGCCAAATGATTTTATCATCGAAGAACGTTTAAAAGTAGCTGAAAGCTTACTCCGAAACCCCAAAGTGAGTATTAAAGAAGCTTACATGGCCAGCGGATTCAATAGTTTCTCTTATTTCTGCCGTATTTTTAAGAAAAAGAAAAAACTTTCGCCAACTGAATTTAAAGAGCAAACTTGTGTAATAAAATAAAAAGGGAAGACTTTCATCTTCCCTTCATGTAGAAGTTGCGGAATTGTTAGTATAAAAATCTTAAAGATATTTGTCGGCGAAAGTGAGCATGATATCAACGGTTTCATTTAGTCGGCCCCATTCGTGGTAGAGTTCTGGATAAAAATAGTATTCGTGCTTGCTTCCCATTTCTTCTAATTTTTGTTTCATTTTTTCACCTTGTTCTGGCGGTACAATCGTATCACTGCCACCATAAAATAGAATTGTTGCAGGCGAACTCTTTTTCATCTGATAATATGGACTTGCCGAGCGGTATTCTCTAACAGTTTCTTCACTGAATGGCTGACTAATAAGTTTTACAATATCGCTATTCATTCGTCCTTGGCGTAATTTATCAGAAGTGAGGTCAGCGGGGCTAGCAATTCCTCCTACAACTTCCACCAAATTTTTGTTATCGGCTGTGTAGGAATAAAGCATAGCTAAATGCCCACCTGCACTAATTCCTAAAAGAAAAAATTTAGGTGTGATATTAAGCGAATTTGCTTCCTTGTGTAACTTTTTGAGAAGCATGCCTATATCGTCAAGTTGCTGCTTATAGGTAATACCTTGTTGAAAAGTAAGCCTGTAATTCATGTTTACAATGGCACACTTAGTGTTTTTTTGTCGAAAATGGTCAACAATGGGGTTAATAAATCCTTTATCACCCTCGCTCCATCCACCTCCGTGCAAAAGCACAATTACTGGTACTTTTGTTGATTGATTTTTAGGTAAATAGAGGTCATAGTTTTGAAGTTCATTATCACCATATTTTTCATTTTTTCTTACTTCATAATCTAGCGTTTCATCGGCTCTAATTGAATAATTTTTATTAATAAGTGGTACTAAATCAATCGTATCACATGAACTCAACAATAGCATTGAACTTACGATAAAGAAAAATCTCATGGCTATAAGTTTTGAAGCAATCATCTGATAAATAATTATTTATGAATAACTCATGACTATTACTTTATTTGATGGCTATTCTAGCCGTTAGGGCTATATCATCGAGCCATAAGCCTTGATAACCAACCACGTTGAGGGCGGGTTTCCAGTCTAAACTAAGATTAAGCGGGATTTCTTTAAATGTATATTCAAGTCCCAAGATTCCGTCAGCTCCAATCACTGTGTGGTTATCATAATTTTCAAACCATGGATTTCCGTAGCGTCCGCCATTTCTCCAAAATCCGATATGCCCGCCAATTCCATAATACCAACGCCAATTTGGGGTTTCAAAAGCTGCTTTATGAATTTCATACAATCCTGTGAAGTTTACTCCCTGCCATCTCGAATACACAATTCCTTCAAATGCCTCTTTATTATTCATTTTATATTTTACACTTAGCCCATATCCATAATTGAGTCTGGCACCAATCCCTAACTTATATTGAGCGTTTGCAACAGTAAATGTGGTAATGATAAACAGGAAGCTTATGAATATTTTTTTCATTTCAGGAATTTAATTAGTTTGATTTTTCTCATTAAAACAATGTGCCAAAAGCTTATGTAGGGTATTTGTGGGGAATTTATGTGGAAAAAAATACACAATTTGAGGAATAGTAATAGGAAATGATGGTTTGAAGATTCGTGGAATATTTTTTTTGATTTTGCTGGAAAAGTAGATTAATCATTACACAAACACAACTTAAGTTAAGCATGAAAACATTTAAAATTGCCATTTTAATGGCTAGTATGTTTCTATTGCAAGTAGCATGTCAGAAACAGGATGATTCTGTAACACCCGTAAGTCAGCAAGACCCCAATGCTCCAAAAGGAGATATGCGTATTGGTATAACTGACGCTCCGATTGATGATACCAATATTAATGGTGTTTTCGTAACAATTACAGAAATTAGATTTGATGGTAAGGTATATGATGCTTTCAAAGGTCCTAAAACTGTGAATCTTTTACAATTACAAAATGGTAATTCACTGAATTTGGGGGATGGTAAATTTCAAACAGGCTCATATAGTAAATTGACTTTGGTGATTGATTATACCAAAGATGCAAGTGGGAATGCTCCTGGATGCTATGTACAGAAAACTGATGGAGCCAAGGAAGCATTAGTGATTTCAGGAAATGCTAAACAAGAAGTAGAGATTACAACTAAGAAATTTGATGTGAGACAGAGCGGTGTAACCGATTTAATGATTGATTTTGATTTACGGAAGGCCATTAAAGAAATGAATAGCAATAGTAAAAAGAGTTATGCTTTTGTTACGTATGGCGAGTTACAATCTTCTATTCGATTGGTCAATAGAGCTTCTACTGGTGATATAGTGGGTAAGATTGATAATTATAATCCAATAATCAATGGTCAGGTAGTGGTGTATGTTTATAAAAAAGGTACTTATAACGAAAATGCTGAAGTAAAAGGACAAGGTGAAAGTAGTGTTACTTTCAGGAATGCCGTGACAAGTGCAAAAGTAGATGGTGCAGGAAACTTTAAAATAGCATTTTTGGAAGAGGGTGATTATGAGCTACATTTTGCTACCAATAAGAGTACAAGTGGAGCAATCATAGATTTTAGTTCTTTTTTGAATCTGAATTCAAATCTTGCACTCAATAGTATTGCCGTAAAATCAAATACACAAGTGAGCTTATCGCTCTCAATCAAAAGCATCATAGGTTTGTAAAGAAATTCATAAATAGTGTTTAGGTTAGAAAATGGTAAATGGCTGTCCTTTGGGACAGCTTTTTCTTTTATATGATATTGGAAAAGTAGCAAGTAGTTTATAAATTACTGTTGTTTTATAATTTACTTCTACCCAAAACATTATTATTTTATGTCAGATTTATCCAAATGGTCGATTAGCCATAAAATCGCTTTTTATTTTTCTTTTCTCTTCTTGGGCTTAAACTTTTTCCCCTTTCCTCTCGAATTTTTAGGCGGCCTAATGACTATGCTATGGAGTTTTGTGGTTGATTTTTTCGGGAAAATCGTTTTTGGTATTCCCGAAGTGACGGTTCGGCCTAATGGGAGTGGTGATACTACTTGGAATTGGCTTCAACAATTAGCCATTGTAAGTTTTTCTACAATAGGTAGTATTGTTTGGTACGTGCTTGCCCGTAATCGACCTAATCATGAAAAATTAGCCTTTTGGTTTAAAATTTGGCTACGATATTTTTTAGCAGCTACTATGTTTTCGTATGGGTTGGTAAAGATTTTTCCTTTACAGTTTGGGAATATTACAACCTATCGCCTTTTCGAACGCCTCGGAGAAATGAGTCCGATGGGGCTGTTATGGACATTCATGGCGTACTCTAAGGGCTATCAATTTTTTGGTGGACTCATGGAAGTGATAGGAGGGGGATTATTAATTTTCCGTAGAACCACAACTTTAGGTGCAGTCATGAGTGCGAGTATTATGCTCAATGTTTTCATGATGAATGTCTTTTATGATGTACCCGTGAAAATCTTTTCTTTCACTTTATTGCTCATGTGTGTGTATTTGTTAGCTGCTGATGCTAAACGCTTATGGCTGTTTTTTGTGGCTAATAAACCTACTCAGTCTGCAGAAGAAATAAAGGTTTTTGAAGGAAGAAAATGGTATAAATATGGCAGAATTGTTCTAAAAACAATATTTTTAGGAATAGTAGGTGTAATGGGTTTTTATGAAAACTTTACTACAGCCAAAGATATAGATGCTCCAAAATCTTTAATTTATGGGCCTTATAAAGTTGAAAGATTCGAACGAAATAATACTGTTTCTGAAACTGACACTCTACGCTTGCAAGAAGTATTTATCGACCGCCGTGGTGCATACGATATGCTTTATGTAACGAATGACGATGGTCTGCGTAAACGAGCCAATTTTACGCTTGATTCTGTTAAACACATTTTACGCATGACAGACTATGCTGCTCCTATCACCGATACTACGCAATACACTTTTACGTATTCACAACCAGATGCGGAAACATTAATGTTGCAAGGAAAAATCAAATCTGATTCGATTCGAGTGGCCATGAAGAAAATGAAACACCGAAATTTCATTCTCACTAGTCGTGGTTTTCATTGGATAAATGAAGTGCCTTATAACAAGTAATATCATCGACTTGACCGCATGGCTTTTACAACTGTTGTAGATTTATCATTCAATAACTTTTCGTATTCGCTCGAATCGCAGGCATAAATGGCAACTTTACCTTGTTCATTGTGGTGTACACCCCAGCCATACCTTTTAGTAAGTGGCGAGGTTCGTAAGCATGCTTGTCCTTTTGAGAAAAATGCCGTACGAGCTTCGGTTAATTCTTTTTCTGTAAGGTCGTTTCTTTCGGCGAATACCTGAAAAATTATATCATCTGAAGTATATTTATAAGGGTGTTTCCGAAGTATATCAAACTGCAAATTGGCTACCGATTTTTTATCTCCTTTATGTGGAGGCATTTCGCCAGTGTTGGCTGGGCAGTCATCGGCTATGGCAATTAATGTCGATTCGTAATTGGTCGTATGTATTTTCATGAAATTTTTCTTTAAAGGAAACACTGCTTACTGTCAACCCTATGTCAGTAATTATTTTAGAAAGCCTATAATTTCAGCCGAAAATGCTTCTGTATTATAGGTAATATTATGATTGCCCTTTACAATACTCAATTTTGCATCTCTAAAGTAAGTTTGTAGAACTTCTGGGTTGCCGTTATCTTTATCTTCATCACCTGCAATAATTAAGACTGGTTTGCTGAATTTTTTCAATTCCTTTGGCGTAGTGACGGGTTGATACTTTTGTAAAAGCCCCAGAGCTACTGTATCAGCATTAATAGATTTGGCATATTTTACTGCACCCTGAGCTTCGGGATATAGATGAAATTTTCCGTTAAAAGCGGCCGCAAACATTAATCTTCTATCCCAATTTGGATTTGTAAAATGCTGCCCCATACCGCCTAAAACTACTTTTACCACACGTTTATCCTTCGTAATTAATTTTGCTGCAACAATGGCTCCTCTTGAGTAGCCGACTACTTCATAAGATTTTATTTTTAAGTTAGTAAGAATCCCTATCACGTCTTTTGTTTCGATATCATTTGTATAAAATTTATCTTCATGAGGTTTATCGGAATGTCCGTTCCCTCTTAAATCAGGGACGATTACACGATAGCCATTCTTCAAAAGATCTTTATACAGGGCTGTTTTTCGCCAATTTGCACCTGTATTGATAAATCCATGTAAAAGCACAACGACCTTTCCCGAACCCGAATCAGTATAGGCAATTCTAATTTTGTCGGGAGCTTGATAATATTTGAAATTCTGGGCAAATCCAAATGAAGAAATAAGGAGGATGAATATCACACCAAGAAGATTTAATGGTATTAAGCGTTTCATAATTTTAAATTGGGGCGAAAAGAGTATGCAAGTTAGAGCATATTCACAAAGTCAAACTTATTTTGGTCGATTTAGACATTGAAGGTACATAAAAGATTTGACTAACTGAGTTTACTAATAAACAAATAATAAAATGAGTTTTTTCTATATTTATTTCAATTGATGATTACATTTGTAATATATTTCATGCACGGGGTGCTGTAAAAAGCTGAGATGATACCCGAGAACCTGAACTGGTTAATACCAGCGTAGGAATGCAGGAGCCAATAAGATATTGAGAAGAGTAGCCTTAGAGCTTTATCTAATCTATATACGTTTTGAGACCTCATTTCGAGCATTCAGTGCAGAAATGAGGTTTTTTTTATCAAAACTATTATGGAAGAATTAGAACTAAGCGAAAAAAGTTTGGTGAAGCCACCACTCCGCAATTGGCAGGGCCGAAAAGAATGGTTTTTTAACCGTGAACACACCGATACCTACGAACTTTGGTACGAAGGCCGCTACAAACGAGCCGAAGTTTGGCAAAAGAAAATTATGGGTAGATTCGTGAAGTCTGACCCAAGAATTAAAACACTACTCGAATTTGGCTGCGGAACTGGCCGTTTTACCCGTTGGTGGAAAGAAATTGGCATTGATGCTTCGGGTGGTGATATCTCTCCTTTTATGTTGGGGCAGGCCGTTCATCTTTTTGGTGGAAATCTTGTCTGGGCTGATTCTCATTTTATGCCTTTCAAAGACCACACTTTTGATGCACTTGCGTTTATTACCACCTTTGAATATTACCGTGACCCCGTGCAGGTAATTCGTGAAGCTGCAAGAGTGGGCAAATATGGAATTGCATTCGGAATGATGAATCGTAATTCTCCAAAAGTGGTTCGACGAAGAGTGCAAGAAGCCTTTGGGAAAAATCCGTTCTACGTAACTGCTACTTTCTACACGCCTGAAATGCTTACCCGAAAAATCCATGAAGCACTTGTAGGGCGTAGCTACACCATTGAGTGGCAAGCAACTGGCTTACCCGAATGGTTTCCTGTGCAAGAATGGCACGTACCTTATGGCGATTTTTTTGGTTTGTTTGTACGATTCAATGATGTGGATTAATGGAAAATATAGGAAAAATCAACGAAGAATACTTTAAAAAAGTTATCTTACCTAATAGTGGCTTTAAGCGTAAAGAAGTTGTTATTGGGCCAAATTTTGGTGTCGATGTGGCACTTGTAGAATTGCCAAACAATATGGCCATGGCTCTTACCTCTGACCCACTGAGCTTAATCCCTACTTTGGGTTTGCAGGAATCAGCGTGGCTTTCGGTGCATCTGATGGCCAACGACATCGCTACCACCAGTTTTGCTCCAATGTATTTACAAACGGTACTTAACTTACCAACTAGTATCTCCGATGCTCAGTTTAGAGAATATTGGCAATACATTGATAAGTTTTGTAAGGAAATTGGCGTTGCAATTACGGGCGGACACACCGGCACAATTGAAGGCCAAAACTCGACCATTTCGGGTGGTGGAACATTGATAACTATTGCTCCGCAAAAACAAATACTTACTTCGAATAACGCTCAAATTGGTGATTCAATCATTATGACCAAACAATGTGCGATGTCATCTGTATCTATTTTGGCGATGTCCTTTCCAAAGACTATTCGTCAGAAATTAGGCACTGAAGTAGCACAAAAAGCGGAAGAATTGTTTTATCATACCTCTGTCTTGAATGAAGCATTGGTTATCAATAAACTTAATCAACAACAGAAAGTGGTGAATGCGATGCATGATGTTACGGAGGGTGGTGTGTTAGGTGCGGCTTTCGAGATGGCAATCGCAAGTGGTTTAGGTATTGAAATTCAGGCAGATAGGCTCAATATTTCACCAATTGTCAGCTCAGTTTGCGAAGTTTTTTCATTTGACCCTCGTTATTGTATTGGAGCAGGTTCAATGATTATTTCGGTTAAGCATCAATACGAAGAGTTGGTAATCAATGCTTTACATGAAAATAATATCGAGGCCTGTACGATTGGGAGTTTCACAGCATTAGAAGAAGGCCATAGGATGGTTGAAAATGATGAAGTTAAGCCAATGACTTACCACGAAACTGACCCTTACTGGGCAGCATTTTTTGAGGCATTCAAACGTGGTTGGAAATGAAAAAAAGTATTTATCTCATCGCCGACCCAGCCATGGAACAAAGTGTTTTGCTCAATAAAATTGAGATGGCTCTGAAAGGTGGCCTTTTTGCCGTGCAATTATGGAATAATTGGCAAAATGTAGCTAATAAAATCGAAATCATTGAAACTATCCACCAACTCACAAAGTTGGCAGGTGTGCCTTTGATTCTTAATGAAGGTCAAGATTGCCTTGATTTGACTTGTTTTGATGGAATTCATCTTGATTTTCCCAACGAAATGATACAAGAATACCGGCAAAAACGACCAGATTTAATTTGGGGACTCACTTGTTCAAACGAAACCGAAAAACTCATTTGGGCTGAGCAAAATTCGTTGGATTATATTTCGTATTGCTCAATATTTCCATCGAAAACTAGTAATAGTTGCGAGCTTGTTAGTTTTGATACTATTGACAAAACTCGCGAGTTTTTTAGTCGAAAAGTATTTTTAGCGGGGGGAATTAATCAAAATACGATTCCGAATCTCAAAGATTTACAATTCGATGGTATTGCCTTGGTATCGGCCATTATGGACGCCGAAAATCCAACCGAAGTAGTATTGAATTATTCAGAAATCTTAAACCATTAAAGTCATGACCAAAAGTTTTTTTGATAAATTATGTTGCCCATTCGATAAATCTGAACTTTCAATTCAGGTTTTCACCGAAAAAGAAAATAACATCATTCATGAAGGGCTTATCACTTGTCCAACTTGTAAGCGTTTGTATCCAATCATTCATGGAGTGCCGATTATGATACCCGATGCTTACCGAGAGGCACAACTCGAAAAACCATTTTTTAAAAAATGGAATGATAAGCTAAGTCTGGAAGCAAAAGCCAGCTTGATATTGGAAGAATAAACGATGAAAAATGGTTTTTGGGGTAATGTATCCAAACTGAATTTATTCAATGAGCTAATTTCAAAAGGGGAAAATAAGTATTTAACTTGAGTTTGGATAAAGCACTTATAGCTAATTGGTTATAAACTTGAAATTACTCCAAAGGAGTTAAATATTGGTAGAGAAATATGCTATCACCTCTATCCAAGCCCCATTGGGTGAAACATTTCGTATAGTCTTTGATGTATTTTTTTCTACCAAATATAAAGCCCCGCCTGGGGCAAATATGATTCAATTTAATCCCGAATTTACTTTATTTAATTAAAGCCGAGTATTGATGAATTTTCGATACTCGGCTTTAATTCTTTGCATTGAAAGAAGTAAACAAGTATTTTCCAAGTATATTTGTTTTAAACTCTATTCATCCTAACATTAAATGAAAAAAGCCTACTTTCTCTCTATCCTTATAGCCATTTTTCGACTGAGTTTTGCACAAGAAGCAACTAAGACAACTATCCAAATTGATTTGAATAAAAAAGTTGGCGAAATGAGTACCATGTGGGCTTGGTTCGGTGCCGACGAACCCAACTATGCTTACATGAAAGATGGCAAAAAATTGCTGACCGAATTAAGTCAACTAAGTCCAGTACCCGTTTATTTTCGAGCCCATAATATGCTTACTTCTGGGCATGATACTCTTACTATGAAGTGGGGTTCTACCAATGTTTATACTGAAGATGCCAACGGAAAGCCCATTTATGATTGGACAGTCGTCGATAAAATTTTTGATACTTACCGAGAAAGAGGCATCAAACCAGTGGCACAATTTAGTTTTATGCCCGAAGCTCTTTCAATCAAGCCACAACCCTATGAGCATAAATGGAAACCCGGAATGCCTTACAATGAAATTTATAAGGGTTGGACTTTTCCGCCGAAAGATTATAAAAAATGGGCCGATTTGGTCTATGCGTGGGTAAAACATTCAGTAGAACGCTATGGAAAAGCCGAGGTAGAAACTTGGTATTGGGAATTATGGAATGAACCAAATATTGGTTATTGGAGCGGAACGGTAGAAGAATATTGTAAACTTTATGATTATACCGCCGATGCCGCCAAACGAGCTTTGCCAACGATTAGAATAGGTGGCCCTGAAACAACTGGCCCAAGTTGGAGTAAAGCGGCTGATTTTCTTAAAACTTTTCTAACGCATTGCGAGTCAGGGACTAATTATGTGACGGGTAAAGTAGGTTCTCCGCTTGATTTTATTACTTTTCATGCGAAAGGTGCTCCAAAAATTGTGGATGGACACGTACAAATGAATGTAGGAACCCAACTACGAGATATTTCGGAAGGATTCCGAATTGTTACTTCTTATGCCAAATTCAAAAACTTACCTATTATCATTGGCGAGTCAGACCCCGAAGGTTGTGCGGCTTGTGGCATGAAAACCAACCCATCAAATGCGTATCGAAACGGCACGATGTATTCGAGTTATACGGCTGCTTCGTTTGCCCGAAAATATGCCTTGGCTGATTATTTCAAAGCTAATTTATTGGGGGCAGTGAGTTGGTCGTTTGAGTTTGAAAATCAACCCTATTTTTATGGTTTCAGAGATTTAGCCACCAATGGCATTGATAAACCCGTATTGAATGTTTTCAGAATGTACGGCATGATGTCGGGCAATAGAGTGGAAGTAAAGGGTAATCAGAATTATACATTTACGATGGTGCGAGATTCGAGCGTACGCAAAAAAGCCGATATTGATGCCCTCGCCAGTAAAGACCAACGCTCAGCAGCGGTAATGGTTTGGCATTATCATGACGATGACCTAAAAGCTGAAGATGCGACAGTAGAAATAGACTTAAGAGGTTTTCCTGCTCAACAAGTCAATTTTAAGCATTACCGAATCGACAACGAAAACAGTAATTCATATGAAGTTTGGAAGAAAATGGGTTCACCCGAAAACCCGACGGCCGAACAAATTAGTATCTTAGAAAAAGCAGGACAATTGGCATTACTCACCTCGCCAAGCTATTTAAAATTGACCAACGGTACACTAAAACTCAATTTCAAATTACCCCGTCAAGGTGTTTCGTTATTGAGGTTTGATTGGTGATTTAATTTTAAAATGGATTTTAAAACAGAATGACAATGGATAATCTCATCATCAACTATATTTCAAAATACATTCCACTAACGGAGGAGGAAATTGAAATCATCAAAGAGCAAAACTTGATTCGTTACTTTAAAAAGAATGAGCTTTTGCTGGAAGAAGGGGAGTATGCCAAAGAATGTTATTTTGTATTAAGTGGTTGTGTAAGAGCCTATTATCTAATGGATGGCGAAGAACGAAATACAGAGTTTTATATTGAAAATCAATCAATTACGCCTGTTAGTTATCAAACTAAAAAGCCTTCGGAGTATTATTTATCTTGTTTGGAAGATTGTGTCTTGGCATTGGGTAGTGATGAACGAAACCAGAAACTTCTTGAAAAAGTGCCCAAACTCACCACCATGATTATGCAAATGAGCAACGAAATGTTGGTGCAAAAAGTCATAGAATTTGATGAATTTAAGACCTTCAGTCCCGAGCAACGTTATCTTAATCTTTTAGAAAAACGCCCTGATTTAGTCAATCGAATTCCGCTTTATCATTTGGCGAGTTATTTGGGTATTACGCAAGTATCTTTGAGCCGTATAAGAAAACGTATTTCGGTGCAAGTATGATATTGGTAAAAAAAATATCACCCCTTCGGGGTTTGTTTGTATGGTACGTACACGAATTTCTATAATCTTTTCACCTCTTAGAGGTTATGTATAGAATGGCGAAGCCATGAAATGACCATAACAAAGAAACATATAAATAAAATCCCTAAGGAATGGTATTTTTAAGGACCAGTTGCTTATTATCTTTTGTTAATTTTTCTGAAAAACGGCTTTGGTATTTTTGCTGAAACATTATCGAAAAAGCAAAATGAATATTCAGAAAAACGACAAACAAAATGCAACTATTACGGGTATATTTTTTATTCTTGCGGCCATCTCATCCATTATTGGACTAAAACTCTACGACCCTATTTTGGCGGAAACTGATTTCATTACTTCCTCCCACCAACATCATCATGCTATTGTTTGGGGAGCAATAAACGAACTTATTCTTTGTATTACAGCAACAGGCACAGGCTTGATGATGTATCCATACTTAAAAAAATACAATGAAAGTTTAGGATTGGGTTATCTAAGTTTCCGAATGCTGGAGGTAGTATTTATCATGATGGGAATTGTGGCAGTTTTAGCGGTGCTTTCTATAAGTCAACATTATGCCAATCATGCAATTGATAAACCAACGGCTACTGCCTTAGGTTTGGCATTTATTGAATTTCATGATTGGACTTTCATGTTGGGGCCTAATTTTATGCTCGCCATTAATACGTTTATTTACAGCTATGTTTTCTTCCAAACTAGACTCTTACCTAAAAAACTGGCTATTCTTGGACTAACGTCAGCCTGTTTGATTATGCTTGCAGCCATGCTTGAGATGTTTCATATTATTGAGCAAATATCAACTTTAGGTGTAATTTTGGCTATTCCAATCGCTCTTTATGAAATGTCATTAGCGGTTTATTTGATTAGAAAAGGCTTCCAAATTGAAGAAAATAAGTAAAAGAGCTCTCTTGAATTTCAATAGATGATTTACTAACAGGATTTGTTTTATTCTCTTCATTGCCGTAAGTTTTAACTGACGGCAATGAGTAATTTGAAATAATTCATTTTTTACTGTCCAATCAAAGCATCTAAATCTGAAAGAGCAATTAAATAAGCCAATTTAGCGGCGTACACATCAGCTTCTGCTTTGGCCAAGACTGCTTTGGTAGCTAAAATATCGGTTTTCAGGTTCATTCCTGCTAATTGCTTGTCTTCTTGCAATTTCAATTCCTCTTGGCGGTATTTGAGGGCTTTTTCTGCAACATTAATCAATGATTTACTTTGTTGAGCTTTTCTATATGCTTTTTCTATTTCATACAAAAGTTGCTCTTGTGTATAATCAATATTTTCTTCGGCTTGCTTCATTTGTAATGCCCTTTGTTTCTGAATTTGTTTATTGGCATAAAGGTCTTGCAAATTCCATTTCAGATTTACGCCAATAAACGGATTATTGGCAGGAGCAAGTGGATTGCCACTTTGGTAGGCATAACCAGTCACTAAACCAATATCTGGGCGGTCGCTGAGTTTAGCAGCTTTGAAACCTAACTCGGTTTTGTATTTGGTTAAATTAGCAATTTGAACATCGGGATTGGTTGAAATACCAGACTTATAATCAGTGATTGAAGAAAGATTATTCACAACTGGTAGGGTGGAGGTCAATGAAAAATCTTCATTGGGCAAGCCTGCTAGTTTAGCTATATCTGCCTTGTAATTTTGAATCTGAAAATCGAATTTTAAGATATTTTGCTCTTCATCGGCAATACTGGCCAAAATACCTGCTTTATTCAAATCTAAAGTTTTCCCAGCAGTGATAGCATTTTCTAAATCATTCAATCGATTATTGGCCAAATTGAGTTTAGCTTGAGCTTCTTCTTGTTGTTTTTGGGCAATCAAAGTGGCATAATAGAGCTGTTCGATGCCGTGTTTAAGTTGTAGCGAAACCTTTAGTTTTTCTTTTTCACTTACTTGGTTTTCTACTTTACTTACTTCAATACCCATTTTGATTTTGGCTTGTTGTGTTAAGGGCATATAGGCGGTCAATCCAATATTATAATTATTATTGCTTCCAACAGTTATGTTTTTATCAGTATTTGGAAGAGGCACTTGCGTAGTGGCATTCATAGGAATTACGCCAATTGCACCAGCAGGAATTGTAATATTTGCCAAATTTACATTGTATTGGTAAGTGCTACTCAGATTTACTACTGGCAAACGCTTGATTTCGTCTTCTTTGACTTTTATTCTTTTTTCTTCAATTTGTAATTGCTTAATAGCAAGACCTTTATTCGATTTGATAGCAATTTCACTCAATTGTTCTAATGAATAAGTAGGTGTTGTTTGGGCAAAAGTGCTTTGGTTTTCAAGAAGAAAACCTAAAACCAAAGCTATATATATGCGTAAGTTTTTCATTGGAATAATCATTATTGGTTCAACAATACATCTTTTTTGTCACGAGGTTTTATCCAGCCGATATAAAGAATGGGTACAGTAATAAGGGCCATAATCATACTCCAAACAACCCCAAATGCTAGTACACTTGCCAGCGGAGCCCACATCGGAGATTTAGAGATAATCATGGGAAGTACCCCGATGGCTGCCGCCATGGCAGTCAGGAATATCGGACGTAATCGACGTTTACCACTTTCAACGGCTGCGGTCTGAATATCCATGCCGTGCTTCATGAGTTCATTGGCGTGGTCAACTAAGATAATGGCATTTCTTACGACAATTCCCGATAATGAAATTAGACCTATAAAGGCAGTGAAACTGAAATTATTACCCGTAACTGCCAACCCTAAAATTGCTCCAAACAAACTCAATGGAATGGTGAGCATCACAATGCTTGATTCTTTGAGGTTACGGAATTGGAATAATAAAATGAAGAATATTAAAACCAAACTTGTCACCAAGGCAGTAATCATTTGTGAAAAGGTTTCTTGCTTGTTGGCATATTCGCCACCGTATTCGATATGATACCCACTTGGTAATGAAAGTTTTTCAATTTGTGGTTGAATCTCTTTCAATAATTCAGCGGGTAGAACACCCTCCGAAACTTCTGATTGTACGGTAAGTGTACGCACACCATTACGGTGGATAATCTTACCAGTTTGCCACTGTGGTATAAGGTCTACAATCTGGCGAAGTGGTACGTTTACTCCTGTAATTGGTGATTTTAAGTAAACTTTTTGTAAATCATCCGTACTTTGGCGGTTTACATCATCTAATCTCAAAACGATATTTACTTGGTTATTTCCTTCGTAAATTGAAGAAATAGCGGCTCCACTAAAACCAGTGTAAACGGTTTGGGAAATGCTGCTTGTTGTGAATCCTAAGCGACTTGCTTCGGGTTTTAAATTTAGTGATAAACCATAATAATCCTCAGCAAAATCGTTTCTGATGAGTTTACTACCTTTGGCATTTTTCATGATTTCGGCTACTTGCGTGCCTATTTTTTTCAAATGAGAAATATCTTCGCCCACAATTCTAACCTCTACTGGTGCTTTCATCGGCGAACCTTGTTGCATGAGTTTCACGAAAGTTGTACCTTCTGGAATAGTTGTATCTACTTTTTTTCTTAACTCTTCTACCAATTCTTCGGCCGTTTTATCGGTTGTTGTATTGACCAAAATCTGTGCATAATTACTTGTAGGAAACTCTGGCGAGAAATTATAATAAAATCTCGGTGAAGCAGTGCCCGTAAAAGTTGCATAAGAAACCACTCTTTTGTCTTGCTTAATAATGTTTTCGGCTTTTTGAATGGCCGCATTAGTTTTCTCTAATTTTGTGCCTGTGGGCATCCATAATTCAATAATAAACTGATTTCTTTCGGCCGCAGGAAAAAACAGTTGACGAACACTGGTTTTGAACAAAAACCCAGCTAAAGCAATGGGAATAAGGCTACTAATAATGGTCGTTTTAGGGTATTTTACGCACCAATCAATCAATTTGTTGTAGCCTTCTTGCATGTAATCAAGCAATGATTTTCTTTTCTTTTTGTTCTCATTTTCATGGTTATGTAAGCCTTTTTTGATGAAAACATAGCACAGCATAGGTGTCAGTAACATCGCTACAATAAAAGAGGATAGCAGGGCAATGGCAACCGTAATGGGCAAAGCAAAGATAAATTCGCCGATACTGCCATTAAGTAAAATCATTGGCATAAACGAAGCTACAATCGTAACGGTAGCCACTAAGACAGGCATTACTAAGTCGTTGGCACTTCTCCAAGCGGCTGTCCAGCGGTCGATGCCTTCATCTAATAATTCTACATAATTATCAGCAATTACGATGGCGTCATCTACGACCATTCCTAAAACCAAAATCAAAGCAGCCAACGAAACTTGGTGTAGTTCGATTCCTAATGCGTGCATCATAGCGAAGGTTACGGCCACCGTTACAGGAATGGCTGTTGCGGCAACCGCTGCAATTCGGAAAGGTAAAAGCAAAATCACAACGATGATGACCGAAATAATTGCCAACATAAATTCTTGGATAAAATGAGATATATTTTCCTCTACCAAATGGGGTTGATTGACAATTGTAGTAATCTTTACATCAGAAGGGATTACTTTTTGGGCATCAGCTATTTTTTGATTTACCTGCTCTCCAAATTTTACAATATTGTTACCTTCTTGCATTTGAATAGCCAACAATATTGCTTGATTGCCATTGACAGTAATGATACTTTGGGGTTCGGTATATGCTCTTTTGAACTGAGCAACGTCTCCTAATTTAACAACTGAGCCATTTTGTGAAGCTCCCACAATTTGATCGGCTAAATCGGTTTCTGTGCTATAATAACCTTTGGTATAAAGCGTAGTTCTGTTGTTTTCAGTTTTAATATCACCCGTTGGGTTTATCTTATTTTGCGATTGTAAAAGACTCACAACTTGCTGCAAATTTACGCCATATTGAGAAAGTTTCTCAGAACTCGATGAAACTACTATTTCTTCTTTTTGGTCGCCAATGCGTTTAACTTTCGAAGTGGCAGGAAGCGTGCGAAGGTAATCTTCTAATTTTTGAGCGTAACTTTTCAACTCATTCGGACTCGCAGTTTTACTTTCTAAAGCAATTACCATTGCTTCGGTATCGCCAAAATCTGAATTTACAATTGGACCCCTCACACCTTCGGGTAAATCAATTTGTTTGGCTACCAAAAGTTGATTACGAAGTTTACTCCAAAAAATATCGGGCTGTTTTACTCGCTCAGTCAATTCTACATTTACTACCACTACGCCATCTTTGGTAGTTGAGTAGGTTTTTGCTTTGTTTACTTCTTCATATTGGAAAAGGTATTGTTCAAGCTTCTTGGTTACTTGCTCTTCTACCTGTGCCGAATTGGCTCCAGGATAATAGGCAATCACTAAGCCTGTGCGAATCGTAATTTTGGGGTCTTCGCGGCGGGGCATATTCAAAAGTGATTGGATTCCGATGGCAAATAACAATAGTAAAACCGAGATAGTTACTTGCTTATATTTTAATGATGCTTGTATGATATTCATCGCCTTAATTATTTGATTGTTACGGCTGAACCGTCAGAGATTTTATTTTGACCTGCTACTACTACCCATTCTCCAGCGTTTAAGCCTGTAAGAATTTCTATCTTATTTTCAATCATTTTTCCGAGGCTTACTTCACGCTTAAATGCTTTGTTTGAAGCCTTCTCGACCACAAAAACGTAGGTCAGATTGTTGATATCATGATTGATACATTCGGCAGGAAGAAGTGTGGCTTGTTGTGCATTGTTCACACCAATTTTTGCTTCAGCAATCATACCGGGGCGAATCACTTGATTGGGGTTGTCAACTTCAATTTTGATGGTAAATGCTCGTGACGTGACATCAGCCGCAGAGCCAACTTCTACTACTTTTCCTGTAAAGGTTCGGTCAAGAGCCGAAATAGTTATAGCTGCCTTTTGGCCAATTTTTATGTATTGAAGTTCACCTTCAGGTATATAAGCCAACACTTTTACCTTACTAATATCTGAAATGACAAAACAAGGAATGCCCGTACCGACAATTTCTCCAACTTCAGTTAGTTTTTTGAGTAAAACCCCACTTATGGGCGAGTAGAGTTTGGTGTCACCTTCATTTTTAGCTTGTAATTGTTGTTGAAGTTTTGCTTGTTGTAGCGTGAAATTTACTTTAGAGAAATCACTTTCAGTAACGCTTCCTTTATCGTGTAAAAGTTTTAAACGATTGAATTCATCTGTCACGGCATTGACCTGAACTTCTGATAATTGTTTCGCAATGTTATAGCTAGTAGGGTCTAAACTGGCCAATATTTGTCCTTTTTTTACTGTTTGCCCTTCTTTGGCTCCGATAAAATTTACTTTACCTGCTACCAAAAAACCTAACCTTACGGTTGTATTGCCTTCAATATTTCCACTGACAGAAATATCATTTTTTACAGAAGTTGTTTTTACTTCTTCTATACTTACTGGAATAGCCGCTTGCTCGACTTTCTCTTTTTTAGATGTTTGTGTTTGATTACAACCAGCGAGCATCAAAATCATACTCGATAGTACATATAGTGCTTGATTCTTCATTTTTTTATTGATTTATAGCGAATTATCTTTTGTTCTGCTTTGATGCTACAAAGTTGGGGGCTTATTTTTTGTGAATTTTTAAGATAGATTAAAAAATGAGCTGAGAATGATTTTTTTGAGAAGCAAAACAAAAACACCCCGATGGTTTGATTCCATCGGGGTGCCGTATTGTATTTTCCAAAGAATATTAGATTTGTCCTCGTATCACGCTCAAGGTTTGCTGCGTAATTCCTAGATAAGAGGCAATATGCCCCAGTGGAGCACGTAGTAAGATATTGGGATATTCTTTCAACATGCGTTCGTAACGCTCTTTGGCTGATTGAAACTTAATGGTATGAATAATATCCGAAAATCTTTTCACGGCATCATATAAAAGTAGTTTTTCAACTTCTTTTATTTCGGGAAATTGCTGTAGCTTGTTAAAATCATCGTAGCGAAAAGTGGTAATTGTAGTATTTTCTAATAATTCATACCCATAAATGGCTGGAGCATTATGAAAAATACATTCAATTGGTAAGATAAAAGCGGCTTCCGCTACAAAAGTATGCGTGATGTCTTTGTCATCTTTGGTATAAAATGAGCGGAGTAGTCCTTCTTGTACATAATATACTCGTTGTGAAGTTTCTCCGGGCATAAGCAAAGTATGTCCTTTTGAATACTTTTTGGTTTTGCTATTGTCATGTAGCCACTCAGCAATAGAGTCAGAATAAATGCCTTGTTGTTTGAGGAAAGTCGAAATATCCACTTTATTATTCAGATGATAACTGGCAATAAATGTATGAAAATATTTTTTATTCTGAATCAATAAAAGTTGAACTCATGAAATATCCTGTAATTTGGATAAAAGATGTGCCATTGGTACTGTATATCGGTAGAAGTAATGAAAATTTAGTTTATTAATTTTCATTGCCGTCAGTTTAACTGACGGCAATGAATCATCAGATACTATTAGTAATTACTCAAAAGAATCTTTATATAATATTCATGATGCCTCATGGTTACAATCTTTTACTGAGCATTGGTCGTTAATTTTTAGCCCTAAAAGAGCAATTTTTAAAATACTTTCCATCAAATATTTGAATCGGGAGTATTCAGCCAAATTAATTTCTATAAGCACTTTGACGAGTAACCATCCATCCTGGATACTGCATTGGGAGTGGGCTTACTGCATCAATTTTCTTTAAATCTTCAGAAGAAAGTTCTATTTTGATTGAAGCTAAATTATCATTGAGTTGGGCAATGGTTTTAGCTCCGATAATCGTACTAGTAATACCTGATTGATGCCTTACCCATGCCAAAGCTATTTGAGCAACAGTGGCTTGATGTGCAGCTGCAATTTCGGCCATTACTTCTACTAAATCATAAGCCTTTTCTTTGTTAATGGGAGGGAAATCAAAATTTATTCTTCTTGAGCCTTCTGCTGCTTGTTCACGTGTATATTTTCCACTTAAAAACCCTCCAGCTAGTGGACTCCACGGGAAAATAGCTAATTTATGATGAGCAGCCATAGATACTAACTCATGTTCAATATCTCTACTAACGGCTGAGTAATAATATTGTAAGCCGATAAATTGATGAAAACCTTTAAGTTTGGCTATTGTTTGTGCTTCCGAAACCATCCAAGCTGGCCAATTACAAATAGCAATATAACGGACTTTACCAGTATTTACTACATCATTCAAGGTTTGTACGATTTGCTCAATCGAAGTCTTTGGGTCAACGCCATGCACATACAAAATATCAATGTAATCTAATTGTAAACGCTTTAAACTTGCTTCTACCGAATTGAAAACATGATAACGAGAAAGCCCTGTGCTGTTAGGCTTGTCGTCCATTCGAGCTAAAACTTTGGTAGCAATTACCACTTGGTCACGAGGAATTTTCAAATCAATTAGCGACTGACCTAATAATTGTTCTGATTGCCCAAAAGAATACGCATTGGCAGTGTCAATAAAATTAATTCCAGCCTTAATGGCTGCGTCGATGAGTTCGTTTACTTCTTGTTGTTGAAGTTTACCGATGTTATCCCACATCCCAGCGTTTTGGCCTCCAAAAGTCATTGTTCCTAAACAAAGTTCCGAAACCAATAGACCTGTTTCGCCTACATAGTTATATTTCATCTTGTTGAATGTGTTTGAATTTATGTAAAAATGACAAGGTTTTAATTGAATGACAAACGATTAAATTGTCATCTGAAAGCATAACAAAATAATTTGTAAATTTTTCTTGCGATGAAGCATTATTTTATTTTACTTTGAAAAACAAAGTTCTTTTTAATAATTAAAAAAACATAAAATTATGATAGCTAAAAACAATCGATTGACAATTATTTTCGCCATAGCATCTCTGATTTTATTATTACCATTGGTGGCTATGCAATTTACAAGTGAAGTAAACTGGTCAGTTTTTGATTTTATTGTTGCTGGGGTGCTACTATTTGGTACTGGTGGATTGATTGAATTTTCATTGAGAAAAATTAAAAGTGTAAAGCAACGAGTGTGGATTATTGTCGGAATTTTATTCATCTTGTTTCTTGTATGGGCTGAACTGGCAGTAGGCCTATTTGGGACACCCTTTGCTGGAAACTGATAACCATTTAATATGCGTTTTCCTGAATTTTTAAGGCGATAATTTATTGGGAAAATATTTGTTGTACTTCATGGCTGCTAGTTTCAACTGACGGAATCTAATAAAAATAAATTTGACTTTAGTCAAAGTCCATTGTTTGATTAAAGTCAAATTTGACAGTATAGAACTGTTGGATTCGCCCAAAAGACAGGAGTGATGTTTATTTCAAATAAGGGCTGATTCGTCTTTGTATTTTATTCTTTCTTAGTTATATTCGAGTAAAATTAAATTAAAAAGAAGCACAAATAATGATAAGCATTGCTATTCCAAAACTCCCCTTTATTGAAAAACAACAAACAATTGATTTTTACGTAAATCAACTGGGTTTTTCGCTCATTTCAGATTATGGTGAGTATTTTATCATAAAAAAAGATAATGCTGAGCTTCACTTTTTTCATCACCCACAGCTTAAACCAGCGGCATCACATTTCATGATTTACTTAAGAATTGATAAGGGAATTGATGAATTCTATCAAAATCTTTTATCAAAAAAAGTAAGCATGATTACGCCGCTTGAAACAAAACCGTGGGGGCAAAAAGAGTTTGCTTTGACTGATACTAATAGTACCTTACTTACCTTTGGAGAAAGTAACTAGTAATTCCACCATTATCACTTTGATATGATTTTATAAGGTATAGCTTTCAATAAAGTAAAAGAGATAAAAAAAACTATTTGCCTTTGCTTAAAATTGCAGCAATTTGTCCACTATGATGTGAGTTATGATATAAAATATGACTAAAAATTCTAAATCTACTCACTTTTCCGAAGAATGGAGTCTCTATTTCTTCAAGCCAAAATTGTTCGGGTTTCTCTTCTATCAATTTATTTAGCTTTTCAAAACCCTTATTAATTAACATACTACTTTCATCAGTATTACTGCCTTGTCCATTATCTAATTGCCCCATTGTAGTATTGGCCACTTCGGGTTGTAAGCCAAAAAAGAAGGTAAACATATTGAGGGTTTCAGCAATATGGCGGTAAATAAACCCAACAGAATTCGATGCTGAATTTAATTTCATTTGGGCATTTTCGTTACTTACTTTTTTGAGAGTCACACCATTACTGATTTGACTTTGAAGAAGCATATCGAGCATTAGGTTTTTCATCATATAATTTTTCGCTTTTGTAAATTTTTGATAATGTTACTGAAAATCTTTGAAAGTTTTTATTTCTCCTCAATTATATAGGTATTTAAAGGATTCCCTTTTCATCAAGATGTGAGAGGGATACACTCAAAATAAAGCATATAGAGTAGATGATTGACCATTTATTCTTGCCTAAATCTATTAAAGCCAATGTTCCCATCGAAAACATAAAAATTCTAAAGAGTGAAAGCCAAATATTCTGAAATCTAAGGTTTGATTTGGGTGCCGCAAAAACAGCCCATAGCGTAATGACAATCAGAAATAAAATGATTGCAAAAATCCATTTGGTAAAAGAGGTTTTACCTTGAGAATATCCCCAAAAACCGACGCTAAAAAATAAAACTAATTCTAAGCTAAAAGCGAGGGCATAATTAAAGTATTTGAGAACTTGCATGATTAATAGCTCTAATTAATGGTACAATTCAAAAATAAATTATCCGAAGGATTTAGATTTAATAATATAAGCTCTTGTCTATCATTATTCTAAAGTCTTCGGATAATTTATATTCTATTTCAACTTAATGCTGTATGCCTGAATTAAAGGTGGATTTTCGGGTGACATTGTGAAACTTACTTCTACTTTTCCTTTCTCACATTCAATTAAAAATTTGCCTCTAAGTGCATTTTCTGGTACAATTTCGTTTATTTTAACTATTTTTCCAACTTTATCAAAGATTCCTTCGGCTTCAGCTTTTAGCAAATCAGGAAAATAATCCATGAAGAAATTTTCGGCGAAAATGCCAGTTTTCTCTGCCCCCTCCCAAGAAGGCAGTAATTTTACTAATTCATTTTGACGTTGTTTCAGAATCGGAGAAACAGGGAATGGAATAGGACTAATACCCGCTTTTTCAATAATGTATGGAACTATCTGATTATTCATCAAGGCGGCACTGCCATAAGTCCCGTTAGTAAACGTCACAATTCCGATACCATATTGTGGTACAATTTTCCAATCAGAGCCAAAACCCGGTAAACCTCCAGAATGCCCAATACTTCTGATTTGGTTACAATTTTGGTCGATTCGTAACCCATAACCATAGAAAGAAACATTATTGCAAGGTTCGCCCGAACCTGTAAAACCACGGTTATTCATGCTCCCAAAATTGGCTGGGAAATGCATTTCTTTCAAAGAACTTTTCTTCAAAATAGGAGAGTTAGGTGCGTTTACTTGGTAAGCCTTTTGGTGAAAGACCATGTATTTGGAAAAGTCTTCGATAGAAGTAAGAATACCGCCCATGATTCCGTAAGCACCATCGCCTTCAAATGGCTGTTCAATGTATTGCTCACGCAACCAACGGTAGCCCCTAACAAGTTGATTATCTGGTACTTTGGTGTAATCCCAATAAGTATTATTCATGCCAAGAGGCTTCCAAATTTTGTTAATGATATAGCTTTGGTAGCTTTGTCCCGATACGTTTTTAATGATTTGTCCCAACATCGCAAAGCCCATATTGCTATATTCATAAGCAACTCCAGGTTCGTTGGAGAATGAAATTCCCTTCTTAAACATTTTCAACATTTCTGCTTCGGTGATACCCAACTGGCGATCACCCCAAGGATTGTCTTCAGGAAAACCCGCTGCGTGCGTAAGCAAATGACGCACTGTAATATCGGGCGAATCGGCTGAATATTTTTGTCCTCTTAATTCGGGAATGTATTTCCAAACGGGGTCGTCGAGTTTTAGTTTACCAGCATCTCTTAATTGTAGAATTGCCACCGATGCAAAACTTTTCGACATCGAGGCAATACGATAAACTGATTGATTATCAGCTATTTTGTTGGTTTTGTAATTAACGGTGCCACGATTGCTCTGATGCACAATTTTACCATCGACCAAAACGGCATACGACACACTCGATAAATGATTTTGTGTTCGGAATGCTTCAAATTTAGCATCTAATTCTGGTACAATTGCCTTGATTTTATCTTCGTTACTTTGAGCAGAAAGATTTTGGCTGAGTAGTAAGAAAAAGATTAGTTTTTTCATGTTTTGGTTGATGAGGGTTTGATTATTACAAAAATAGGGAAAAGGTTTATTTTATTTAGATTTTTCTCTAATCGAAAGTATTAAATTTTATTCCGTAGTTAATCGCCTAGGCTAATAAATAACCTTTTTTTAGATGTACTTGATTGAAGTTCTTTCGGTATTACTTCAAAATCAAAAATATTATATGCCCAATTCTATATTACCAAAAAATAGCTAAAAAATATTAAATTACTTCTCTATTTCGTTAATAGATTTTATTATCACAAATTCATTTCCCCTTTAATAAAAATCTATTTTTCAAATGTTGTAATATTGCAAAAAAATCAACCAATAGAACAATGAAAAATAGAATCCTTTCTCTAATTATCGTATCAATTTTGTTCAACCTATCCTTATCTGCTCAGAAAAAATGGGGTGGTATGACGCTCTACACTGTTAGAACTGAAATGGGTAAAGACCCTAAAGCTACGCTTAAAGCGGTTGCTGATTTAGGTTATAAATACATTGAGGCAGTAGATTATAACAATGGAAAGTTTTATGGAATGACGCCTGATGAGTTTAAATCATATACTAAAAGTATTGGTTTACAGCCAATTAGTATTCACATGGGTGGTATGAATACCAAAGATGCTGATAAGCAGATTGCTGATGTAAAAGCAGCGGGCTTTAAATATTTCATTGCCCCAGTTCCGCCAATGGGTATGTTTAAATTCGACCCTAAAACAAGGTCTTTGTCAATGACTGAAGATGTTGACCGTTTGGTTGGTGTTTTAGATACTATTTCACGTAAAGCAACGGCTGCAGGTCTAGAGTTTCTATACCATAATCATGCTTTTGAATTTGAAAAGAATAGTAAAGGTATTGTGCCGATTGATTATTTATTGGAGAAACTTGACCCTAAATATGTTAATTTCCAAATGGATTTGTATTGGGTTACAAAAGCAGGTGTTGACCCAGTGGCTTATTTCCAAAAGCACCCAGGTCGTTTTAAAATATGGCACGTAAAAGACATGGACGACCAAGGACGTTTTGCTCCAGTAGGCAAAGGTACTATTGATTTTGGTAGAATTTTGAAAAACAAAAAGCTATCAGGCATGAAGTATTATATTGTTGAGCAAGACCAAGTTTTTGACGGAATGACACCAATGGAAGCCATTAAGACAAGTAAAGAAGGATTAACAAAATTTGGCTTTAATTAATCTTTAACACAAGATAAAAAAGCTCGGTAAAGATATGTTCTTTACCGAGCTTTTTTATTATCAATAAAGTGAGTGATTAATATGCTCCGTAGGAGAGTTATATATTGGTAGAAAAGATTATTTCTCCTCTTCTTTTGAACCCCGAGGGGGTGAAATATTTCACTCGGGGTTCAATTATGAGACTGCTTATTTTTTATGCCTGTGGCCGATTGTTAAATATTTAACTATGGTGAGGCCATGTTTTATTCAATTATTATAACCATTTTTTACTTCTCAAAATCTGTTTCGAGCAGTTCTTTTTCACTAAATAATCCACCACCTGTTGGCTTTTTATCTCTCAGTTTTTTGATATCGCTTGCTGAAATATTTTTAAAATCTTTAGCAAAAGCATTTTGAGTATAGCGAATGATATCGGCTATATCAGAGTCAGAAAGTGTATTGTTATTTGCTAAACCTGGCATTTCATTATTGAGTTGGTATTGCTTGCCATTGACGGTAATTGGGCCACTCAAACCATGTAAAATGATGGAAGCAAGTCTTTTCATCGAACCATTGATATACTCAGAATCTTTCAACGGTGGTGCCAAATCCTGAATCCCTTTACCATCAGCACCATGACAAGTCGCACAAATACTTCTGAATAATTTTAAGCCATTGGTGCGGTCATCAACTACATTTTTTTCTCTCACAAAAATCGGATTCATCTCTTTTTTCTGACGATTATTAATAGCCAAAGTTAAATTATTCTTTAGCATCGTAGCAGGGTTCTGGCTAGCAACGTATTGTTCTTCTTTTCCTTCTAAACTACTTACAATCGCTTCTTGGAAAATGCGTTTATCGGCATATTTCTTTTCAACTTGGGCAAATATTGGTAAGAAACCATTAGTATCTACTTTTATCCAAGCGTTTAAGGCAAGAGCTAAATAAAGGTCTATGGTTTCGTTGTTTTGAGCGAATAACTGAGAGCTAATATCCTTCATTTTAGGAGATAAAGGTGCAGCAGCAAAATGTTCTGAAAGAACCAAGGCATGAGCAAGAATATCTGCTTGCTTGGTTTGAGTCATCAAATCACTAAGGAGTCCAAATGTCAATGAATTTAGTCCCTCTAAAGTATAAAGTGCATGAATTGCCGCCAACTCGTTATTACCTTTAGCAAGAGCAATTAAATCTTTAACAATCGTTTTATCATTCTTGCTAATTAAAATCTGTTGGCTTCTGTCTCTCAACCAACCATTTGGACTGCTCAATAATGCTACTAAAGCTTTGGTAGTGGCTTTTGATAAATCTGGAATTGGATTGGTTTTAGTAGTTTTGCTTACAACTTTCAGAATTCGACCAGCATTTTGTAAAGTATCCAATTTTTTATTGGCCAATTGCTCCGTAAGATACTGCGAAATATAAGCTTTATGTTGAATGATACCTCGGTGCATATCAACGATATACATAGCTCCATCTGGCCCATTGAATAAATTAACTGGGCGAAAACCTTCATCAGTTGAGGCAATGAATTCTTTTCCTTCTACTGCTTGTTTGGCTGAAGTTTGTAGCGAGCTAAAATTCAGATAATTACGTTTAATGAGGTTTGCTTCTGGCACGCAAACAAAAGCATTTTGATTATAATCGCTCGGGAAAGCTCCGCCACGATACACCAATGGCCCACATGAAGCCGTTACTTCTTTCAAATAACCATTTTCATCTAAAACACCTTTCTGATAGCCTCTATTCACAGAGGTTTGATGAATCGGAAACACACGATTATTGGCAATTTTTTGTCCTTCGGCAAAGGTTGGTTTGAAATACTTATTTCTAATAACCTTGTTCGGTAAAACGAAATCACTTTGTAGTTGAACACTGTTGTTGTTATAATAAAGTCGTCCGAAATTATCTTTCGTGATACCCCATTGTCCACGATAAGTGGTGGCTTCTTTTATCCATTTACCATTTTTTAATTGATACCTAAAATTATAATTTGCATTATAAATCCAGTTGTCAATATTCATCATTAAGCCATTTGAAGTATGCTCCACGTTACCACCTTCTGCGTAAGTTGGGTCAACGAGTGTTTTCTTGCCTGGTTTATCATTTTTAATCTCAACAAACCAAAGTTTTCCAGCATCTACATATAGCAAACCACCATATACATGAGCGAGGGCACGAGGCAAAACTAATTTGTTTAAAAACACTTTTGAGTGGTCAATTACCCCATCTTTATCTAAATCTTCTAAAATAGAAATTCTCCCAGTAGGTTCATCCTCGCCAATACCTTCAAGATTTGGCATATATCCAATCATTTCTACTGTCCAGATTCGACCTTTGTTATCAAAGTCAATACTTACAGGAGCTTTCAAAAATGATTCAGATGCGATTAACTTTAACTCGAAACCGTCTTCGATTTTATACTTTTCGAGTGAAACTTTAGGTTCCTCAAAAGCAAGAAACTTAAAGCCAAAAACAAAAACAGAAAGGGTTAATAAAGCAATAAAAGCTACTCTAAATGGCACTGTTCTAGTCATGATTGTTAAGGTTGTTATTTTTTACACTCTCAATATTTATAAATTAAAAATGAGAGATAATTGTTTATAAAGAATTATCAAAATTACCTAATTATTTTTGTTGCTAAAAATCTGATTAGCATATTGTTTGGTTAAATTTTAATTATTAATCCTATTTGTTTCCAATAAACAATTTAGAGGATACAGAAGTGAGAAAATTAAAGAAAGATTTATGGAAAGGTTGGGTTGAATAATATTAAAGTTGAAGAGGTCTCAGTGGTGGGAGTTCATAGCTCCCAATGGGACTTGGAAAGAAGAGGCTTTCAATATTCCCTATCGATATTTAATCCCTAACGGGATATTTTGGCATTATTTTGCTCTATTAATTTCTCCAAAATATTAAATAAGCCCCAATGATGTGCTTAAATAGCAGCAAGAAATCAAGCGTTTCTAAATAGATTTTGATAAATTGCCCCAAAATTCTATTTGACCTTCGATGAAAAAATATTTTCTTTTTGCCTTAATAATCCTTGCACTAGCTTCGGCTCAAGCTCAACAAAAAACTTATTGTAACCCAATCAATGTAGATTATGGTTACACACCCATTCCAAATTTTAGTGAGTGGGGGCGTCACCGTGCCACTGCCGACCCTGTAATCGTCAATTTTAAAGGCGATTATTATATGTTCAGCACAAACCAGTGGGGTTATTGGCATAGTCCAGACATGTTGAATTGGACTTTTCACTCAAAAAAATTCCTTCGCCCCAAAAACAAAGTTTATGATGAACTTTGTGCCCCAGCCGTGGGTATTATCGGTGATACAATGGTAGTTTTTGGCTCGACCTACACCAGCGAATTTACGATTTGGATGAGTACGAACCCAAAAGCCAATGAGTGGACTGCCTTAGTTGATGACTTTGAAATTGGGGGCTGGGACCCTGCCTTTTTTACCGATGACGATGGCAAGTTTTATATGTACAACGGAAGCAGCAATCGTTATCCACTTTATGGTATCGAATTAGACCGTAAGACCATGAAACCAAAGGGTTTTCGTAGAGAAATGTATATGCTTGAATCTTGGAGATATGGTTGGCAACGTTTTGGCGAGTACATGGACGATACATTTTTGGATGGTTTTATTGAAGGAGCAACCGTAAACAAACATAATGGTAAGTATTATTTACAATACGGAGCTCCTGGAACAGAAATGAGTGGCTATGCCGATGGCGTTTTGGTTGGAAAAACACCGCTTGGTCCTTGGGAAGCACAACCTGACCCTTTGAGTATGAAACTCGGAGGCTTTGCTCGTGGGGCAGGGCATGGAGCATCATTTCAAGATAATCAGAAAAACTGGTGGCACGTTTCTACGATTCAGCTTTCAACCAAAAATAATTTCGAACGCCGCATAGGTATTTGGCCAGCGGGTTTCGATAAAGATGATGTGATGTGGTGCAATACTGCCTTTGGCGATTACCCGCATTATATTCCTTCTTCGGGTTTAGATATTAAAAAGACCTTTACTGGTTGGATGTTGCTCAATTACAATAAACCCGTTGAGGTTTCTTCTACCTTGGGTGGGTATTTACCTAACAATGCTGTTGACGAAAGCATGAAAACATATTGGTCGGCTGAAACAGGTAAAGCTGGTGAGTGGATAAAAACCGATTTGGGGAAGTTGTCAACCGTCAATGCAATTCAGATAAACTATGCTGACCAAGATGCAGATTCTTCTTTTCTAGGAAAACAAGTCAATATCAAGCATCAATACAAACTTTTGTCGAGTGTAGATGGCAAAAAATGGACGATTTTGGTCGATAAATCAAATAACCAAACTGATATTCCACATGAATATGTTGAACTTTCACAGCCGATTCAAACTCGCTATATCAAACTCGAAAACGTATCAATGCCAACGGGTAAATTTGCTATTAGTGGTCTAAGAGTTTTTGGCAATGGCAATGGAACAAAACCTGATGCTGTTAAAGATTTTATGGTACTAAGAACCGAAAAAGATAAACGCAGTGCGTGGATACGTTGGCGACCAGAGAACAAAGCTTATGCTTATAATATTTATTACGGAACCGCTCCCGATAAACTCTATAATTGTATCATGGTGCATAACGCCAACGAATATTGGTTTAGAGGAATGGATAAATTGAGTACTTATTACTACACTATTGAGGCTATTAACGAAAACGGTGTTTCTGAAAGAAGTAAGGTTTTAGAAGTGAAGTAAATGAGTTACGCAGAACAAGTATGACACACCTCATTTGAGGATTTTTTAACTAAATTACGGAAAAAGGGGTGTCACACTTCGTCTGTATTGAACTATTCGCCCAATGAAATTTGATATATACATACCTTCTGAGCGTCTGAAACCCTATATTAAGCAATTGGTGGTTTCAGAGAATGCGAATGAAAGTATGTATAAAGTTTTTCCCTCTACAAGCCTCGTAATCGGATTCCAGTATCGGGGTCATTTGATAAATATTATCAATAATTCAGAACATACTCTGGCAACTGCAGGTATAACAGGGCTTACTGATTCTTACAAAATATTCAAAAACTCGGCAGGAGTTGGTACTGTTTTGGTCTATTTTACCGAAGTAGGTTTGGCCTATTTTTCTTCTTTACCTGTCAATGAATTATTCAACCAGAGTGTTTCGCTAGAAAATTTATTCGATAAATACAAAATTCAAGAAACTGAAGAAAAACTGGCGGCTGCTAACAGCGACCAACAAAGAATCAATGTCGTTGAGCATTTTTTACTTTCACAACTCAAAGAAATTGAAAATGATAAATTAATTGTGGCTGCCGTTAGAATGATTTATGAATCGAATGGTAATATTAGAATCCGTGAACTGAATGATAAATTATGCATCAGTCAGAGTCCATTTGAGAAAAGGTTTCGGAAATTAGTTGGTACTTCGCCTAAAAAATTTGCTTCAATTGTACGTTTTAATAATATCCTGAGTAAAATAGACCAAACAAAGTCATTAACCGAAATTTGCTACGAGTATAACTATTTCGACCAAGCACATTTTATTAAAGACTTCAAAAAGTTTACGGGAGATACTCCCGAATATTTTAAAACTCAAACGTAGAAAAACGATTTTTTACAATCACCTCCCCAAACATTGTTAGAACTTTGTCACATCAAACAAAATTTCAAGACAATGTTTACATTAGAACAAATCAAAACAGCTCATGCAAAAGTAAAATCTGGGGCAGATTTTCCAGCTTATATTCAAGAAATCAAGGCTTTTGGCGTAACTTATTATGAAGCCTTCGTTGCTGACGGACGCATTGTTTATTTCGGGGAAAACAATTTTCAAATTACCGCTCCTGCTAAATATGAACCATTATTGCTTGCAGATGTTTGCAATGCAGAACAATTTAAGGCCGACCTTTTAGCTCATCAGCAAGGGCAAACAAATTACCAGACATTCTGTAATGATTGTGCCAAGTCAGGCATAGAAAAATGGGCAGTTTGCTTTGAAAAAATGACTTGTACTTATTTCGATAAAGCCAATCATGAGATTTTAATCGAACAGATTCCATCTAAATAAAAAACAGAAGCTGTAATTTTATCAAACGAGGCTTTGTTGAAGCTATTTTCTATATTTTAGTTAATAGTGTTAGATTTTTTTGTATTTTGCTAAGTAACTTTTTCTAAAATTATTACGTGAATGAAAAAAACATCTAACTTTCAATCCTATTTTTTAATCTTATTGATGCTTTATGGTTCAGCTTTCGCACAAGGAACCAAAAAACGTCCCCCAATCATTGATGTACACGTACACGCAATGAAAGCCAATCCCAATTTTGCAAATGACCTTTGTCCTTGGTTTTTGAAAAATATGCCAGGAGGTGACCCCAAACAACCCGCACCATCTTTTTTGAATGGCGATTGCCCCGACCCATTAAAAGCCGCTAAATCAGATAAAGAAATGCAAGATGCTTTGTTGGGTACAGCCGAACGCCTCAATGTAATAATGGTAGCGAGTGGTGATGCCGAAATTTTGCATAAATGGCATAAAGCAGCTCCTAATCGAATTATACCTTCTTTGGGTGTGAGTAGTGGTAAGGAAATGACTGTAAAAGCATTTGAAGATTCTCTTTCAGGAGGTTTTTATAAAGTAATGGGCGAGGTTGCCCCGCAGTATCAAGGAATGTCGCCGAGCGATATGACTCTCGATGAATACTTCGGAGTAGCAGAAAAACTAGGTGTCCCTGTCGGAATTCACATGGGTACTGGCGGAAATGGCATGGCTAATATTACTTCCCCAAAATACCGAGCATCATTGGGTCGTCCGTTTTTGTTAGAAGATATGCTGGCACGCCATCCGAAATTAAAAATTTGGGTGATGCATGCAGGTTATCCAATGATTGACGAAATGATAGCTCTAATGGGAGCCAATGCTTATGTATATGTTGACCTCGCTGGTTTTATTTGGAGTTATCCATTAGAAGAAGTACATGCCTACATGAAACGATTGATTCAAGCTGGTTTTGGGAAAAGAATCATGTACGGAACCGATTTGATGGTTTGGCCAAAATTACTCGAAACGTCTATCGGGGTTATTGAAAGTGCCAATTATCTTTCTGAAGACCAAAAACGTGATATTTTCTTTAATAATGCAGTTAGGTTCTTTAATTTAGATGAATCAAAGTTCAAATAAATGAAACAGGGGCAAAAAAGCCCCTGTTTCATTTATAATTCCTTGATTTTTATATTTCGAAATGCCACACCTTTCGACCATTCTTGTAAAGCAATATGCCCCGAAGTACTCTTTCCGAATAAAGGGAAGTACTTAAATCCACTATTGGCTACTTTATTTTTCCATGATTCAGAGTTAAAATCTTGTTTAGCAGTTAGTTGGCCATTCAAATAAAATTCGATTGCTCCATTTTTCTGTATAATTCTCGATTCATTCCACTGGCCTGCTGGTTTAGGTTTTGATTGATTGATTTGTGGCATAAAACCATATAAGCAAGCTGCCCATTTAGTTGAATCTTTTAAATAATCAGCTCCAATGTTTTCGTGCTCAAGGAGTTGATATTCTGGTCCTGAAGCCCATGCTGTTGGTACTGTATCTCGCTCAATAACATTGATAAATACACCGCTATTTCCTGCTTTAGAAATTTTCCAATCGAATTTTAGCTCGTAATTTTGATAAGATTTATCCGAAATTAAATCACCGTGCTCTACTCCAACAGAATCAGTATTACAATAAAGTTCACCGTTTTTTACCATCCAAGTTGAAGCAATTTTTCCTTTATTATATAAATGCCATCCATTAGTAGTTTGACCATCAAAAAGTAACTGCCAATTTTCTGATTTTTCTTTATCACTCAATTGATTATCAGCGGTTTGCTTTTCTTGGCAGGCCATTACTATACCCAAAGAAATAGTTAAAAAGAGGATTTTTTTCATAGAATTTGTCTTTGTAAAAGGTTGAACTTAATTATTCAAAAATAGATAAAAAATATATAATTGCCTCTTATTGGTAGCTCTCTTTGCTTTTAAACCAAAAGTTTTCATCTATTGAATATAGAAGAGTAGGGTGGATTTTTTGAAAAAAATTGACATATTCTATTAAAAAATAATACAGAAAAAAGAATATTTAGATTCTATGAACATCAACGAACTTTGTGGGTTTGTACATTGTATGTATAGACATAAAAGACTAAAGAAGAAAAAAAAATGAGCTTAATTGATAACATGCAATGGAGATACGCCACTAAGAAAATGAATGGCGAGAAAGTATCTCAAGAAAAACTAGATATTATTTTAAAGGCAGCAAGTCTTGCCCCAACCTCTTCGGGCTTACAACCTTTTGAAATATTTGTGATTAGCAATAAAGAATTATTGTCACAAATTCAGCCAATTGCATTTGGTCAGAGCCAAATTGTTGATTGTTCGCATTTATTGGTTTTTGCTGCTTGGGATAATTACACAGAAGAACGTGTAAATCAAAGATTTGACTTTATGAATTCTGAGAGAGGATTACCTTTGAGTACGACAGATGCGTATAAAAGTAATCTTTTAGGTATGTATTTACCACGTGACCCACAAGTAAATTTTGAACACACTGCCCGTCAATCGTATATTGCTATGACAGCTGCACTTTTGGCAGCGGCAGAGGAGAAAGTAGATGCAACTCCAATGGAAGGTTTCAATCCTGTTGCTTTAGATGAACTATTGAATTTGAAAGAAAAAGGTTTGAGAAGCACAGTTTTACTACCTTTAGGCTATCGTGATGAAGCCAATGACTGGTTAGTAAATCTGAAAAAAGTACGTATTCCAAACGAATCGCTATTTACTTTCATTTACTAATTTCGAAGTCAAATAGATAGTTGATAAAAACGACCGAACTAAGGTCGTTTTTATTTTTTACAGCACACTTATAAATGAGTCATTGCTAATAGGATTTAAGATTTCTAAGAAAATCTACTTTATTTTAAAATAATATTTTTTTACTTCGATTTACTTAGCTCTAAATGCTTTGATGTATTCGGCAGTATCAAACATGGTTTCAATCATTATATCCTTTTGATTTTGTTTGAGGTACTTTAAAAATTTACGGTGCTCTTCAATTTTTACATCTAAACCATTTCCACCACCAACACCGTGAAACAAAACAACTAATAAAGCATTGTTGGTCTTGGCTTTTTCTACCCACTCAATCATTTGCTCGGCAGTATGGTTATTGACAACGAAGCAATCTACATCATAAAGATTGATTTTATCAATGGTGTGCATTTCATCTCTAACCGCACGGGCCGCTACAAAATCAGCTTTCATGTCATCCATGAAATTCTTATCTCCGATTTTCATATCTCCACAAGTAAAAGCAAAAGTACGTTTTTTTTGTCCATCTAAAGCTTCCAAAAACACATTTGTCATCCTTACTTCATTGAGCATTCGTTGGTAAGTATACTGGCTCATGTCTTGTTCGCCTTTAACCCAATTTCGGCCCGGTAAATTTCCTAAACAAGGATGATAAAGTGTATGATTACCCAACTCGTGCCCACGTTTAGCTAAAGCTCGCCATTCATTGAGTCGAGTTTTACAAGCATCCGAAAAAGCCGTTAGGTAAAAAGAAGCTTTTAGTCCCAAAGAATCGAGTACTGGAACAGCATTGTCTAAATGTTGATGTATGGCATCGTCGTAGGTGATTACTACGGCACATTTCTTTCCTTTCCAAGTAGTATTTGATTGTGCTTTGACCGAAAAAATGAAGCATGAAAGTATGAGGAATAAGTATATTTTTTTCATTGAAATTATAAAAAGTAGTGATTTTATTGTTTTTTATAAGCTAATACACGATTTGCCCACGGAATAAAATATTTAAAATTAGGAGCATCAGTATGCCCTCCATCATGCTGACGCCAAGCTAATTCTCCATCAAGCATATCGGTGTTTACAGGAGGCATTTTTTCTTTCGTGTAATCATTGCTTACACCCAAATCCTTAGCCCCAAGTAATTTAAAAACACTACCAGCGGCAATGGTTGCCATATAACTCCCCTGTTGGTCAAGCCATTTGGCATCACCTTTTTCGGGTATTCCATAACTAATAAAGGTTGGGCGTGGGGCACATAGAGCAATTAACTGATGCGAATCTACAGGTAAATCACAACCAGTTTTCGAACCAAAACTTGCTTCTGAAGCTCCGTATTTCATGTAATTGCCCGCCATCCAATAATATTCTCCTCCAGTTAGACTCTCGACGGCCTCACCAAAAACTCTTCTATGAAGTGTTGTTCCACCTTTACCCGACGAACCAATTAAACCTATGGCAAATCTTGGTTCAAAAGCCAATGTCACCAATGCAGCTTTTCCGTATCGCGAAACACCCTCAATTCCCACACGTTTAGCATCAACTAAGGGTTCAGTTTCTAAATAATCAAGCCCCCGAGCCGCCCCCCAAGCCCAAGCACGTAGGGCTCCCCAGTCGTCGGGTTTGCGTGGTTGACCTTTATTCACTAAACCAATAATTCCACGGGTAATACCTGCTCCATTATCAGCCTGAATACTTGCGGGGTCAATGGTGGCATAACCCCAACCAGCCGCCAATAATTGTTCGGTTGGGAGGTCGCTTGGAGGAGCAAAAAAGTTTGGCCCAGGCAAGCGAGTAATGGGTTGATAAGCAGGATATTGGTCAAATATGGCTTTCAGAGAAGGGTCTTGTTTAATCATCATTTCTTTGAAAGCATGATTGATTTTTTCTATATGTTCGGGCGAAGGCTGTGCTGGTGAAGGAAACGATGGACGGCCAAACATCATTAAAACTGGAACTGGACCTTTCACATTGCTCGGTATAACAACCATCATATTTATATCTACGTTGATGAGTGGATAGTCACTGTTATCTACGTGTCCGATTACTTGTTTGGCAATGACGGGAATTCGCCCTACAAACTCTTTGTCAGTAATTTTTACAGTCCATTTTATGTTGGGAATTTGTTTGGGTAAACGCCCATATACTTCTCGCTCAATATCTTCAATGAGTTCTGGGCGGCGTTTATTCCACCATATTTCAGGAGTGCTAACTTTGCTTCCATTTTTCAGCGTCAGTACATCGGGTAGCTGTGGACAAGGATTGGCCAAGGATTCATCATAATTAGCATGATTTGGTGCTGATTCATTGCCACTTGGGCCGGGTCTAAGCGACTTTATTCCTAAAAGTTGCATCATGTGGTCGTGATCTTGTTGGTCAGTAAATACAACAGGTTTAGGAAATTTGCTACTATCAATTTTGGAGGTTTGGGCCGAAGTTAGACCCGAAATGCCCAAAGAAAGACATAGTAAAATTGTAGCGTTAAGTTTCATTTTATAATTGAATAGAGAATAGATAGATGATAAAATTAGTAGATAAAAATCAATACATGTCAAATTGACAAATATTTTTTTAATGAATAATGTAGAATGTAAAGTGGATAATTTGATTTAGTTGGGTTGAAACAACTGGAAATGTAATATTTATTTAGCGACAATTTCGGCTAGGTTGTTCATTAGCTCAGCTAAATTCTGTTTGAGAATAGAATCAATGATTTCTCCTTCATTATTAAATTTCCCTTTGATTCCTGAAATTAGTAAAGTGGTACTTAAATCGAATTTTGCAGAGAGGGTTTGCATAATGAGTATCAATTCAGCGTGCCCTTTTTGTCCATCTGCTGAGGCTGTCATTAATACAGTTGGTTTCTCAGAGAAAATAGTAGTAGAAACAGACCATTCAAGTGCATTTTTTAAGCAACTCGGAATACTAAAAATATACTCCGGCGTACAGATAATCACGGCATCTGCTTGCTGAATATATTGCCGAAAATTTTGTATTTCAATGGGTGGATTTTCAGCCGACGAGAGAGAGTATGGGGTCAAAGTGTGGAAGTGTTTTTAAATCAATTAGAGGCAAGAAATGGAAAGCATCTTTACTGATTTCTTGTAAATATTTTACTAATTGATGATTAGAAGAATTGGCAATAGCACTTCCTACAATTACAAAAACACTTTTCTTTTGCGTCATTGTGCGGGAATTAGGTCGTAAAATATTTAATTGTTTGAAAAACAGACGTAAGAATAATAATGGCTAATACGATATAACGAAAGGCGGTTTCGGAGGTGTATTTTAAAATGACTTTACCTAAATAACTTCCCAAAATACTGATACCAATCAAAAAGGGTATCAATAATAAAAATTCTTTCTTGAAATAACCATTGCTTACATATACAAATGCTCTGCTACTATCTACACCTAAATCAATCAATGCAGAAGTAGCTATAAAGATGTCTTTGGGTAATTGAAAAGCCGCCAAGGTAATTCCTCTAATTGCTCCGCCAGTGCCCAAAAGACCGGCTAAAAGCCCAGAAGCCACACCCCCAATATAAAGATTAGTATCAGTTTGTTGGATGGTTTTATTGAAGTTATACATGAGATACAAAGATAAAATTACCAATGCAATATTCATGAATAATTCTAATGGTTTGGTTGGTATAAAGGTAGTGAGCCAAGCACCAATAATTACGAAAATAACCGCTGGGATGCCTAATTTTAAAGCAATATCTTTGTTGATTCCTCTTCTGAATATGGCAATTTTTGAAAGATTGCTGAAAACATGAAATACTGCGGTGATGCCTAAAACAGTTTTGAAATCAAAAAATAGAGAAGCAATAGGCACAAACAAAATTGAAGATCCAAAACCTGACACAGTTCCGATGATTTCGGAAATGAGAGCGAGTATAACAAACAAGTAATATTTTTCTGTCATGTTTTGATTGTAGTTAAAATGATAATTTATTGTTTTTTAGCCTAAACTAATGATTTGTTTTAGAAAATATTCTCATCTTTTATCGTTTAAGTGAATAGAAAATAAAACTAGAAGGTGTACTAAAAAAGAGGTTTGGAAAAAAGAGTTGAGAAAGCAAATTATTAATAAAACGAGTTTTTCTAAAAATCTTTGAAAACTCCATTTTTTAATTAGTTGCTATGTTTAGTTTGGTATTAACTCAATTAACATTCTTTCGGGCTTTACCTTTGCCTCTGTTCGATTAGTTTTCCATACTGGATTTTCTCCAATTCCTTGCACGGTTGAGTTACTTCTAAATATGTCACCAGCATCGAATGTGTAATATGCTATATTGTGTAAAACTTGAGCAATATCGTTGGGTTGATAATTCTTGAATCTACATTCAAAATCAGGTAGACCGAAGGCATGTAAACCAACGGTATCCATTAAGAAACCGCCATCACCATCTGAAACATTATACATTCGAACATTCATTGAACCATATAAAAATGCTCCTTGTTCACCTTCGCACAAATCAAGGAATGCCCCTGGATTGATTAGTTTATCACTATTTCTAAAATAAATGGCTGTTGGTTGAGTGGCATTTACCACCGATAAAACAAATTTTTGAAAATATTCAAGTCTTTTTTGATAGTTTAGGCCTCTCGACATAAAATCAAAAAGGTTGATTTCAACAGTACATTTTCTCAGACTTTCTTCTGCTTCTTCCCAATCCCATGCCTGACGTAGTGTACTGGTAAATCGCTCAAAATTAATAGCTCCCTCTGATATCATGATATTTCCTTGTGCAGGAACTTCACCTTCCTCAAAATTAACTGTGTATTCTGGAAAATAGAACGATAAGCTTTTCTCATTTTCTGATGATTTGACCGTAGAAAACCTCTTATTCAATTCCGCCAAAATATCTTCTTTACTAACGCTTGGTTGGTTTTCGTAAAATAAGCTTACGAATTGCATCTGTTGCTCATTTGGCGAGAATGTTGGTTGTGATTGTGGTTCTGATGTTGTATTTTTCTTTTTAAACAAATCAAATAATCCCATAATATTTGTGTTTTTGTTTCAATAATTGATTCTTTGTGATTTTACGATTCACTTCTTTTCTTAACACTTAAATTCCACATTGAAAGCCCTACGAGTATTACATAAATGATAGAAATACCATAAGAAAGAATAATAAAAAAATCGAGGTAATTGATACTTTTTTGAAAGAAATTCTTATAAAATAGTACTAAAATACTTCCTAAATAAGCATAATAATCGGCAAAAGTAATCAAGAAGCCCACAGTTCCCGACTTTTTGAAAGCAGCAATCATTCGCTCGAAATATAAACTATTACACATGGCATAGGCCATATAAACTCCTAAACCGAGCGTAGTGAGCCAAGCAACTGGAGAAAGGAAATGTTGCTCAAAAAGAAACGTACTAATACCTATTAATAGACCACCTGCCAACATTAAAATCTGAATAATAATGAAAGCTTTGTAGTTATTATGTACCCAACGCATGGCGGCCATCATGAGCAATACTGTAATTGCAATTGGTGTCTCTGTTTGTGTAAAAATAGCTGAATTATTGCCATATCCCAGTAGTTTCCAAATTTCTGGAGTAAAGTTATCTCTGAATTCACGAAAGGTAGTGAGCAATACATAGGAAATAACAAAGATACCCAAACTCAAAGCAAACTCTGCTATAAATGCCTTACGGTCGGCTTTTTGCATGGGTTTGCGTTCAGTTCGATTTTGTTTATCAGCTTCAGTTGGAGGGGGAATTTGTCCCATAAGCCACGTACAAATGCCAAAAGGTATAATCATAATGGCACAAGCAACAAAGGGCATCCAAAACTGACTTACTTGGAGTGTAGTCATTACCCATTTTCCAATACTTTTTGCAAAACCTGAGCCCATGATAAATGATGCCGTAAGTACAGCTACCAATAAATCGGTATTTCTGCGGCCTTCTAAAAAACCTAAAATTGTTCCATAGACCATCCCCAGTGGTAGGCTTGCCAAAAAGATAAATACCAAATTGAATGGAGCAGGTGTAAGAGCAAAAAATAAATAACAAACCCATGATAGGGCTATCATGATGAGTAAATTTCGAGAGCGATGTTCGGGCAACATTTCCGAAACATATTTTATCCCCAAACCCTTTGATACGGCAAATCCTAAAACTTGTGCTGTGATAATTAGAATTTTAAAATTTATTCCCCAAAAAATGAGTTCATCGTAAGTTGCGGCGGTGTAGGCTCGCCTAAAAGGATAGAAGCATAAATAGGTAAAAAAAGCAGTTATCGAAGCAAAAAGAGTTAAGTTAAAGGGACTTCGAGCTATTATTGCATTCAGTTTAGGGGGCATAATTTAGCTTAAGGGTTGAAGATGAATAGTCAAAGATAGTTTTTTACTTGAAAATCAGCCTTCTATTCTTTAAGTAAATTATAATTTTTATCATTTTAACATTTTTTAACGCCTTTCTACGAATTATTTCGTAATAAGATTTGGAAGTACGAATGTTTTCGTATTATATTTGCTACGAAATTATTCGTAAATAATAAAAGATGGAAAATTCAGCACTAATAAAACCCACCGAATCTGAGTTGGAGATTTTGCAGATTTTGTGGCAATTGGGCAAAGGCACGGTTAGGCAAGTAAATGATGAACTCTCTAAAACTAGAGAAGTAGGTTATACGACAACGCTCAAATTGATGCAAATTATGCACGATAAGCACATCGTAAACCGAACCGAAGAAGGGCGTTATCATCTCTACGAAGCAGCTATCGGCGAAGAAGAAACTCAACAACTTTTACTCGATAAATTTGTTGACGCTACTTTCAGAGGTTCTGCCATGAAATTGGTTATGCAAGCACTTGGCCACCAAGAAGTAAGCCTTGACGAGCTCGACGAGATTAAGAAACTCATCGCCCAAAAAGAACAAAATTTGGGTAACTAAGTCTATTACAAAATACAAATTATGAAAAACAAAAATTATGAAAAAGCTAACAGAAATTATTGATTACAACACAAGTTCGGCTTTGGGCTGGACGCTCATTCACTCAATTTGGCAGGGATTTGCCATTTTGCTGGTATTTGGTATTCTTTACTATTTTTTCAAACCATCTACTACTCGTTATAGACTTGGTATTGGAGCATTATGTGTACAATTCTTAGCGGCGATAATTACTTTTTTTACCATTTATGAACCTAATGTTCCAGTTGAATTAGCAAATCAAGGACAATTAAGCCTTTTCTTCCTCAAAAATACAGGGCTTGTATTTACACCTCAAAAATTAAGCTTTATTGAACAAGTTGAGCTTTTCTTGCACCAAAATTTAGATATTTTCGTGATGATGTGGTTCATAGGAACAAGCCTATTATTATTGCGTTTAGTAGTTGGTTTTACACATGTGCAAGGCATGAAAATTCAGCAAGTGAAACCTGTAAATGCTACTATCCAAGCATTAATGGATACTTTGCTTGAAAAGACACAAATGCCAAGTACAATCAAGTTACTGGAATCTGCCAGAGCTTCTGTACCCATGACTATTGGTTGGTTGAGACCTGTAGTGCTTTTACCAATTGGAATGGCTACTGGATTAGGAATTAAGCAGTTAGAAGCCATTTTAGCACATGAATTAGCCCATATCAAACGCTATGATTATTTGGTTAATATTTTCCAAAATGTGATAGAAATTCTCTTCTTTTATCATCCAGCTACGTGGTTTATTTCGGGAAAAGTACGTGATGAAAGAGAGAATTGTTGTGATGATTTTGCCGTGGAAATCTGTGGTGATAGCCTAGTCTTAGCCAAAGCTCTTACGCAGGTAGCAAGTTATCAGCATCAACCTCATTTGGCTATGGCATTTGGGGCAAAACGCCAGACTTTCATGGATAGAATTAAACGCATTATTGGTATCAACGATGCAAAACCGATGAGTTATGGCAATTGGGCTGCGGTATTTATCATGATTTTGGTAGTAGCTCTTGGAGTGACTTATGCTCAAAAGGAAATTAAAAAAGAAAAGAAGATTGAAAAAGCTAAGAAGGCTAATGTATCTATCAATAAATTAGTCGAAAAGAGCGAAGAAATTCAGTTAGAAGGTAGGGTAATCATACCTACCGATAGCTCTAAACTTGAGGAAGTTGAGGCTGAAATGGAGGTATTGAGTAAAGAAATGGAAAAGTATAGTCGCGAAATGGAAGTGTTGAGTAAGCAGATGGATGAAAAATATGCTCGCCAGATGGAAAAAGAAAGCGAAGCTATGCAACAAGTGCAGCGTAAATTCCAAGTGCCACAACGTAAAATCCAAGATTTGTCTATTCAAATACAAGAAGTGAGTTTAGCGATGCAGAAAATCCATAATAAATATATGGATTCTGATAGAATGCCAGTTGAAGCAGAGCAAAAGCTCAAAGCATTAGAAAAGCAAGAGCGAGTACTGGAAAAACAAATGCAAGAAGTTGAGCAACAAATGCACAGCGTAGAAGCAGAAATGCGTCCTTTTGAGCAACGAATGCATCGTTTAGGTTCTCCAATGGATAGTTTGGGTAGATTGATGGAACGCTATGCTAAACCGATGGACTCCCTAGGAAAGATAATGGGAGAGAAGGGAAGAATTCTTGAGAAATTAGCAAAAGAAGAAGAGGCACGTTTCAAGAAAGATTTAGAAGTTCTATCCGAAATGCTTTATAAAGATGGTCTAATCAAAAATAAGAAAGATTTCGAACTACGCTTAAAAGGAGATAAATTATTAGTAGACCTTGAGCCTCAATCAGCGGTGGTTTATGATAAAGTATGGGATTGGATTAATAAAACTTGGGGTAGTCGTTATAAGGGGTTAAAAGAAAAAGATTTTAGAATCAACGTAAATGGCGATGAAGTAAATTTTAGCACCCACGGTGGCCGCAATTATTATCATCATGGAGGTACTTACCCTGCTCCTCCGCCGCCACCTGCACGTATTTCAACGCCAAGGGCTTCAGGTATTCCAGCTGCTCCAGAGCCACGAAGTTTACATACGCCCTCAACTCCACATGCTCGGGCAGCAATTAGTAAACCTATGCCTCCTAAAGCTCCGAAATCAGTGAAAGGTATAGTTGATTAAAATATATTTTCAAAGCAAATACTGTAAGTTTAGTAAATGAGCAGTAATTAGTTAAAGGTTTTAATCGGGGTGATTTAGCAAAGTAACTTTAAAGGTGAGATTGAAAGATTAACCTTTAATTAATTAGAAAAACAGAAACAGCTTCTTTTTTGGAAGAAGCTGTTTCAATAGAAATATTATTTATCAAACAATTACAATCTTCTAATCCAGATATTTCTGAATTGAGTTTTATTGCCATGGTCTTGTAGGTGTATTACATCTTCTCCATGAGCTTCTGGATACATGTGTAAACCAATATAATTTGTAAGACCCAAAATTGTTGTATTATTTTGAACCAATACACCATTATGTAATACAGTAATGCGTGCAGGGTAATCTAAACGGCCATCTGGTTTAAAACGTGGAGCTGTGTAAATTACATCATAAGTATTCCATTCAAGTGGGCCACGCATAGCGTTTACAAGTGGAGCGGTGTCTTTGTAAATACTACCAGCTTGTCCGTTACGATATGTGCGGTTTTGATAAGAATCTAAAATTTGTAGTTCGTAGCGGTCTTGAAAGAAAACACCACTATTGCCACGTCCTTGGCTTACACCTTTTACTTCATCTGGTGCCGAAAACTCAATGTGTAATTGGCAATCGCCAAATTTTAATTTTGTTTTGATATCGCCTGTACCTGGTTCTACTTCAAATCTACCATCAATTACCTTCCATTTTGGAGCAGACCCATCCTTAGCACTTACCCATTGAGACAAATCTTTACCATCAAAAAGAATAATAGCATCTGATGGAGCATCGGCGTTGGTTTTTCCGGGTGTAACCACTCCAACCTCAGGTTCCCAAATCTCAGTCATTTCTGGTTTCATTGGCATTGGCGAAACCGCAGGTGGGGTAGAAGAGTACTGTGCGTAGGATTTTGCACTGAATAACATAACAGCTGCAAATGCAGAAGCCACGATTTGGATTTTTTTCATCTCAGTATTAAAGGTTGATTGTTTAACGCTCAAATGTAATAAAGTTTTGTGAATCATCAGCGAATACTGTACGAAAATGAAGTTTGATTGTACGAAATCGGACAATTTTTCGACCAATAAGTAATTTATTAAAATGAACTTATTTTTGTAAGTAACTGATAGATAATTAGTTATGTTGGTCGACTAAATAGGCATGATTTATTGGCACAACTTTTTCATTGATTAATTGGGGCGAAACAAGGAAAATAGGGTTTGAACGAAATAATATTCTGAATATTATGTGTTTGTATTAAAAAATTAATAATTAAACAGAATAAAATTTTGTGACAAGCGTCAAAAACTCCATCAAGCATAATCGCCATTCGTCCTTTTAAAATAACCATTTGAGTAGTTTGTATTACATAGTACCGAGTTTTGCACATAACTTTGAATCGTCAAAGAAAAACAATGACACTTAACAAAAGAAAAAGCTAAAACTTTATAAAACATTTTAAAAATCAAAATTATGAAAACGTTACAATCAACTTTCGCAATCGCTTTATTAGCAACTTCAGTAATCTTCAATGCAAATGCAGAAGAAAAGAAAACAGAAAAAAATGAAGCAGCAGCTTCCACAACCAACTCAATTGCAAATTATAAAATGAGTAACCTTAAAGTAGGTTTGTATGAAGCAGGTCATGTGAACTCTTTGAAACTGAATCTCACACTTACAAAAGACGCTGGTAAGACAGCAACTGTAAAGTTAATGGATGAAAAAGGAAATGTTTTGGTTGAAGAGAGAATTAGTAAAAATGAAACGGCTTATAGTTTCCGATTTGATTTCTCAGAAACGCCAGTAGGTACATACTACGTAGAAGTAATAAATGGTAATCATATTGTTACAAAAGAAGTATTAAAAGGTAAAGGTACTTTAAGCTACTAAAACCACTTATCAAGTATTTTGACCGATGGTCTTAAAACTTGAAACGCGGCAGCCACACAACTCATCTTATAATCGAAAAAGCTATAAAATTCAAAAACATTTTAAATCAATTACAAAATTATGAAAACGCAATTTAAAAATTTCGCAGTAGCTCTTGTAGCAGGTATCTTCTCTTTTTCATCAGTTTTGGCTAACAGTCCAATCGAAAAAAATGATGAAAGTAAAACCGCAACTAAACGTTCTTTTAATGTAGGAATGTATCGAATTATCAACTCAATGAAAGTGAATGTTTTGGTTGATAAGCAAGATAGTAAAGCATTAGATATTTCTGTGAAAAACGAACAAAATGAGGTTGTATACAGCGAAGTTGTTGGTAAAAACATCAATAAGTTTTCTAAAAAATTAGATTTATCGGGTCTTAAAGATGGTAAGTACCGTATCGAGATTTCAAACGGTAAAGAAACCGTAACAAAACAAGTAAATGTAGAAACCCACGCACCAATTCCTTCAGAGTATCGCTCGGTAGAAGTTAAGTAAGGGAAGTACATTAGATTAATGAATGAATTAAAAATTAGTTAGTATTTAGTTTAGGGGATTTAGACAGCGTTGTGGTGTTTTCCGCAACGCTGTTTTTTTGTTTTCTGCTAATATCTTTTTACTTTCGCCTAATCATATTCAACTATTAATTCTAATGAAAACCTCAATCAAAACCTTTCTAATTGCCTTGGTATCTATGGCCATGTTCTCACTCAAACAAGACAAACCCACAAAAATTATTTTCTTTGGCGACTCTATCACACAAGCAGGTGTAAATCCGGGCGGATATATTACAAAAATGAAAGAAATGCTCGAAAAACAGGGCATCAAAGATAAATACCAATTAATTGGAGCTGGTATTGGCGGAAACAAAGTATATGATTTATTCCTTCGAATGGAAGATGATGTGCTTTCTCAAAAACCAGATGTAGTGGTGATTTATATCGGGGTGAATGATGTATGGCATAAGTCAAGCCACGGAACTGGTACTGATGCCGATAAGTTTGGTAACTTCTATGTAGCCATCATCAAAAAGTTACAATCACAAGGAATTAAAGTTATTTGTTGTACACCAGCTGCCATTGGCGAAAGAACCGATAATAGCAATCAACAAGATGGTGATTTGAATTATTACTCGAATATCATTCGTGGCATTGCTTCAAAATTCGATTGTCCGTTGATTGATTTACGTAAAGAGTTTATTGCTTATAACTTAAAGAATAATACTTCTAATAAAGAATCGGGCGTACTTACCACTGACCGGGTGCATTTGAATGATGCAGGGAATCAATTCGTAGCAGATTTGATGATGAAGGCAGTTGTGAAGTAAGTTTCAATGAAGTCTTCGCTCGAAGCGAAGACTTCATTGAAATAGTTAAAATTCCAACAAAATGAGATTTCTTCCAATCTTCTTACTTATCATTAGTTTTTCGACTAATGCACAAAAACAAATCGCTATCACGATTGATGATTTACCTTTTGTCAATGAGCGTTCTCTCAAACAAGCACAAGAATCTACTAATACACTTTTGAGTAAGCTCAAAAAACATAAAATTCAATCGGTTGGGTTTGTAAACGAAGAACAACTTTATAAAAATTGGGCAGAAGTTGAAGAGCGTATTGCTTTACTCGATTCTTGGATGAAAAATGGACAAGAATTAGGGAATCATACTTTTTCGCATAAATCGTTTAGTGAACTTTCTTTAGAAGACTTTAAAGCCCAAACCTTGAAAGGTGAAGTGGTGACAGGGAAACTTTGTAAGAAATATGGTCAAAAAGAGCGTTATTTTCGTTTTCCATTTTTACATACAGGTTCTGATAGTCTAAAGAAATACGGATTTCAGCAATTTCTTCAAGCTAATAAATACCAAAACGCACCAGTGACCATTGATGCTGATGATTGGTATTTTAATAAAGTTTATGTGGATGCACAGAAGGCTAATAATAAAACATTAATGCAAGATGTGGCTCAAAAGTATCTTAAACATACCGAAGCTTATTTTGAATATTACGAAAAATTAACGCAAGAAGTACTCGGACGGCCAATTAAGCATATTTTTCTGTGTCATGTCAACGCACTTAATTCAGATTATTTCGATGAACTGGCTGAAGTTATGCATAAGCGAGGGTATGAGTTTATTACTTTAAAAGACGCCTTACAAGATGAGGTTTATACTCGCCCCGAAAGAGTTATCACAGCCAATGGTTTTTCATGGTTGCATCGTTGGCGAATGACAGACAAAAAGAAAAATATTTTGAAAGACCCCGAAATACCAGCTGATATACAGACATTGTATAATGGGAAATAGAACCTATTTTTTATGAGCAAGCAGAAAGTAATTACCATTCTAAAAATCGTCTTTTTACCTACGATTTATGCGATTTTACTGCGTTTATTATTTGGCGTTTCCACTTGGAAAGAGCTATTTGATGTAATGTCGGTGAGTTTTTTATTTTGCTTACCACTTATTGTTGGTGCCTTAACTATCTATCTTTCTAGTGTAGAGAATGTAGAAAATTTGGCTTATAGAATTATGGTACCTTGGATTCCGATTTTTTTATTTTTTGTTATCACTCTCTTTTTTGCTCTTGAGGGCTGGGCTTGTTGGCTAATGGTATTGCCTTTGTTTATGGTAGTTGCTTCGGTTGGTGGACTTATAGGGGGCTACTATAAGCTAAAAGAAAAGAATAATACTCTCTATGTTTCATTGTTTGTATTATTGCCTTTCTTCATTGCACCAGTTGAAAATATGATTGGTAAAATACCGGGTACTTACAAAGCATATACTTACATTGATATTCAAGCACCAGATAGTAAGATTTGGAAAAACGTAACAAGAGTGAAAGAAATTAGAGCAGACCAAGATAAAGGTTTATTGACTCAGACCCTCGGATTCCCAAGACCAGTAAAGGCAGAATTAAATTTTGAGGGAGTTGGAGCTTACAGAGAAGCAATATTTACCAACGGGCTTGTTTTTCACGAAGCAGTTTCTGAGTATATTGACAAGAAAAAAATGGTATTCTCAATCAAAGCTTACCCTCACGAGATACCATCAGCAACAATGGATGAACACGTTGTGATTGGTGGAGAATATTTTGATGTGTTAAATGGTACTTATGAATTAGAAAAATTAAATAATACCACCTATCGATTACATCTATATAGTCATTTTAAATTAACAACAACTTTCAATTTTTATGCTAGTTGGTGGGCAAGGTGGATAATGAAAGATATTCAAAATAATATTTTACAAATTGTAAAAAGTAGGGCAGAAAAAGAATAATAGAAAAAAAACAGCAATATTTTATCGAAATATCTTTAATTTGCATCAGATTTTATCAATTAGGCTTCATCTATCATTATAATAACATTATTTCTTTTTAAAATTCAAAAACGGTACTCATGAGTCAATCTTTGATTAAACCAGGCGTAGTTACAGGTGAAGCATTGAATGCTTTGTTACGTCACGCCAACGAAAATGATTACGCACTTCCTGCGGTAAATGTTGTTGGAACAAACTCTGTAAATGGAGTAATGGAAGCAGCCAAAGCTGTTAACTCGCCAGTTATTATTCAATTCTCAAATGGTGGAGCTTCGTTTTATGCAGGTAAAAGCCTACCAAACAAAAATCAAGAAGCAGCAATTGCTGGTGCTATTTCAGGTGCGATGCACGTGCATCAATTAGCCGAAATGTATGGTATTCCAGTAGTTCTTCATACTGACCACTGTGCAAAAAAATTATTACCATGGATTGATGGTTTATTAGATGCAGGTGAAAAATTCTTTGCTCAACACGGAAAGCCATTGTTTAGCTCACACATGATTGATTTATCTGAAGAGCCATTGGAAGAAAACATCGAAATTTGTGCGAAGTACCTTGAAAGAATGGCTAAAATGGGTATGACGCTTGAAATCGAATTAGGTGTGACAGGTGGTGAAGAAGATGGTGTAGATAATTCAGATGTAGATAGCTCAAAGCTTTATACACAACCAGCAGAAGTAGCTTTTGCTTATGAAGAATTGATGAAGATTTCTCCAAACTTCACAATCGCAGCTGCTTTTGGTAATGTTCACGGTGTATATAAGCCGGGTAACGTAAAATTATCACCAATTATCTTGAAAAATTCTCAAGACTATATCCAAGAGAAATTCGGAACGGGTGAATTACCAGTAAACTTCGTATTCCACGGAGGTTCAGGTAGTACACGTGAAGAAATCAGAGAGGCAATCAGATACGGTGCTGTAAAAATGAATATTGATACAGACGTACAATGGTCAACTTGGGAAGGTATCTTGAAATACTACAAAGATAAAGAAGCTTATCTTCAAGGACAATTAGGGAATCCAGAAGGAGATGATTCTCCAAACAAAAAATACTATGACCCACGCGTTTGGTTACGTAAAGGGGAAGAAAATATGATTGCTCGTTTGAAAGTAGCTTTCGAAGATTTAGATTGTATCAACCGTAATGAAGGTTTGATTTAATTCTGAAATCATATTTAAAGAAAAACCTGTGAAGTTTTGACTTTACAGGTTTTTTGCATTTTAATGCTTATTAAGTATTCTGAATACTCTCCGTCAACACTTCGTAAATCTCTAATAATCTAGCATCATCTCGTAGGTAATCAAGGTGGCGATTAATAATTGATTTATCACGCCTAATGGCTGGCCCAGTTTGTACTTCAACAGGGTCATTAGCATTGAGTGCTTTTTTGAATGTTTCTGATATCAGAGGTTTCAATAAGTCAAAATCAAGATTTTCACTATCGGTGATTGTTTTCGATAAAGCCAGTAAATGATTCGTAAAATTACAAGCAAAGACAGCTGCTACGTGTAAGACTCTTCGTTCGGCCGAATCAATAAAATAAACATGCTGACTAATTTCTTGAGCGATTTCGAGTAAAATTTGTTCTACGTCTTCATCATCAGATTCTAAACAAAGTGGAACTGATTTAAAATTGAGTTCTTTTCCAGCCGTGAAAGTCATGAGCGGATAAAAAACTGCACATTTTACGGGCAAATCATGATGAATTTGCATTAGTTTTTGTAAATCTTCCAACGATTTTGTGCCTGAAGTATGGGCCAAAATAGCATCCTCTGGTAGGATAAGTTTAGAACAAACATCTTCCCAAGCATCATCGGCAACTGCCAAAATAAAGAATTCTGCTTCGCTCTCGGCAAAATTCAAGTCAGTAGTAGCCTCTGCACGATAAAGTAATGAGCAAAGTTTCTCTGCTTTATCTTCGGTTCTGCTAAAAACTTCACAGATTGTATGATGGTGGTCTTCGAGCGTAATTGCTAAGTGCCAAGCCACATTGCCAGCCCCAATGATAGAGATTTTCATTTGAAAAATTAGATATTCGTTGACAACTAAATTAGGCTAAATTGTTGAAAGGTTGAAAAAAAAACATCAACTTTCTTTCATAAAATATAGTCAACTAACAATTTCATGTAGTAGTATTCATCAGTACAAAATGCTCTAAAAAGCGGTTAAATATATGATTTGACCGCTTATATTGCTTATACTCTAGTTAATAAACTAAGAAAAAGAATAGTTGAGGCTTCAATCAAAACGTAAAAATTAGCTTAGATAAAAAATGGCTTAATATTTGATTAACAAGAAATATCGCCTTTTGTGAGAAAAAAGGTGATGTATATCATCTATTTATAAATTAAAAACTTTGCTATGAGACTTCAACTAACACTGCTGTTGGGAGTTACACTTGTAACACTTGCTTCTTACACTTCATTAGAAAATGTACCCCAAAATCAAATTGATTTTTATCAGGGTAGTTATGATGATTTTTTGAGAGAGGCTAAAAAACTTAAAAAGCCAATTTTACTTGATTTTTGGGCAAGTTGGTGTGGCCCGTGCAAGAAACTCGAAAATGAAACTTTTTCGAATCCTAGTTTAGTGTCATTTTTAAACACAAACTACATGGTATATAAGGTAGATATTGATTCGTTTGATGGAATGGCTATTGCTGACCGTTTTTCGGTAGATGTTTATCCGACATTAGTTTTGTTAGATGCTAAAACGAAATATGTGGGGCGTTATCGTGGATTTTTTCCTGCCGATTATCTTAAGAATGAATTAGAACGAGCAAAATCACAAAAAGGGAAGCATTTTATTGCACCTAAAATAAATACAACCGCTTCGCTATAAAACTTTAATGATGCACTGAGTTGAACCTTTATATATTGGAAGTTGATTTAGGCTTCTAGATTAAAAGCTACCTAAATGGTAGCTTTTTTTAATATGACCAGAATTTAGGTAATTGCATTTGACGAGCATAATAAGCTGGGCACTTAGTATGCACTCTTTCAAGCAAGAGATTCATGCTTTTTTCAAATTCTACATAATAATCTTCGTGTAGTTTTGGTAATTTTTTAAGAATTAACTCCGTTCGTTTGGCAATATATAAAGCGATTGAGTCAGTTTTACCTGAATAATTTTCCAAATGGGAAGCTTGATTTTCAAAAAACATATCTAATAAATAAAGATTAAGCTCTATTTCACCATATTTATCTTTAGTTACTTTTACATGATGAGTGATACGCCCACTTAAGTCTCGCATATCCATCATCATCCATCCTGGTGTATCATGATACATTTTCGATACCTTCAATATTTGTTTTTTTATCTCTTCACGTTTAAATTTTAAATCAGATTCATCTTCAAGTAGTTGAAAATAAAGTTGTTCGCTCAATAACTCATTTTTACTTATAAGTTTGAGTAAAAGTTTGTCTTTTTCTTTTGAGGGTAATTCTAAAATTGCCTTTTCGAGTTCTTTAGGTAGCTTTGCCATTAATAAAGATAAATTATGCTACTGATAAAAACACCAAAACCTCTGAAAGGTTCAGAGGTTTTGCATGTAAAATTCTAAAACGAATTTAAGTTATTTCGCACTTACAATTTCTACGTTAAAAATAAGCGGTGCATAAGGCGGAATGGTCGTATTACTACCATTTACACCATAACCTAAGGTTGATGGAAATACGAGCACAGCTTTTTCGCCCACCCGCATTTTTAATAATCCTTCTTCAAAACCTTTTACTACTGCTCCATCTCCTAATCCTACTGTTAATTGACCAGAGTCAAATTGTTTGCCAGTAGAGGCTAAATAGCCCGTGTATTTTACAACTGTCGATAAGCCTACTTTTAGCTGAGTACCCGTTGGTGCTTCAAGAGTGCGTAAGAAGCGAAGACCAGTTGAGGTTTTTTCAGTTAGAGGAAGTTTTGCTGCTGCTACATAATCATCAATGATCTGATCTTCAGAACGAAGTTTTACTAACTCTAAATCTAATTTGAGTACTGAATTAGCAGGAACTGTCACACTCGCCTGCGAACCAAATCCTAACTGCGAAGGAATGAGGAAGGTACCTCGTTCACCTTCTTTTAAAATAGACATTGCCTCTAGAAAACCAGCTATTACATTGGCTGCTCCTAAAGTAATTTTTGCTGGTTCGTTCTTTAATCTTGAAGTACTATCAATACGAGTACCATCAAGTAGATAAAGGAAATAGTGAAAAGTTACTTCATCTCCTACTTGTGCATTTCGCCCTAAAGTTGGTTTATTAACCGAATACCAAACCCCCGTAGCGGTGTTGAGCATCTGAAGATTTTTTTGTTTTATATAATCAGATATAGCCTGAGCATCTCTTTTATTGGTGGCTTCGATATTATTTTCTAAGAAACCACTACATGAACTTACAAACAAACCTAAACCTACTAAAACAAATAATAAGGCAATCTTCTTCATCTCTATTTTACTATTAATTTAAAATATAACGAGCCAAATTTTTAGAACTTGGCTCGTAGTGATTATTTAACATCTAATATTTCCATTTCAAAAATCAATGAACTGAAAGGTTCGATTGGACCCCCACCTTGTTCGCCATAAGCTAAACTCGAAGGGATGAAGATAATGCTTTTTTCGCCTTTCTTCATTAATAATAATGCTTGTTCCCAACCCGGAATCACTGCTCCTTGACCTACTGTTACTTGGAATTTTGGACCAGGCTTACCTACTGAACTATCAAATACCTTTCCGTTCATTAGTTTACCTGTATAATCAACCGTTACAACTTGTCCTGCTTTGATTAAATCACCTGTACCTTCTTTAACAACGGTATGATAGATACCATATTGTGTTTTAGTTGCATTTGGAAAGTTTTTCTTTGCAAATTCTTCCATTAATTTTGCTTCGTTGTTCTTTTTCTCATTTTGAGCCTTCTGGAAATCTTCACGAGTTTGTGTAGATTTGATTTTAACGATGAATTTTAAATCAGACCCTTTCGTGATACCCGGAGGAATGGTTTGTCCCATACGTGTGAAAAGTGAGTCGGCATTCACAAAAACAGTGGCACTATCTCCTTCTGTAAGGTGCATAAGTGCGTTTTCGAATGAACCCTTATACAAACCTGGCTGAGCAACCATAGTGATTGGTTGTTTACGCTTGTAAGTATCTTCGAAAGTAGAGTCGATAGAAGACTTAATCACTAAATCGAAGGTTAACATATCGCCAGTTTTAATCTTTTTTCCTTTACCTGCTTCGTGAATTTGGTATTTTGAGCCATCTGGGTCTTCTGTAACCTTAAATTGATTACAAGAGAAAAGAAGGCTTGTTGCAGCTGCAACGCTCAATGTTGTTTTAAAAAATTTTGTCATTGAAATTGGTATATTAATATTGAATTTAAGCTTTGTAAAATTATTTTATTTGAAATTTAATTGCCCACTAACTGCTCTTTATATTGTGGTAGTAAGGCTAAAAATTGCTCTACAGTTTTCTCAAGTGATTCACTCGAACGCCCTCCCGCTGCATTTTTATGACCGCCTCCATTAAAGTGAGTACGAGCTAATTCGCTTACCGAAAAATCATCTACCGAACGCAATGAAATTCGAATCATATCTTCTTTTTCGGTAAAAATAGCGGCCATGATTACACCTTTGATAGAAAGCCCATAATTCACTACTCCTTCAGTATCTCCATTTTTTGAGCTAAATCTACTTAATTCCTCTTTCGAAATAGCCATGTAAGCCACATTGTATTCAGGAAGATAAGTGAGTTTTTCTCCTAAAACAAATCCTAAAAATTTCATTCGGTCGAATGAATTACTATCAAAAATCCTTCTGTGGATGCCATTCGAATGAATGCCGACAGCAATTAATTCGCCGGCAATTCGGTGTACTTCTTGCGTAGTACTATCAAATCTGAACGACCCCGTGTCTGTCACAAGACCCGCATAAAGACATTCTGCAGTTGGAATATCAATCAGTTCTTTATCGCCAAGTTTTTCAATTAACTCATAAATTAACTCACAAGTAGCTGCGGCTCGCTCATTCCAGAAAACATAATCGGCAAAGGCTTCAGGTTGTTGGTGGTGGTCAACTAAAACTTTTTTTGCAGGTGCTTGGCGAACAAATGCTTCCATACTTTTGATTCGATTAAGAATCGAAAAGTCTAGACAGAAAATCATTTCTGCATTTGCGATAAGCTTTTTGGCAGTTTCGTGTCGTTCTCCCTCAAAATTAATTACATCACTTTCACCCGACATCCACCTTAAGAAATCCGGATAATCAGTTGGGGTGATTACTGTAGGATGGTGTCCTTTTTTCTTTAGGTATGCGGCTAAGCCCAACGATGAGCCAAGTGCGTCGGCATCGGGGTTTTGATGGGTAGTAATGACAATTTTTCGAGGTACACTCAGAAAATCGTTGAACGACTGTAATTTTTGATTTGACTCTGTAAAAAAATCTCGCATAACCCTGCAAATGTACAAAGTTATGATGGTAATTCAAAAATGACATAGAAGACTATGATAAAGGAAGATTATTTTACAAATATTAAATATAGTATTTGACTGTATTTTAGTTGAAGATAATTAATTTTGGCAATCAATAAGGTTTTTATAAAAAGTTTTAAAAATGCTTTGTTTGCCAAAATCATATTGCAATGTATAATTGAAAAAACTATTTTTAACCCTATCTCTAATGAAACGACTAATCTTTTTACTTTTTTTAATAGGATTTGGAGCTTCAGCTCAAAAAAAAGAAACACCAACTACCTCAAAAAAACCTAAACTTGTATTAGGTATCATGGTTGACCAAATGCGTTATGACTACCTTTATCGCTACTACGATAAATATACTGAAGGTGGGTTCAAGCGTTTAATGAATGAAGGGTTCAACTGTAAAAACAATCATTATCATTATGCTAATACAATAACTGGCCCAGGACACGCCGCTGTTTACACAGGCTCGGTTCCAGCAGTAAATGGTATTATTGGTAATGAATGGTACGACCCACTGGCTAATCGCTCGGTATATGTAGCCGAGGATACAACTGTAAAAGCAGTTGGAACAGAGGCTTCTGCCGTTGAAGGAAAGCGTTCGCCTGTAAATATGCACACAACTACCATCACCGACCAGTTGAAGATTGCTACCGAGTTTCGCTCTAAAGTAATTGGGATTGCAATCAAAGATAGAGGAGGTATTTTACCAGCAGGCCACAGTGCCGATGCGGCTTATTGGTTTGATGCGAAGTCAGGAAATTGGATTTCGAGTACTTATTATATGAATGAGCTACCAAAGTGGGTTCAAGATTTTAATGCTCAGAAGTGGCCAGATAAACTAATTGCTCAAAAGTGGACCACTCTTTTACCGATTAAAGAATACACTGAAAGTGAAGAAGATGACCAAGAATATGAGAATGTTCTCTCGGGTGAAAAATCGCCTGTTTTCCCTCATTCTTTAGCGAATATTTCTGCATTACTTACTTCGGCTTACGGAAATACGCTTACGAAAGAAATGACTTTGGCTACGCTTAAAAATGAAAAAATGGGGCAAAGTAAAGAAACAGATTTTCTTTGTGTAAGTTTCTCAACTCCTGATTATGTAGGACATGCCACAGGTACTCATTCTATTGAAATAGAAGATACCTATCTACGTCTTGACCGCGATATTGCTGAAGTATTGAAAAATTTAGATATGACTTTAGGTAAAGGTAATTATACAGTATTTCTTACCGCTGACCACGGGGTAGCTGATGTAGCTGGATTCTTGAAAAAGCATAAAATTCCATCGGGTATTGTAGAACTATCGAAAGAAATAAACTACCTAAATGGAGAAATGGTGGCTAAATTTGGTGAAGGTAAATGGATTAAAGCTCAAGATAACTACCAGTTATATCTTGACAAAGATTTGATGAAAAAGAAGAATGTTTCAATGGCTCAAGTTTATGAATTAGTCAAAGAAAAAATGCTCATTCTGGGTTCATCAGTTTATCAAGTTGTGAATATGCACGATATTGCTTCGGCAACTATTCCGCCCTACTATAAACCATTAATTGAGAATGTGTATAATCCAAAACGCAGTGGAGATATCATGATTTTATTTGAGCCTGCTTGGTATAGTGGTTATAAGAAAGGTACAACTCACGGTACAATGTGGCAATATGACCGCCACGTGCCTTTATTATGGTATGGATGGGGTGTTCAACAAGGCGAAACCGTTGAACAAACTTATATCGCCGATATTTCTGCTACTTTGGCAGCAATGTTGAATATTTTAGAACCAAATGGTTGCGTTGGTCAACCGATTAAGGAGGTTATCAAAAAGAAGTAAAAAGCAGATGATTAAGCATGATTTTGCTTTAAGAAATTGAAAAAATGATTGTTATTAAAGGAGTTCCACTCCGAAAAATACAAGGAATTACGCTCTTTCCGTTTATTATTGTGCGTTCTAAAAAGCCTAGTAAAGTGCTGATTAATCATGAAATGATTCATATCAGACAGCAATTAGAACTGCTAATTTTACCATTTTATATTTGGTATGTAGGAGAGTGGCTTTTTCATTATTTTCGTTGTAGAAAATTTTGGCAAGCGTATCGAAAAATTAGTTTCGAATGTGAAGCTTATGATAATGAAGAAGATTTTGAGTATTTGCAAAAAAGAAGGTTCTGGAATTTCCTTAAATATTTTTAAGAATAAAGTCAGACTCCGCATTTGCAGAGTCTGACTTTATTCTTTTTACTGCTTTCGGTTCAATAAAATGCCATTGACAATGAAATATTGAGCAACGATATAAGTAATCATTATCCAAAAGCCAGAAAGGGGTATTGCTATTGCAAATTTATTGATAGCAATTAGCGAGTCGGAAATGATAAAAAGGATAGCTCCAATCAATACTTGTTGAAAGCTATTGGTGGAACTTGTCCGCTCGGAGGCTGTTATTCCCATCAGACTAATCGCACAAGCATAGACAATTACCGGAGCTTTGAATGCTGCTGGAATACTTCCGAATAAAAAAGTTAGCAGTGAAATGACATAAATAAGAAATGGTATTCTCCTAATATGCTGAGTTTTCCCTTGCTTTCGAAAAACAAAAGCGTAAGATAATTGAGATACTAAAAATGAACCTAAACCTAAAAGAAAAAACTGCGGATTTTTTCCTTGAAACATGAGAAAAGTATCGCCCAAACAAGAAAAAACCAAAGCAATAATCATGATTCTATCGACAGTATTTAGGCTTGTTTTTACATGCTGAAAATAAAAAATAGCCAAAGTAATCATGAGCAATGGCTTTGTCAGAAAATTAAGCCATTCAAGTCCCAAAAAGCCTGAAAAAATGTTGGTTATGCCGAGAATGGCATAAGTAATGGTTTGGTTACGATTCATGTTTAGGGTTGTTTAGTTGTATCCCGATGACTTCTGCAAGCATAATAGCCTTTTCCATAGGTTTGAAATCTACATTAGCAAGTATGTCTGTTGGGCGATGTATATTAGGCATTCGACCGTTTTTGTTGAGTGCCGCCAAAGTAACAGATGGAATACCTGCTCTTTGAAACCATACAGAATCAAAATCGGCCGTGTGCCAAGCACCTGTTTTCACTTCTTGCAAAGCCGAATTATTCTGAGTGATTTCAGTGGCAATTTTTACTAAATCGTTATCATAGACAATATTTCCCCAGCTTCCTGTTTGAGTAATAATCTTTAAATCTCCACTACCTAGCGTATCAAAGTTGATAAGGTATGTTTCTTTGGTAAATGTTTCATAATGAGCTTTCATATAAGCCCTTGCACCAATCATTCCAACCTCTTCAGCTCCAGTTAAAACTAATTCTACATCAAGGTTTTCTAAATTTTTACGCCATAATTTGCGAGCAGTTTCAATAGCCGCCGCTACACCAGTTGCATTATCTGATGCACCATTAGAATAGCCAAGTCTAAAGAAATCAATACTCGCAGTGATGCCTTGAATCAGAAAATAAAGAGCCAAAACATTTGAAATAAGCAGTAAAAAATTGTTTGGAAGTAAAAACTGAGAAATAGCCAAAAACTGTGCTATCATCATGAGTATCAGACTCGTTTTGAGCGATTTTCTGAAATTTCCTACTATTTCAGGGCGATAAAGCAATGAAATGGGGGCGGTGTCCCAATGAGCCATTAAGATTAGTTTCTTGGGCTTGCTCGAGTTTTGATTTTTTACGACTAAATTATGAGATGTAACCAAGGGTGGAAAACTCGTGACAGGTGATGCATACCAGTTGAAATAAAGTAGCGACATCGTCACGAATATAAAAACTATGATTAAGCCAATAATTGTGGAGAAGTTTAGACAGATTAGTCCACCAGAAATTCCCAAAATTAACCACCAAACTACCGAAATATATGTTTTTGGAGTTCTAAATGACTCTTTACTTAAATGCTGATTTGTAAATAGACTCGATAAAAATTCCAATACAGGAGTTTCGTTAGGTGTAGCTACCCCTCGGTTTGGAAATGAGGTTAATTGCTCAACAATTTGTTTGGCTGTCATAGTGTTTTGTCATGAATGGGTAGGATGAAATCTTAATTATTGTGCATCAAAAAATGCCTCAATTTCTTTCCAATTATAAAACCTATCGTAATCAGTTAGCAGTTGGTTATGAGTGGCGTTAAACATCAATGCTTTACCTTTAAATGGTTTAAGATTTTTCTCGTGGTCATCAATCAAATAATCTGCAGAAATAATAGTTTTATCGCCACAAAGAACAACGTTTTTCCAAGAAATGAAAGGAAAATGTTCTTCCAACCATTCAATTTTTTCTTTTAATGAATTAGGAAACTCTGTTGCTGCCGAGACAATAAATACCTCAAAACGGTCATGAAGTTTCTTTACAACTTCTATTGCATCGGGCATTACTTCCATATCTCTGAAAAAACCTGGTTCGAAGATTTTTTCTCTAATTACAGGGTAATATTGCTCATCTAAAACATCGAAATAGGCTTTCCCATCAAAATCTTCATCTTTAAAGTTAGTCCCTATGAGTTGGTTATAAGTTGCAAGGATTTTCTTTCCAGCGGCCGCCAATACGTCGTCCATATCAATTGCAATACGTTTTTTTGTCATTCTTATTAGATTTTGTTTTCCTGCTAAGATAATATTTTCATTTAAGGCAGACAAATTTTAGTTCTTATCAAATAATATTCTGTATTTTTTGTTGATTGTAAACTAATGTTCTATTAATTCCTTAAAAACAAGTGAAAAAAGTTGTTTTTTTGTTTAATAATTATTCAATAATTTTGTATTGAAAATCTTGCTTAGCTTATTTTTAATAAGCAATAGTTTTCAATGTTATTAAAATGATAACAAAATTCTTTTTTTGATTAGTTAGGTAGCTATTAGAGGAAATAAACAATAAAAAAATTAGTTGATTTTATTAAGTTTATTGGGTCGAAGGAAGTAGTTCTAGTTAATCAAAAAAATATCGTAACCCAAAAAGAAAAAAAAGGCCCGAAATTTAATTTCGGGCCTTTTTTATTATTGAACTATAAGGTTGAAGTTAATATTCATATCGTCGCTACCGGGGGTAGGGGTACCATCTTTTACTTTTTTTCCATTGACTGGTGGTTGGTGGCGTAACTGAACTTTTAGTTGACCATTTCCAGCAGTAGTTGTTTTAGCGGTTCCAGTAAGCCCGATTACAAAACCATTTGTATCTTTATCTCCATATACATAAGTCAATAAATTACTCGGTGTTGGGGTATAAACAAACAAGTGTTCATCGCTTTCGGCACTCACCTCGTTGGTAATATCATTGATAGTACTTTTTGATTCGTCTAAAACCTGAATTGTGAGCGTGTATGTTGTGTTTGCTTTTAGACTGATGTTATCAATTGTTGGAGCTGCACCACCATCGCCATCAGGGTCATTAAACTTAAATGTTTGGGTTACCCCTCCACTCGTGAAATTAAGTTTTACGGTGGTTATTAATTCGTTTTCTTCTTGTGTTTCTATCGAATCCTTCTTACAGCTACTAAAAAAAAGGCCTATGCTAATCAATAAGCTGAGAAGTAAATTTTGTTGTTTGGTCATTGTCTGAGATGAGTTTGTTTTTGTAATACTATTACTTTTGCATTGTTGTTGCAAATATAGAAAACAAAAAATATTAATGCAATAGAGTTGCAAAAATTAAAATGAATATTTAACTCTTAAGGCCACATTACGACCAATTTCATCAGCAAAGTATCTGAAGCGATTGAGGTAATCACGATAGGATGTATTGAGTGCATTGTTGATGGTAATCGAAACATTAAGTCTTGATTGTTGGCTTAATGTTATTTGCTGGCTTATGGTAGCACTCCAAAGCATATATGCCGCAGGAGGTGGGGCGAAATCACCACCGTATTCAGTGAATACAATTTCAGAACTAGGTATATCTGTAAAAATAATTTTCGTGGGAATTCTCTTTTGTTTCGCTACATATAAATGGGTCAGTGAAACGGAGGTATTTTTCTTTTCGAATCGGATAGTATTTTCAAGTCTGTTAGCTGGAATCTGAATAAGTGGTTGTTGGTGAGTAATATCTTGAGCTTTTAGGTATGAAAGTTTAGAATTGAACGAAAAGTACTTGATAAACTGAAAGTTAGAGCTTAAATCAAAACCTTGAAAAAGAGCCTGCGTTTGAGTATAGATAAATTCTGGAAATGCCCCACGAATAGTTAGAGCGGGCCTTCCTGTTGGTGATAAAAAAATAAAATTTTGTATAAAATTATTATAGATATGTGCCTCAAATTGAATGTTTTTAGCAATATAGTTAGCCGTAAAAGAAGTATTCAAAGCTTTTTCGGGTTGTAAATTTTCATCTCCACGCTCAAAACTCGCAGCTCCATGATGTACTCCATCACTGTAGAGTTCGTTGACAGTTGCAGCACGCCATGCTGAACTAATATTAGTCAAGAAATTCCAGCGAGCATTGGGGCGATAATTAATACCAGCGGTGCCTGTAAAATTCTGATTATTTCTGATATCATGTTCAACACTTTGTGTACCTCTTGGAATTCGATAAACACTCAAATGTCGAAAATCATATCGAAACCCTGTTTCAATTTCCCATTGTTTTCTTACTATTCGTTCAATCAAGAATAGGCCAGATGTAAAGTTTTGGAAATTTGGAATCAATACCGTTGATGTGCGGGGTGCTGTGAGTGTACCTGTTGTGAGATTTTCTTGATAAAGAGAGTTGATGCCAATTGAACCCGTAAGGATTTTCAAAATTGGTTGGTGTTCAAAGAGTAACTCGCCAGTGTAGGTATTGAGTTTAAATAATTGAGTTAAATTTTTATCTCCTCTCAAAATATCTATTTCTCTTCTAAAATCGTATTGTTTACCCAATGTAAGACTCAAAATACCTTTTGTTATTTTAAGTGAATTTTTGAGTTTTAATAAATTGTGTTGAACATCTTGGTAAGGGCGGCCAATGTTATAGCTGAAGTTTTCGGGTGTATAAATGGCTAGGGGCGTTCCGCGTTTGATTGCATCAATGAGGTCAGTAACATTCCCAATATGTGAACCCGCAAAAACAGCTAATTGGGTATTAAATTGACTATAAAATACCTCAGAATTGAAGTTTCTTTTCTTGTAATTGGCTGATAAAGAATAATTTATTTCTTCGATTCCAGTATTGGCTAAGCGATAATTTGGGGTTGAAATATCACCACCACGCTTGTATGTGCCTTGCAATCTCATACCGAAAGAATAGGGTATTTGGTCTTTTGAATATTTCCTAATACCCCCTTCTAAAATACCTGAATTGACCGCCTGATGGCCATTTGAAAAGTATATACTATTTACTTCACCTTTTATGAGAGTAGAGTCGGGTAGGGCATCGGGTTCGAGCATAATTACACCCGCAATAGCATCAGAACCATAGCGAACTCCAGCGGCTCCTTTTAAAACGGTGATTTTTTTAGCAACAAATGGGTCTATTTCAGGGGCGTGTTCACTACCCCATTGTTGGCCTTCTTGTCTTACACCATTGTTCATAATTAAAACTCTATTCGAATGCATACCGTGAATAACAGGTTTAGCTATCGAACTTCCTGTTTGTAAGGTAGTTACGCCAGAAATCTGTTTCAATGCTTCTCCTAATGATTGTCCACGAGTTTGGTCAAGTGCCGTATTCTCAAGTAAGCTTTTATTTTGAGTCAGATTATCAATTTTTTGTGCTTTTATATCAATATTGGCTAAGTGTAGTTCGGTTTCGTTAAGTTTTATATTTTGTTCAGCTCCATGTTCTAAATTGATAGTGTAGCTTTTCTCTTCATACCCTACTATTCGGCCGATTATGGTGTATTTTCCTTGACAAAGATTAGAAATACGGTAAAAACCTTTACTATCTGTGCTTATGCCTTTGTTTAACTCCTTTATTAACACAACTGCTCCGATGATTGGCTGTTTGGTATTTTGGTCTTGAACAATACCTTGAATGAAGCAGTCACAGTCTTTTGAGTTTTGGGCTTGAATTTTCCCAGCACCCAAATTTAATAAAATGATGTATATAAGTAGTGTTCGCTTCATTTTTGGTTTTTGCACAATTTTAGACCTTTGTTGCAAGCAAATGCAACAGTATTGCAAATATAATAAAAAATCCTCGTCGAATTGTTCAACGAGGATTTTTTATGTTTTACAAGGAGGAGTTCGCTTTAAGCGAACTCTTCCTTGTAGTCTTCTTTCTTATTCTGCAACTCTTGAATAATATTTATTGTAAATAGCTTCATAGCGTTTCGCAGCTTCTTCTTGCTTATTGCGGCTACAAATATTACCAATAACTTGTAAGTTTCTTAAGCTAATCTGAATGTAGCTTTGTACGTTATCAGGCATCCATTCAGCACTTGTTATATTAGCTTTTTGAGTGAAGTAAGCCAAGTTTCCTTCGGCACGTTTAGCCAAAATCTCAGCAATTTCCATGGCTTTCTTCGAATCGCCAACTTCGAAATAATACATCACATAGTTCGTACAAAGTTGGTCATAAGGAATAACATTGTCAGGTAATACCTTGTTAGCGTAGTCTAGTACCTCTTTCGCTTTCGCTTTTTTATCTTCTCTTACCAATTGGTCAACTAAACGCAAGAATGCTAAACGAGCAGTAATGATTGGAACTTTCAAGTACGTTTCTGAATCATAATATACCTTCTGATTATCCATGCCTCTCCATGCCATTTTCTTCATCATGTTGTTATACATTACTTCAGTATTGGCAAAGCCATCATCTCCTTGACTAACTTTTACGGGCAATAATCTGTAGGCATAGCCTTCCAACTGCATGTAATCTTTGAGGTTCAAGTAATTATCGTTGGCCAATGTTCCTGCAAAATAAATCGGACGTTTCCAGTTGTTTTGTGCAATCATTTCGAGTTGCATTAAATCATTCTTCAATAGGTCGCGTTTGCCTATATTCCAAGTCATCTGACCAGTCATGTATGATTCAAATTCTTTTGGCACGAAGCCCATTTTCTTCACCGATTCAACATCATAATTTAAGAAGAGACTATCAGAAGGTAAAGAATTAATACTTTCCCCAGTTGTTAAAGGAATCTGAATTGCAGGGTCGTTTTTCTTCACTAATTCTAAATAATCCTTCAAGTTGATTGGGTCATTCAAACGTTCAACGAAAGGAATCTGGTCATTTACACCGCTCAATAATTGGTCTGTGCTAAATGTAATCGGTAAAGCTTCTGATAGGTAAGTTTTACGTTTCATTTGCTCGCAATACCAGTCTGTACCCAATAAACTTAGGTTACAAACACGTACGTCAGTACGGAAACCTTCTACTTCTTGAACATACCAAAGTGGGAAAGTATCATTATCTCCACCAGTGAAGAGAATTGCATTTGGAGCACAAGAATTTAATAAGTTTTTAGCAAAATCTACTTGGTGGTAGCGTCCTGAACGGTCATGACCTTTCCAAGTTTGTGGAAGCATGATAAGCGGAACCGCCAATCCAACTACCGTTGCGGCCACAGCTCTACTTTGCGAGTTTTTGATAAATTTCAATACATAATCAAACAAGCCTAAAACGCCAAGGCCAATCCAAATAGCCCAAATATAGAACGAACCTACATAGATATAGTCACGTTCACGTGGTTCTACTGGAGGAGAATTGAGGTAAACAACTAAACCAATACCAGTAAAAATGAATAATAAGAACATAATGAGTGCATCACGCTCACGTCGGAAATAGTGATACAGTAAGCCCAAAATACCTAAAATTACGGGTAAACCAAAGAAGTTGGTACGACCACGATTTTCTTTAATCGCTGGAGGTAGGTTGTTTTTAGACTCAAAAATATTAGTTGGCCCAGCTCCTTCAATATCGCTTGAGCGTCCCCAGAAATTCCAAGCAAAATAACGCCAATACATATAACCCATCTGACGCTTAATCATGTAGCCTAAGTTTGTGAAAAGCGTAGGTTTTTGGTCAGGAGAAAGCCCCATTTCTTGACGATAGATTTGTTGATGCCCACCATCTGTACTCCACATACGAGGCAATAGGCTTTCGCTGTTTGGTCCCCAAATGTAGTTTGGCTTATAATCGTAGATTTCGTATTTGTCTTTGCCCATTTTGTAGATAGGCTCACCATTTTCGATTGATTCTAATTTACCTGTGAAAACAGGACCATAAAGTAATGGGCGGCTACCATATTGTTCACGCTTCAAATATGAAACGTAGTTCAGAACGTTGCTTGGGTTATTTTCGTTGATTGGTGGGTTGTAGTTCGAACGAATCAAGGCGATTGTATAAGAAGAATATCCAATCAATACAAATGCAAATGAAATCAATGCGGTGTTGGCAATAACCATTCCTTTTTTCTGTGTGTAGAAAATTCCGTAAGAAAGAGATGAAACTAATAAAATTACGAAGAAAATGATACCAGAACTGAATGGTAAACCGAATGTATTTACAAATAATTTTTCGAAAGTAAAACCAAGTGATGGGAAACCTGTAATAACACCAACGTTTACCACACCTAAAACAACCATACCTATTAAGAAAGCAGTAATACCGCCTTTCCAAGTGATTTTTTTTGCTTTTTTGTAATAATATACTAAGCCTAATGCAGGAATCGTAACGAGGTTAAGTAAGTGAACACCAATCGAAAGACCCACTAAATAAGCAGTAAAAATTAAGAAACGATTAGCTTGTGCTTCATCTTCAATAATTTCCCAACGGAAAGCAGCCCAGATTACAATAGCTGTAAAGAAAGACGACATTCCGTAAACCTCAGCCTCAACTGCCGAAAACCAAAATGAATCAGAAAAAGCATATACTAATGAGCCTACTGCACTAGCACCAAGCACAAGAATGATTTGTGTAGTATCAAGTTCTTCTCCTTTTTTGCCGAAAACCTTACGAGCTAAAAGTGAGATTGTCCAGAACATAAATAAAATAGTGAAGGCACTGGCAATAACTGAAACCATGTTGACCATCAAAGCCACTTTCGTTACATCGCTTCCTGCTAACAAAGAAGCCATGCGGCCAATTAATAAGAATAAAGGTGCACCAGCTGGGTGTGGAACTTGTAGTTTATAAGAACAAGCAATAAACTCTCCGCAGTCCCAAAAGCTGGCGGTAGGTTCAACGGTGAGTGTATAAGTAATAAGTGAAACGGCAAAAACCGCCCATCCGACGATGTTATTGAGCCTTGTGAAATTGTTCATTTTTTGAGATTAGTGAATGAATATTCTCTTGATGCTTCAAAATTAGGCAATTTGATGGATAATTGCGTAGAAAAGGTTCTTAAATTATCTTAAAAGCCGCTAAGTAGAAATCATTATTAAGCGTTTTTGGATTCAATATTAGGGTTTTGATACAAGTTTGTCTATTACTGAGTACTTATTTCTTTTACTCTTTTATCGGCATTAGCCGCACTTTTCCCCCAATCAGCCACAGCTTTTAATACTGGAATAAGTGTTTTTCCGAATTCTGTCAGTTCATAATCTACTTTTAAGGGAGGTTTACTCGTATGTACAGTTCTACTTATTAAGCCATCTTCTTCCAATTCTTTTAGTTGAAGGCTAATGGTTCTTTCGGTAACCATCGGTAGTTCTTTTCTTAATTCATTATAACGTTTTCTTTCAATTAAATGAATGAGAATCACTGCTTTCCATTTTCCTCCTATATATTTCATGGTTAGGCTTGTACTACAAGGATATTCTTTATTATCAATACAATATTTCATATACTATCATTTTTAACCGTTATTGCAAAGATAAATTACTATACTTAGTTTTGCAACTATAAATATTATAGTATAAAATTTAAAAACTAATCATGGATTTTTTAGCATTAGCAAAAAGTAGATATACTACAAAAAAGTATAACCCCTCTAAAAAGGTTTCGGAGGCAGATATTGAAGCATTAAAAGAGATTATTCGATTAAGTCCATCATCTATCAATAGCCAGCCTTGGAAGTTTTATTTTGTTTCTGAAAATAGTCTGAAAAGCAGTTTAGCAGATGCGTCTATTTTCAATAAACCTAAGGTTGATGACGCAAGTCACGTCGTAGTTTTCTGTGCAATTGATGATGTGCAATTATTTGAAGAGAAAATTCAGAAGAATTTGCCTGAAGGTGCAGTAGCTTATTACAAACAACACATCAAACCTCTTTCTGAAGCTGAGATTAAATCTTGGTTTGGGCATCAAGTATATCTTGCATTGGGTTTCTTTTTAAGTGCCTGTGCCGCTATGGGAATAGACTCTACGCCAATGGAAGGAATTGAAAACGAAAAATATGCCGAAATTTTAAAACTTGAAGGGTATAAGCCTCTATTTGCAGTGGCTATTGGTTATAGAAATGTAGAAGATGCGAATCAGCCAAGTGTGAAGCCTAAATATAGATTTGTGGCAGAAGATGTGGTAGAAAGTATTTGATGTAATATTTAAACAAAAATCCCTTTATAAACGATAAAGGGATTTTTATTTTCTCTTATTAATGGAAGAAGTCTTTCATTTTATCAAAAATACTTCTATCATTTTTATCTGCTTTAGGCTGAAAACTAGGCGAAATTCTTAGTTTTTCAAGAATCGCTCGTTCTTCGGTAGTCAAAGAAGTAGGTGTAAATACACTTACATGAATCAATTGGTCGCCAACACCGTAGCTATTTAATTCTTTGAGTCCTTTACCCTTCAGACGTAATATTTCACCAGATTGCGTTCCTGCTTTGATGTTGATTTTTACCTTTCCACCCACAGTTGGTACTTCAACTTCTTTTCCAAGGGCTACATCAGCAAAATTCATGCGTAATTCATAAACAATATTACCGCCATCACGCTTTAATTCTGGATGTTCTTCTTCTTCGATTACAATCAATAAATCGCCAGCAATACCACCTCTGGTAGGCACATTACCCTTGCCTGACATTGATAGCTGCATACCTTCGGCTACACCAGCAGGAATCTTAATTGAAAGCAAATCTTCATTAAGCTGACGGCCTTCTCCGAAACAAACATCGCAACGCTCAGTGACAACCTTACCCTCTCCTTGACAAGTAGGACACGGACTGGTTGAAACCATTTGGCCTAGCATAGTATTGACTACTTTACGCACTTGCCCTTGTCCGTTACAAGTCGAACAGGTCTTCAATGAAGTACCATTTTTCGAGCCGTTTCCGCTACAAGTATTACAAGCAACGTAGCGTTTTACTTTTATTTTTTTCTCAACACCATTGGCAATTTCTTCTAAATTAAGCTTAAGCTTAATTCTTAAATCTGAGCCCTTTCTTACGCTTGGGCCACCACGGCGGCCACCACCACCACCACCGAAGAAACTACTAAATGGACTATCTTCACCAAAAACACTTCCGAAAATATCTTCCATGTTTACGCCACCGCCACCGAAGCCACTCGCTCCGCCTACACCTTGATGCCCAAACTGGTCGTAACGTTGGCGTTTTTCAGGGTCTGATAATACGCCGTAAGCTTCGGCAATTTCTTTAAATTTTTCCTCAGCAGCTTTATCCCCAGGATTTTTATCTGGGTGATATTGAATAGCCAGTTTTCTGTAGGCTTTCTTTAAATCATCTTCTGATGCATTTTTAGCAACGCCCAGTACTTCATAAAAATCTTTCTTCTGTGCCATTTTTGTATGAATTAAGAACCAAGAATGTAGAACTAAGCATTGAAATACTAACCTAAAAGGTTGTTTTAATCCTTAATTTTTAATTCTCAATTCTTCATTATTTTATGAACCCACTACCACTTTTGCGTAGCGAATTACTTTTTCGTTTAGGTAATACCCTTTTTCTACTTCGTCGATTACTTTTCCTTTGTTTTCATCGCCTGCCGCAAATTGCGTAATACATTCGTGAAGTTCAACATCAAATTCTTTACCTTTAGCGTCCATGGCCTTTACACCTTTATTGGCTAAAGTCTTTTGGAATTTGTTGAAAATCAATGCGATACCTTCTTTCAAAGGCTCAACTTCTGAAACTGTTTCGAATGATTTATTAGCACGCTCGAAATCATCAATAATCGGAATGAGTTCTTTGATAAGCCCCTCTGCCGCATTCTGAATCAAATCTACCTTTTCTTTGGATGTACGACGACGGAAGTTTTCAAAGTCGGCATACAAACGTAAATATTTATCTTTTGCTTCGGCAAGTTGTGCTTCAAGTGATGCAGATTCAGACTCCGCTCCATTTCCTTCATTCGCTTCTTCTGCAACTACAGTTTGTTCTTCTACGTTTTCGTTGGTCTCTACGGTTGTTTGCTCAGTTGCTTCTTCTTTATTCTCTGCCATTTTGTAATCTATTTTATTTTGTGCAAATTTCGACAATTATTTTGCCAATAAGAAATTTACTGACAAGATGTCAGAAAAAAGCTTTTTTATTACCTTTAGAAAATGACATTTCATAAATGGCACGGCATAGTTATTAATTTTATCAAGGAAAATTTATTAAACTAAACAAATTAATGGAAAGAATTAACGTTTCGACAGGAGCAAAGTGGGAAGACATTATCGGATATTCTCGTGCAGTAAAAGTGGGAAATATGATTGAGGTGACTGGTACGGTAGCCACCGATGGTAGTGGAGAATTGGTAGGAAAAGGCGATGTTTACCTGCAAACAAAGTTTATTATTTTGAAAGTAGAAAAAGTGCTCGAACAATTGGGGGCGTCTTTGAAAGATGTAGTACGTACACGTATTTATGCTACAGATATTTCTAAATGGGAAGAAATAGGTAAAGCTCACGGTGAATTTTTCGGCACTATTAAGCCATGTACAACGATGGTACAAGTTGGTGCATTGATTGGTGCTGATTATTTGGTAGAAATTGAATTTTCGGCAATAGTTGGAGCGTAATTTGGGTAGTAGAGACGTTTCATGAAACGTCTCTACGAATATAATATCAAACTAAATTATTTCTAATGGCGTAGGCTACTAAACCTGCCGTGTTTTTGAGGCCTAATTTTTCCATCATTCTTAGACGATGGCCCTCGACAGTTCTTGGGCTCAACGAAACAATATCGCCAATTTCAGCCGTCGTAAGTCCTTCGCATATATACTTTAAGATCTGTATTTCTCGTTCCGATAAGTCGGTTTTATAATTAAAGATTTTGCTTTCTTGTTGGGTTTTACGATTCATTTTTCGGAGCATAATTTTACTCACAAAATCGCTAAAATAGATATCCGTTTCATTAACTTTTCGGATAGCCTTTTCAACCTCTTCTGGGTCTGTATCTTTCAATAAATATCCGTTTGCTCCGATTTCCATCAAATGCAATACAAATTGGTCTTCATCTTGCATTGATAAGATAAGTACTTTAGTATCAGGAAATTGAGCTTTGATTATTTCGGTTGTTTTAATGCCATCGAGCACAGGCATTTGCAAATCTAATAAGACAACATCAATAGTTTTGCTTGGAAGTTTATCAATAAATTCTTGGCCATTGGTGGCCTCCATTACTACCTCAAAATCGGGTACTTGCTGGAGTATTGAAATCATTCCTTTGCGAAATAGGTTGTGGTCGTCGACCACTGCTAATTGTATTTTCGGCATACGTAAGAGACAATTTTAAGCAATTGGAATTTCTATTTTCGTGATGGTGCCACTGCCAATATTCGATTGAATATCAATCTGTCCATTAATAACGCTTAAGCGGCTTTCCATATTTCTTAAACCTAAACCACGTTTGGGGTCGTTGCGAACGGCATTGAAATCGAACCCCTTACCATTATCAGTAAAAGTAAATATTATGTTTTTATCTTGAATACCCAATTTCAAGGATATTTCGCTGGCATCTGCGTGTTTGAGTGCATTATTTACTAGCTCTTGAATGAGGCGATAAATCGTAAGTTCTATTTTTTTATCGAATCTTTGCTTTTGATTAATGCCCTCATAGCTGAAAGAAAACTCGCTAGTTGAGGCTAAGTGTACTTTCTGAATGAATTCATCAATTGATAGTATCAGGCCAAATTCTTCAAGTGTACTTGGCACGAGTTCTTTTGAAATACGGCGTACTTGTCCAATGGATTGTTCTAAAAGTTCACGAGTTTGTTTGCCCATCACCGCTAAATCTTCGGCGTTATCGAGTTTACGCAAAAGCTGATTGAAACTCATCTTTGTTACCGAAAGCATGGCTCCAACTTCATCGTGCAAATCTTTGGCAATTCTGATGCGTTCAACTTCTTGTACTTCAAGAGCAGATTCGAGCATTTGGCGTTGCATCTCATCTTTAAGCTCTTGCATAGCTTTTTGTTGTAGTAGGTCTCGTTTGAGTTGTCGTTGCTGATAGTAGGCCACAAAAATTACTAAGACAACTCCCATCAGTAATAGTATGCCAGAGCCGATTACGATTAGTGTAGAAGAGTCATTGGTATTAATCATGGTTTGTTTTTAGGAATTTTTAATTCGTATAAAATTAGTTTTTTTCGTATTTGCTGACAAAAAAAACTACACAAATTAATGTTCTACAAAGAATATTGATAACCGAAATAAAATCATAAAAAAGTGTGAATTTTTCATGTGGTGCAGTTGATGAGAGTATTTGTTCACCAAAAAGGAAAATTATTATGCTACCAGTTGAATAAATTGTGAGTGTAGCACAGAGCCAAAATGGTGGATGTGTAAGAATATTTTTTACTGATGTTTCTGAAAGGAGTGTGTGAAAATAAAGAAATACCAAAATCATATAGCATAGCCTATTGAATACATAAGGTATAAACGCAAATTCGGTTGCTCTGAATTTGAATATGCCAATGCTAAGTACTGTTATGAGAAGCATCAGTAAAAGTTTTTTCTTCGTGGATTGCTTGAATAGCATCCAAAAAATAAAACACATACCAGAAGCCTCAACGATTTCTAGTATGTTAAAAATATGAAGGTTATTCGTCCACTTAACCGACAGCCATGTGGAGTAAATATCACCAATAAAATGAATTACTGAGAAATAAAATAATGTTTTAATCTCTTTTGATAAATACTTATAGAAGATTATACCAACTATAACAGGAAAAATCGTAATGATGTCAGATGTTGCCGTTATTGGGTATTTGCTGTATAAATACATGTATCTTTCCCACATAGGCTTATTTTTATTGTTCGTTACAAGCCTGAGGACAAGGTAAGCCTCCACCAACACCTCCACCACTTGGGTCATCTTTTAAAGACGACGAATCTATATCAATATCGTTTCCATTTTCATCGACAGGTACTAAGAATAATCGTGGACGTAGTTTCCCTCCATTCTTAATATTACCATCATTATCTTCTGGAGCATGTCCATAGTAGATTCTGATTCCTGCTACTTCTTTTCCGCCAGTATTTTTTAATAATTTTTCAATAAGGTTTTTTCCAAAAAGCTCAGCTCTTCTTACATCACCATTATCGTCGTGGAATACTTCTGAGGCTGCTTTTTTACTTTTTACATGTGTTACATGGTTTTTAACATGACCTTGGATGTCTTTTTTATTGAAAAAACTCCCTGCGTTGAGGATTCTATCTTTCATGGTTTTGTGATTGTAATAGTTTTATGTTAAAAGAACAAATTTATAATTTGAACTATTCAAAAATAAGTATAATTGAGTTGATTTGCAAAGTGCTAAAGAGTTGAATTTATGCTTAAGTTGTTTATTATTAAATAGTTATGTTTATGTTTTTGTTAAATCTTAGTAGAATTACTTATTGAAATACGTATTTTTACGTATTTCAATCTTCGTAAAATACGGATTTAAACTTCAAACAAAAACCCCTCAAATCTTCGCAGAATGAGGGGTTTGGTACTGATGCCAATCTTAATTCAGAAAAAAATTATATTTTTTTCACGTTGACAGCATTTAAACCTTTGCGACCATCGATGACGTTGTATTCTATACGGTCGTTTTCACGAACCTTTACGCCGCCAAGGCCTGTCACGTGAAGGAAGATTTCTTGCCCTGAAGCATCATCTACAACGAATCCGAATCCTTTTGTTTCGTTGAAGAATTTTACTGTACCTGTTTGCATTGAAAATGTAAAAATTAAAAGAGTAAATAAATTACTTGCAATATACGCGTTTTTTATCAAAAAACAAGTTTTTGAGTAAATTATATTTGTATTTATTTTATAATTTATTGGATAAAAGAACTTTACGATTTATTATTTTTTCGTTAAACCCTTGACAAAAAAGAAATTTGTATTAACTTCGTGTTCACTTTTTCAAAGACAATGCTAAAAACGGAAAGATTCAGATACTTAGTTGAGAACCAACTTTTTGGGGTTTGTTCACGACTTGGCGAAAAGCTTAATTTTTCGGCGGGTAGTATTCGTTTGTACTTTATTTATGCGTCGTTCTTCACTTTTGGTTCGCCAATCATACTTTATTTAGTACTGGTTTTTTGGATGGAAGTAAGAAAACATCTTCGCCGACGCCAAAACCCAACTGTTTGGGAAATTTAGTAGAGACTTCCCAAATCTTGAAGATTTAGGAAGCCTAAAAAACATTAGAATAAAGCTAATTGCTTGTCGTTATCTTCTTGATTATCATCATTTTGTGAATCGTCATTATCAGAAGTCTTGTCATCAGTCGAAGTAATAACCTCTTCTACTTTTGGCTCAAGCATTTTCACTTCCACAATATCATACGCATTGATTTTTTGCCCGATTGCTTTCCAACCTCTAATATCGACAAACTCATCAACCAAAATCGTTTGAGTTTCGATTGGTGATTTTTTATCAGATTTGGTTTTAATTTCAAATCGAGGATATTTATCAAGGCTAGCGGCCAATAAACGAGAGTTTTTTGTATCGGAGATAAACAAAAACTTTTTATCCATAGTGGTGGTCTCGATTTTGAAACGCTTAATGTAGAAAATCTTGTTTTCTCCTTCGTAATGTAAGCACGAAACAGGGCTTTCAGCATCATATTTAGACACAATCAAAATTTCTTTTGGTTCATAGCGGTTGGTTAATTCAAAGTTGGTAAATTCATAATGTCCATCTTTGTAAATAACTAAGATTTTATCTTCCGAACCAAAATTTCCTAAATACTGTCCGTGTTCATCACGATTAAGCTTCCCTATTACCGCATCGAACCAAATATCTACGCCACCAAGCGTTGATTTACCGGCTGATTTGAATGCAATTTTACGAATAGGAAATTTCGTAACAACATTTCCCATCGAGCTACGGTTTTTGATAGTTAAAGTCGAGAAATCCCAGTCGAATTGTTTTTTCTTGGCAGTAGAGTTTGCTGTAAGATTAACGGCAACTGTTTCTGCTTCGCCGTTATCATTGGCGGTAAAGTATAAGATTTTCGACTTCGGATTACCCATCGTCACATCATATTCTTTATCACGCGTGATGCCCGTTACAAAGAATCGTTTGGCATAAGAAGTGCCCGATTTAGCATCAATGTAAATAGCATTGTAAATTTTACGTTCATCGTTTTTACGGAAAACCGAACAATAAATAATGTCTTTTCCAACGAATACTTTTTCTTGGATTTTTGTGATAACGTATTTGCCATCACGTTTAAAGGCAATAATATCATCAATATCAGAGCAATCCATTACATATTCGTCTTTCTTTAGTCCGTAGCCAATAAAGCCTCCTTCACGGTCAACATAAAGTTTTTGATTATTGGCCGCTACCACTGTTGCTTGAACTGCTTCGAACTGACGTATTTCTGTTTTGCGTTCTCTGCCTTTGCTATATTTCTTTAATAAATCACGGTAGAAAGAAATCGTAAAACGCACTATATTAGCCAAGTTATCTTCTACTTCGGCCAATTCATCTTGTAGGCGTTTCATGAGTTCATCGGCCTTGAATGAGTCATACTTAGAAATACGTTTGATTTTAATTTCAAGTAATCTGAGTAAGTCTTCTTCAACTATTTCTCGATAAAAATCCTTTTTGTATGGTTCTAAACCACGGTCAACAGTGGCTACTACATCTTCGAAAGTTGTACATTCTTCGATTTGACGATAGATTCTATTTTCAATAAAGATTTTTTCTAGCGAACTATAAAGTAGTTTTTCTTTGAGTTCATGCCGCTTAATTTCCAGTTCTCGCTGAAGCAAATGTTTAGTTTGCTCAGTACATTGCTTTAAAATATCACTTACTGTAATAAAATGAGGTTTGTTGTCAACAATCACACAGGCATTCGGCGAAATTGAACTTTCACACTCTGTAAAAGCGTAAAGAGCATCAATCGTAATATCTGGTGAAGTATTAGGAGCCAAGTGAATAATAATCGAAACATCTTTGGCGGTATTATCTTCAACCTTTTTGATTTTTATTTTGCCAGCATCATTCGCCTTGATAATTGACTCGATAAGAGATGATGTAGTTGTACTAAATGGAATCTCCTGAATCTCGAGGGTTTTCTTATCTATTTCGGCAATTTTCGCACGAACTTTTATTTTTCCTCCACGAGCACCATCATTGTAGTTGGTCACGTCAACCATACCACCCGTCAAGAAATCGGGATATAATTGGAATGGTTCCTTTTTGAGGTAAGAGATAGAAGCTTCGCACAACTCAATGAAGTTATGGGGCATTACTTTAGTAGAAAGGCCAACCGCAATACCTTCTACTCCTTGAGCAAGTAGGAGGGGAAATTTTGCTGGAAGATTTACCGGTTCACGCTTACGGCCATCATAAGACATTTGCCATTCGGTAGTATCTTCGTTGAAAAGAACGTCATTCGCAAATTTCGATAGACGTACCTCAATATAACGCGGAGCCGCCGCACCATCGCCCGTGCGAACATCTCCCCAGTTTCCTTGTGTATCGAGTAGGAGATTCTTCTGTCCCATCGTCACGATTGCGTCTCCAATTGAAGCATCGCCATGTGGGTGATATTGCATACTTGAGCCAATCACGTTGGCTACTTTATTGAAACGTCCATCATCCATTTCTTTAAGGGCATGCAAAATGCGTCGTTGAACGGGTTTTAAACCGTCTTCGATGGCAGGCACGGCACGCTCAAGAATTACATATGAAGCATATTCGAGAAACCAGTTTTCAAACATGTCGTCGATTACTTCTTTTTGCTGTAGGGGGTCGTACTTTGGTGTTTCGTCACTCATAATAGTCTGTTAGCGAAAGCATAATAATATAAGGCAAATGTAGTAAAAAATGGCATAATTCTATGGGTTTCTGAGAGCGTGACTTTGTTATTTAGAAATATTCTAAATAAAGTTTGGGTTTTAATTTTCTCTGTCTATCTTTGTGCTATTATTTAGATTAATTCTAAATAATAGCACTATTGGTTATTACCTTAAACTAGATTCTAACATGAAAATTCTCAATTTTTTAGTTGATTTACAAGAATCTCTTAGTTTACAGAAATTAAAAAACGAGTTAAATAGTGTAGGAATTAAGGCTTTTATGATTGATTATTTGAGTATGCAGATTTCAATTTTAGGTACAGATTCAATACAAGCTGAAACAATTGATTGTACAGTAAGAAAAGCAGATTTCGATTCTAAATCCTTTAGGATAAGTAATTAATAATTTAAATAAACGCTAAAACTGCCGTTTAATTTTCGGTTTTAAAATTGCCAAGACAGCTAGGTCTGCACACTTTTTTTAAATTTTATGCACTACTAACTAGATTTACAAATGTAGTTTTTGAAGAAAGTAGAAATATTATCAGTTAAAATTTATGGGTTTAACCAAAGTTTCTTAAAACCCTTAGAAGAAACAAAGAGTTGTTCTTGTGAAGATTAGTAGTTTCTTAAAATCCTTTTAGGTCTTTAAAATATAAGCCTGAAGGTTAGAGATAAAATATTTAAATGGACGGAAGTTTTCATCAATTAGTTTGTCAGTTTTTGTTGATATAAAGCTTATTGATAGCAGTTTTTATAGCACTTAGAAATGGTGAAATTGCAAAAACTAAGATTAATAACCACATAATAAAAAATACGAGCCATGCTTGAGCAAAATCATTATAAAGAAGCTAAGGCAATTTTAGATGCCAAAATTGAGGAATTAGGGCTCCGTAAGACAGTCGAACGATATAAGATTTTAGAAGAAATTTATAAGCGTAACGACCATTTTGAAGCTGATGAATTGTATTATGTTTTTGTCGAACGTAATTTTTCTGTAAGTAAATCTACTGTTTATAATACACTTGAATTGTTGGTGGAGTTGGGGCTTGTAAAAAAACGCCAGTTTAATGGTTCACATGCAGCTTGCTACGAAAAGGCCTTTGGTAGAAAACAACACAGCCATTTAATTTGTGTAGATTGTAATCGTGTATTTGAATTTTGTGACCCTCGTCTTCAAGCTATTCAAAATACTATTTCTGAGTTCTATGATATGTCTATTATTGACCATTCGCTAATAATCTACGGTCAATGTCAACGAGAGAATTGTAAGAAAAATACCTAATTCTCGTTCGAATACCCATTTGATTTTTTGTATTTCAAATCCTTATTTAAAATTATTCTAAATAAACCCTTGTCGTTTAAAAATTCGTATCTACATTTGTGGTGTTATTTAGAATTAGTCTAAACAAAATTAAGAAATAAATATGAACTCTTGGAATTATACTATTTTAAGTTTGTTGTTTGTCCCAATGCTTTCTTATGGACAAAAAGCGGCTATTAGTGGCAAGGTTGCAGATAATCAAAAGCAGATTGTAATTGGAGCAAGCATCGTATTAAAAGGCACTGTAAGGGGAGTTCAGACCAATAGCAAAGGTGAATACATTATTAAAGGATTAAAAGAGGGAAATTATACTTTAGTTGTATCGAGCGTTGGTTTGCAGTCTGAAGAAGTTGCGGTTGAACTTAAAGAAAATGAATTGAAAATAGTAGATGTTTCTTTAATGGAAGAGACTTATACACTCAAAGATGTACAGGTGGTAGCAAGCCGCGGCGTGAGAGGGAATGAACATTTAGCAGAAGTAGATGGCTATTCCATAAATGCGACTAAGAAAAACGAAGTTATAAAACTTGACAACCTCAATGCCAATTTGGCAATGAACAATAGCCGTCAGATTTTTAGTCGAACACCCGGTATTTCGGTTTGGGAAAATGATGGTTCGGGTATTCAGTTGGGCGTGGCATCTCGTGGTTTAAGTCCGAATCGTTCTTGGGAGTTTAATGTTAGAATGAATGGATATGACATTACACCCGATCCAATGGGTTATCCAGAAGCCTATTACACACCACCAATGGAAGTAGTTGACCGCATCGAAATTGTCCGTGGAGCTTCTTCTTTACAATACGGCCCACAATTTGGGGGATTGATGAATTTCGTACTTCGCAAGCCTGATATTTCTACTCGTATTACGGTAGAATCTCAGAATACAACAGGTAGTAATGGCTTGTTTAGTACATTTAATTATATCGGCGGAACTGAAGGACGTTTAAGTTATACTGCCTATTACCAAAAACGTTTTGGAAACGGTTGGAGAGATAATAGCTACTACAACACTGACCACGCTCACGCCGAATTGAGCTATGCCATTACGAATAAATTCAAAATAGGAGCAGAGGCTACCTACATGACTTACAAAAGCCAACAAGCAGGTGGCTTGACCGATGCTCAGTTTGCCCAAGATGCACGCCAAAGTGTGCGTAGTCGAAATTGGTTTAGTACGCCTTGGTTAGTTCCTTCCCTCTCGGCTGAGTATGTTTTCAGTGAAAAAACAAAATTAAGTTGGAAAGCCTTTGGCGTGATTGCCGAGCGTAGTAGTGTTGGGAATGTAGCGGCTATTACAACTGTAGATAACCTTGCTTCAAATCGTCAGGTAGATACAGACTACTACAATAATTATGGTTCAGAATTACGCTTCATTACAGACTATAAATTTTTTGGATTAAATAATACAGTTGCGAGTGGTTTAAGGTACTACAATGGTAATATCGACCGTAAGCAGTTAGGAAAAGGGTCGGTTGGGGAAGATATGGAATTTAGTATCGAAGGCGAATATCCACGTGATTTAGATTTTAATAATATCAATAAAGCTGCTTATTTTGAGAATATTTTCCGCATTAGTAAGAAGTTTTTAGTAACTGCTGGCGGAAGAATTGAAAATATCAGTTCAACCATGCACGGACGTTTGGGTTTATCAAATGGTGTTGCCAATAATCTAACTCCAACCACTCGAAATCGTAGTTTCTTACTCTTTGGTGGAGGAGCGGAGTACCATCTGACGGAGCAATCGGAGTTTTATAGTAATATCTCACAAGCATATCGCCCTGTATTGATTTCTGACCTTACACCTCCTGCTACAACTGATGTGATTGACGAAAATCTGCAAGATGCCCGTGGTTATAATTTTGACTTTGGATACCGTGGAAAAGTAGCTAACTACTTAAATTTCGATGTTGATTATTTCTATGTAAATTATAATAATCGAATTGGAACAATAACCCAAACGAATGCAGCCAACCAACGTTATCAGTTCCGCACCAATTTAGGACGTTCAGTTAGCCAAGGTTTTGAAGGGTATATTGAGTTTGACCCAGTCACGGCTTTCTTCAAAAAATCCAAAATTGGTTATATTAGTATGTTTGCTTCCATAGCTTATATTGATGCTACTTATCGTGATTTCAAGACGACTTTGGTAGTAAATGGACAAATAGTAGAAGGTAATCTTTCGGGAAAAAGAGTGGAGAATGCTCCTCGAAAAATTAATCGTTTTGGAATTACTTATACAAAGAAAGGCTTTTCAATTACTTGGCAAATGAGCGATATTGGCAAAGCTTATGCCGATGCTACGAATACCGAAGTTGCCAATTCGGCTGCCACAACTGGGGTGATTCCAGCCTATACTGTACAAGACCTTTCGGCAAGCTTTAAATTCTTAAAGCACTACAATGTTAAAGCAGGGGTAAATAACCTAACTGATGAAAGATACTTTACACGCCGTGCGGGTGGATACCCAGGCCCAGGTATTTTACCAGCTGATGGCCGTACATTCTACGTTTCAGCAGGATTTAAGTTTTAATAACCAATATACTAAAAGGAAATTCAAAGAATTTCCTTTTAAAATCGAGTTTGTTTATAATTAGTCTAAATAAAAATTAAACCAAAGAAAAATGAAAAATATAATCTACACCTTATTAATGCTTTGGGCGATTGGAGTTCAAGCTCAAACTCAAACTGGACAAGTCAAAGGAATTGTAAAAAACAGCGAAGGACAAGTTGCCCCTTATGTTTCAATTCAATTGAAGGAGCTAAAAAAAGGTACAACTTCGAGCGAAAAAGGTGAGTTTTCAATTAGCAATATCAAAGGTGGAAATTATACGTTAGTAGCTTCTTTTGTTGGATATAAAACGTTGGAACAAAAAATAAGAATTGAAGAAGGAAAAACACTTAGCCTTTCACTCGAATTATTAGAAAATGCCGAAATGCTAAAAGAAATCGTTATTTCGGGGACTTATATCGCAAATCGTACTGCTACTTTAGGAAAAGCCAATATCCGTCCACTTGATTTGCCACAAAGTACAGCCGTAGTAAGTAGTACAGTTATTGCCGACCAACAAGCCATTAGGCTTGGCGATGTAGTGAAGAATGTCAGCGGGGTTTCACTTACTGAAACGCGTGGGGGCGTTGCCGAAACATTCTCTTCTCGTGGGTATAGTGTTGGCATTGCCGGAGCAGGAGGAAGTATTTTCAAGAACGGTACAATCAGTAATACCATGGGTTTTCCTGATGCCAGTACTTTAGAATCAGTCGAAGTAATGAAAGGAAGCTCGGCTTTACTTTATGGCAATGTTTCAGGTGGTGTGATTATCAATATGGTTACGAAAAAGCCTCGTTTCGATTGGGGTGGGCAGGCCTCAATGCTTGTTGGAAGCTACAATCAGTACAAGCCGACTGTTGATGTTTATGGGCCGATTAGTAAGAAATTGGCTTTCAGAGTTGTAGGTACTTATGAAAATGCTCAAAGCTACCGTGATGTTGTGAAAACAAATAGAGTATATGTTACGCCTTCGTTATTATACAAAATTAGTGACAAAACCGATGTTTTATTACAGGCTGATTATTTGAAAAGTAATATCGTACCAGATGCAGGCGTAGGAACACCTAACAGTAGAATTACGATTACTGAATTGCCCGAAGCTCCGAGAAATCGTTTTATAAATACTTCGTGGGCTTATAATAATACTGACCAAACCGCTGGTTTTTTAACTATCAACCATCGTTTCAATAACAACTGGAAGCTTACCGCTATTGGCTCGGTGCAAGATACACGCGTGAAAGGTTTTGGAGCAGGAGTACCCAATGCCATTGCTGCCAATGGAGACTACACACGAGCATTAAGTGCGGTGAATACTGCTGAAAAAGATTATACTGCTCAAGTAAATTTGAATGGAAGTTTTAAAACTGGAAAAATCAATCATCAATTATTAGTGGGAGCTGATTTCCTAAGAATAGAGAATGTGAGCCATACATTTAAATTCATATCAGCTGCTGGGGTAGTAGGTACTGCCTATGATAAAATTAATATTTTCGACCCTACAAAATATGTTGCTCGTACAGATATTCCGACCATCGCTGATACTGCTCGCACAACAACTCCACAAAACCGCTATGGTGTTTATATACAAGATTTGATAGCAATTAGTCCTAAATTCAAAGTATTAGCTGGGTTGAGGTATTCTTATCAAATAGCGTTTCAATCGACTATCTTGAATCTTGAAAAAAATGTTTCACGACGTGGCACAACTGCCGATAAATCAGACGCCGCATTTTCTCCGAAACTCGCCTTGATTTATCAGCCATTCCAGACAACCTCTATCTATACTTCATACAGCAATAATTTTACTATCAATACAGGCACCGATATTAATGGCGATGCCCTAAAACCATCAATCATCGACCAATACGAAGTTGGGGTAAAAAATGAGTTTTTAGATGGAAAATTATCGGTTAACGCAAGTGTTTATAAAATTATCAATAGCAATTTTGCTCAAACGGCTCTTTTTGATAAAAATGGTAATCCAAACACAAATACTAGTATTAGAGAGTTATCGGGTGAGACAACAAGTGATGGTTTTGAAATTGATTTCAACGGAGTATTATCGAAAAACTTCTATTTCTTGCTTGGTTATGGTCATAACTTCATGCGTTATACCAATACAACGAGTGTGGTTGGTTCGCAAGTTGAGGGAGAGCAGCTAATCAGAAACCCAAGAAATACGGCCAACGGTTCGTTATTCTATACTTTCGATAAAACTAAACTAAAAGGTCTAAAATTGGGTATTGCAGCGTTCTACACAGGTAAGCGTTTTGCAGGGAATAACAATGTGGTGGGCTTAAATGGTGGTTTAAATAATACAACTGCTGCTTTGAGTGCTTATAATGCTTTGATTCCATTAACTGCCTTTACAACTACGGATATTTCGGCGGGATATACTTTTGGTAAAATTTCTGTTCTTGCCAAGGTTTCAAATATTTTCAATACTATGAATTATATCGTTCATGACCGTTATAGCATCAATCCGATTGCTCCACGCCAGTTTGCAACAACATTGAGTTATAAGTTCTAAATATTGAGAATTATTGAATTATAGGATTATTCAAAATTTTAGCTTTACGAATGGTTCGCCGTTGTAATTACGATTTTTATATAATAGAACTCAAGTCGAAGCTATTTCTGTAATCGTGCTTAAACGAATTAAAATAACAATTTTACTAGAAATGTACCGTTAGGTACTAAATATTGGTAACTGTAAAAGATTACAAGGTTATAGGCGTGTCGTAGGTACGCAACAAACTGTATTTTGATTTAAGAAATATTTGCTAAACAAATTAAAACAATTCAAAAATGTTAAAATTATTAGTGCCCATTCACCTATTTTTTGTTGGACTCTTTGGCTTTTCTTTCATTAATATCCAAGAAGATAGTCATGAAATGACTATCTGTAAAACTATTGATGTATCAGTTAATCATAAAGGTGGTAATATTGCAAGTAACTTCGGCGATTCACCTATTGAAATAGACCCTAATAAATCATATACTTTACCAACCTTGGCCAAAAACAATAAAGGAGAAGTGGTTTTATATTGGACTGAAAAAGACCCTCAGAACGAAGCTGCTTTATATTTTGCAACTTCAAAAGATGGAAAAACTTATGCTGAAAAGAAATTGGTTTTTGCTGATGCAGGTTTAGGCAATGGTCGCTTGGCTCGTCCAAAACTCCTTTTCAAGAAAAATGGCGAAATGGTTGCTATTTTTTCTTACCGTGTAGGAGCTACGCCTCCGAGAGAAGCCCGACCAACAACTCAGACACAAGAAGCCACTCATAATAATCATAATGCACCTGCTTCGCAACAAGTACCAGCAGCCAGACCAAAACGTAGTTCGGAAATAAGATTTACGGTTTCTAAAGATGGAGGAAATACTTGGTCAACACCAACTTCGGTTGATACCGATACAACAAAACTTACACGTGGTTTCTTTGATGCGGTGGTATTGCCTAATGATGAAGTAGCGGTAGCTTATTTGAAAGATGTAAAAGGTAGTACAAAGTTTGAAGAGCGTGATTTGCGTTTGGTAATTACAAAAAATGGTGTTTTTCAACCTGAAAGATTAATCGACCCAGTTGTTTGTGATTGTTGTAATATAAGTATGGTTGTGGATGAAGCAGGGGCTTTACACATGGTCTATCGAGATAATAACAATGATATTCGGGATATGGCCCACATTGTTTCGAAGGATAATGGAGCAACATTTTCAGCACCAAAAACTTTATATGCTGATAAATGGGAAATCAAAGGTTGTCCACATTCGGGAGCTACTTCTGCTTCTACGAAAACTGACCAATTTATTACGTGGTTTTCTGGTACACAGAATGGACAATCGGGTGTTCGTTTGACCAATGCTTCAGGTAAATTATTGAAAGTATTAGATTCTTCGGCAAAGAATGCCTCTATTGCGGCGGATGATAAAACGGCTGTTTGGGTTTGGGAACAAATTGCCGAAAACGGCCCAAGTAATATCTTTTACAGTAAAGTAATCAATGGGAAATTACTTGATAGTCAGAAAGTTGCTTCCTCAGACTTTGGACAAAATGCCAGCACTTTAGTAGTGAATGGAAAAGTTTTAGTAGCTTATGAAGTTTTGAAAGCCGATAAAAAAACTGTGTTAGCGGCTAAGTTTGTGGAGTGATGAATATAAATAAGTAAAAAGAGGCTTAATTTCTCACCGAAATAAGCCTCTTTTATTCTATCAATTAGATAATTACTTCATCGCTGCTTCAAAGTTTTCGTTAACTTTTTTCCAGTTAACAACATTCCAGAAAGCGGCTACGTAATCGGCACGTTTGTTTTGATATTTCAAATAATAAGCGTGTTCCCAAACATCAAGAGCTAAAATTGGCGTTCCTTTGTCGGTTGCCACATCCATTAATGGATTATCTTGGTTGGCAGTCGAAACTATTTTCAATTTCTTGTCAGGCGTAACGATTAACCAAGCCCAACCCGAACCAAAACGAGTAGTAGCTGCTTTTCCAAATTCTTCTTTCATTTTATCGAACCCACCAAAAGTTGCTGTAATGGCATCAGCTAATTTACCCGATGGAGCTCCGCCAGCATTTGGCCCCATAATTTGCCAGAAAAATGTATGATTCCAGTGACCTCCACCATTATTTCTTACCGCAACAGGATATTTGCTGATATTGCTCAATAACTGGTCGATTGAAAGTTTTTCCATATCAGTTCCTGCAATGGCTTTGTTGAGGTTATCGACATAAGCTTTGTGGTGACGGTCGTGGTGAATTTCCATCGTCATTTTGTCGATATGTGGTTCAAGAGCATCGTTTGCGTAAGGGAGCGGAGCAAGAGTGTGCATTCCGTCGAAAAAAACAGGTGCAGATGCAAAAACATCGCCTAATTTAAAAGCGAAAGTACTTGCTATAAAGGTTTTGATAAAATCTTTTCTATTCATTGGTTTATTAGACATTAGGTATTAAACAATCAAATCTACTATTTTCTAACAATACATATTAGTGTTTCGTTTACATTAACGAAAATTTAACGTTTTCGAAGAATATCTATTCATAAGATACGCGACTAATAATACTACGCCCAAGGGTAACTTCATCGGCATATTCTAAATCTCCTCCAATCGGGATTCCACGAGCTATAGTACTGATTTTTTTCCCGAAAGGCTTAAGCTTTTTTTGTAAGTAAAATGCCGTTGTATCGCCCTCCATAGTTGGGCTGAGAGCCAAAATAATCTCTTGAATTTCAGCGTTTTGCTCAACTCTTCTAATAAGCGATTCTATGTGAAGGTCGTTAGGGCCAATACCCATCAAAGGTGAAATAATTCCTCCTAAAATATGATATAGACCGCGATACTGAGCTGTATTTTCAATGGCTAATACATCGCGTGTGTCTTCAACTATGCAAATGACTGAGGTATCGCGGCGTGGAGAACTACAAATAAGGCATAGTTCTTCATCAGATATATTATGGCATTGTTTACAGTAAGTGGTCTTGGTTCGCATTGCTGTAAGGGCATCAGCTAAGAGTAATGTCTGTGATTCATCACGTTTCAGTAAGTGAAGTGCCATTCTCAAAGCAGATTTCTTGCCAATTCCAGGTAGCTTTGATATTTCAATTACCGCTTCTTCTATCAGTTTTGAGGGGAAATTCATGAAATTAAGTCCACTGTCAACAGTTGACAGTCAACAGCGTATATTTATTTTATTTTAATCAGTTTAAACTATTCTTCAAGGCATGAAGCATTTTAACGATTTCTTCAATTCTTAACTTTGACCTATTTCAACATTATTTCAGCAGAGATATGGCGGCGACAAATCTCATTTCTCATGGCAGCTAATTCTTCAAAATCACCTGATTTAACACCACATTTTCCTTTGTAATGAATAATTAATGTACATTGTTCGGCTTGCTCAGGAGTATGTTGACAAACATCAATAAGGGTGTCAATCACGTGGTCGAAGGTATTTATATCATCATTGAAAACGACTAATTCCCATAATTTAATATCGGCGAGGTCTTCAACGACCTCTTCAATAACTTCAATTTCTGGACTTGGTAACGTTGTCATCTGTTTAAACTTTTGCACAAATTTGGTTTATTAATAAAAGAAAAAAAGTAATTTGGACTTTTGTGTCTACTCTTTTGGGCATTTTATAATGCTAAGATAATTCATTCTTACGAAAGAGTCGTTTTGTTATCGAAAAAAAAGTTTTGATATTTGAACAAGATTTTAAACCATAAGTACGCATTTGTATGACTTCATCCCTTGCTTTAACTATTTTAGTAATCTATTTCCTTGTTCTAATTGCCATTTCATTTTACACAGCTAAAGGAGCCGATACTAATACTTTTTTTACCGCTAATCGCCAATCGCCATGGTATTTGGTGGCTTTTGGTATGATTGGAACATCAATTTCGGGCGTAACGTTCGTTTCTGTACCTGGAGCAGTTGGAAAAATTCAATTTTCTTATTTTCAAGTAGTTTTGGGCTATGCTTTGGGTTATTGGGTAATTGGCACAATTTTGATGCCGATGTATTACCGTCTAAACTTAATTTCTATTTACGGCTATCTCGAAAAAAGATTTGGTTTTTGGTCTTATAAAACGGGTTCAGCATTTTTTCTATTATCTCGTACAGTTGGTTCGGCTGTGCGTATGTATGTAGCGGTGCAGGTATTGCAATTAGCTATTTTCGATTCGTTGGGTGTGCCATTCGAATTGACCGTTTTGATAGCTATGGGCTTAATCTTTGTTTATACCTTTAAAGGTGGGGTAAAGACAATCATTATTACCGATACACTTCAAACATTTTTCTTATTAACAGCCTTAGTGTTGACTATTTATTTGATAGGTAAACAATTAGATTTAGGATTTTTTGACTTGTTTTCTACTGTAAAAGATAGCCAATATTCTAAAGTATTTGTTTGGGATTGGGCGAATAAACATCATTTCTTGAAGGATTTCTTCTCAGGAGCATTCATAGCTATCGTAATGACTGGTCTTGACCAAGATTTAATGCAGAAAAACCTGACCTGTAAGAGTATTGACGAAGCTCAAAAGAATATGTTTTGGTTTTATGTAGTTTTGGTGTTTGTGAATCTCTTATTCTTGAGTTTGGGCGTATTGCTCTATATGTATTCTGAGAAAATGGGCTTGCCAATTCCTGCTAAAACCGATGATTTGTACCCTTCTTTAGCTTTAGGAAATAAATTTGGAACATTGGCTGCCGTAACATTTTTATTGGGCATTACCGCTGCAACTTATGCCAGTTCGGATTCTGCTCTTACAGCTCTTACAACCTCCTTTTGTGTTGATTTTTTACACATCGAAAAATATGATGAGGCCAAACGCCAACGTCTCAAGCACTATGTCCATTTAGGTTTTACGGCTGTATTTTTTGTTGTAATTATCATTTTTAGAGCACTGAATAGTCAAGAGGTAATATCTGCAGTATTCAATATTGCAGGCTATACTTATGGGCCATTATTAGGACTATTTGCATTTGGATTATATCTCAAACGTCCGCTTAAAGATAAATTTGTACCTTACGTTTGTGTGGCTGCACCGTTTTTGACTTACGCAGTTGAAGAAGTTTCGAAAACAACAATTGATTTTGAATTTGGTTTCTCGAAGTTGATGCTCAATGGATTTATAACTTTTGTAGGGCTTTGGCTTTTGTCGAGAAAAGCTGAATAATATTTAAGTTAGACTTCGCTTCAAGCGAAGTCTAACTTTTTTCTTTCCTTTACCCCAAGAAACTCAGCAGATTCTGCAACCAAAACATTATTTTTAAAGCATATTTCGCAAATGGCCACGCAGATTGGTTAATACTCTTACTATTATTGTTCAGGTTTAAGTCAAATAAAATTTTGTTTTGAGGGTCGATTGTTACCGATTGGATGTCTTTCTTGAAATTAAAAGTTTTTGAAAAATCTTCGCCAGTCCAATTGATTTCTTCTTCTTTTCCATCAATAAATTTTATTAGTATTTCAGTTGGAATTTTCATTTCACCGAGTCTTTCAATGGTAAATTTATTGCCCGAAATTTCCTTCACTGCGTAGTCATGGTCAGGAGCGTTGTAAAGTGTTTGTTCAAAATACCAATCAAAGTCTTTCCCAAACTTATAATTGGTCTTTTTAGGAGCAATTTCATTCACAATATTTACAAAATCCTTCACTGAAGGGTGCTTGAATCTCCATCTGATAAAATAAGATTGCATGACTTCATCCATCACCTCTTTACTAATCAAATTCTCTAAAGTCTGTAGCATGGTAGCGGTTTTCATGTAGGTCATTATCCCATACGTACCTTTGGGGTATCGCCAAGATTCACGAGCAATCTCGGTTACTTTTACATTACTCATGCCCACGTATGAAATTCGAGGCAATTCTGAATCATTGATTTTAAAACCTAATAAATTAGACATCGAACCTTTTCCATAAGTAGCATCCATGATTCTCGTTTCGAAATATTGATTAAAACCTTCATCGAGAAAAGACTCTTCAAATTCATTAGAAGCCAACATTCCTTGAAAATATTGATGCCCAAACTCATGAATTGTTACCACTTCAGGCGAGCGAATTCCTTTAGGTAAACCCCAAATCGTTTCGCCACAAGTAATAAAAGTTGGATATTCCATGCCTGAAGAACCAGCTCCTGCAAGCGGCGGGTCAACCAATGTAAGAACCGTATAAGGGTATTTACCTAAGTGTTTCTCGAAATATTCTAAAGCCGCAATGGCCGACTGGAAAAAACGTTCCGTAGTACCACTATGTTCGGGCTGAACTACTGCCTTGATTTTTACGTGCTTCCACTGCCTTACGCTTACTTCAAATCTTGGTGAGACCGTCCATGCAAAATCATGTACATCTTCTGCTCGGTAGCGGATGGTTTTGGTATTATCGCTGTTTTGCTTTTCATGTTGAAGTATGCCCGTAGCTGCCAAAACAAAGTTCTTTGGAACAGTCATGCTGACATTGTAAACACCGAAATCTGCGTAAAACTCGCTATCTGCATGAAACTGGTGACAATTCCATTGACCACGCTTGGCATATCTCATTCCTGTAGTTTCATAAACACCAATTTTCGGAAACCATTGTCCAATCAAATGATAATCGCCAGCGTAGCCAGTTCGTGCAAAAACTTTGGGTAAACGAGCACTAAAGTCTATATCAAGCGTGATACGCTCATTAGGATGCAAAGGCTTATTGAGCTTTACACTTATTACGGTTTGGTCTTTATCGTTGAGGTCGTCGGGTTGAATAAATTTTATCTGAGAAGTTAAGTTTTCACCTCTACGAATTTTCATTGATTTTACATCAATCCAACCCCAATTCCCTACGTTTTTTTTATCCATCATTTCACCACGAAGCTGCCCGCCCGATTCTTTCATGAATGTTGAGTTTTTATTTTTGAAAGCATTGAGGTATAGATGAAATTGAAGCTCGGAGATAATATCAGTTGAGGTGTTTTTCCAAACAAGCGTTTCTTTGCCTTCAAGTGTGTGCTTGATTGGGTCAAGTTTGACAGAAATATCATAATTAGCAATGCGGCCACTCAAAGGTTGCGTTTGAGCAAAGCTTATGATTGATAATAAGAAAAAGGGTATAGTTTTAAAAAACTTAGGCATGAAATATTGTGGTTATTCTTTTATTGCAATTTAGAAATTAAATATTATTTCTAACCAAAATTTCAGACTTTTGCATAAAAGAGAATGAGCGATGTTTCTGCATAAAACTAATTTTTTGATGAGGGCTTTGTACCCCAATTTTGTTTGGAGAAAACCTTCAACGGATAAAACCATTTTTTTAACTTTTGATGATGGCCCAATACCAGAAGTAACTGAATTTGTGCTCGAAACACTTGAAAAATATCAGGCAAAAGCTACTTTTTTTTGCATTGGCGATAACATCAATAAGCATCCAGAAGTATTCAAAAGAGTTATAAAAGAAGGCCATTCTGTAGGGAATCATACATTTAATCATTTACGAGGATGGGCTACAGAAGATGAGCAATATTTAGAAAATACTGAAAAATGTAAGGCTGAAATTGAAAAGTTTGGTATAAAAACGCAACTATTTAGACCACCTTATGGACGAATTAAACGTAGTCAAGCACGAAGTATATTATCAACCAATGAAATAATTATGTGGGATGTGCTGAGTGGCGATTTCTCGCAAGATTTAACGCCCGAAACAGTTCTCAATAAAACAATCAAATACACGGAGTCGGGTTCGATTGTACTTTTTCATGATAGCATCAAAGCCAATAAACGTATGGCCTATGCTTTACCAAAATTTTTAGAACATTTTTCTGCACAAGGATTTAAGTTTTCAAAGCTTTAATTATATGAATCAACCCTCTATAAGCATTCTGGTTGCGGCTCGAAACGAAGAGAAAAATATACTCGAATTATTACTTTCATTGAGCAAGTTAAGTTATCCGAAAGAGCAAATACAGATTCTTATCGGAAATGATGATTCTACTGATAAAACTGCCCAAATTGTTGAAAGTTTTATTGCTAAAAATAATGGATATAGAGATTTTCAATTAGTAAATATTCAGCATCAGGTTGCAAACCTGAAAGGTAAAGCCAACGTTTTGGCTCAATTAGCTCATTTGGCCATTGGCGAGTATTTTTTCTTTACCGATGCTGATATTGAAGTTCCAGAGTATTGGATTGAAGGCTTTTTATCTGAAATGCAAAACACTGGGGTAGGAGTAGGTTTATCATTGGTAAAACACAGAAATTGGTTTGAAGCAAGCCAAGCCATTGAGTGGCTTTTTGCTTTGAATCTGATGAAAACTTTTTCAGATTTTAAACTACCGACTACTGGAATGGGAAATAATATGGTGGTAAGTGCCGAAGCGTATTGGGCGGTTGGTGGATATGAAAAAATAGGTTTTTCAATTGTTGAAGATTATGCCATTTACAAGGCAATTATTGATAAAGGATTTGGCTTTAAGCAATTGTTTCGGCCAGAAGTATTAGCTATAACTAAACCTCCACAAAATTATTTTGAACAACGGAAACGCTGGGTTACAGGCGGAATTTCTACGGGCTCATTGCTCATTTATCCAGCCATTATTCAAGGTTTGGCTTTGCCTATTTTGCTAATTATTGGTGTATTTTCGTGCAAAACTACCCTGATAATAATGATTCTAAATCTTTTGGTAAACTTCTTTATCGGTCAAAATATCTTTAAAACCTTGCACCAAACTCAATTGCTAAAATACATTCCCGCTTATACTATTTACATGTACGTATTTTGGTTTTTGCAATTGGTTGTTTATTTATTGCCAACTAAACTCGTTTGGAAAGGGCGAGAATACTGATTTCTATAAAGAATCTTTAGGCTGTTTTAGCTCTCGTTGATGCTTGATTGTCAGAAATCCAATGGTGCTAATTAAGTTGAAGATTTTCGGGTAAATTCAAAGGTTTGCCAAATAAATATACAATCCTTCGTTTCATTTGGTGAATAAGATATTATTCCAATTAATCTCTCAAACATAATTTTTCCATTTGAAATAAAACCATAATCCAATCGAAATAATAACCATACTTCCGAGTGTATAAAAATAACCGTTTGGATGGTGAAGTTCGGGAATATTATCGAAGTTCATGCCATAAATACCCGCAATAAAAGTAAGAGGCATAAAAATAGCCGTAAAAACCGTGAGGGTTTTCATGACTGAATTCATTTTATTACTAATACTCGTTAGGTAGATATTTTGAATATTCTCTATCATTTCTCGATAAGATTCGATGGTTTCGAGTATTTGTAAGATATGGTCATAAACATCACGGAGGTAAATGATTGTATGGTCGTGAATTAAATCTGAGTTTTCACGGGTGAGTATGCCAAACATATCACGTAATGGAAGCACTGATTTTCTGATAAAAAGTAATTCTCTGCGAAGTTCGTACAGGCTGGTTTGATCGTTTCGGTGAGGATTTTCAATGATTTTAACCTCTAATTCTTCTAATTTTTCGCTAAACTTTTCTAAAACCACAAAATAATTGTCAACCACTAAATCACAGAGAGAATAAAATAGATAATCAGCTTTTCCTTTGCGAGTTTTTCCTACCGAAGCTTTTAGTCGAGCAAAAATTGGTGAAAACACATCAGATTTATGCATTTCTTGAAATGAAATTACATAGTTTTTACCCAAAACTAATGCAACATGCTCGGTTTCGACTTCATTCAAATTCTCATTGAACTGTAACATTTTCATTACCATAAAAATGTTTTGTTCGCCAAAATGCTCAAGTTTAGGTTTTTGTTCGGTATTTAATACATCTTCAAGTAGAAGCGGATGTAAATGCAAATGTTTACCAATACTTTCAATAACCGAAACTTCATGCACACCATCTACATCAAGCCAACTTACATAATTATCGGTTGGAAATAACTGACAAGCATTCGTAGTTTTTACTTCTTTTATTTGGCAGCTTTCTTCGTTAAATTCAGTAAGTTTTACAACGGTGCTTATAGGTACATCTTTTCCCACATAGGCAAGGGTACCTGGCGAAGTAAAAGCCTTCTTCTGAACATACTTTTTGTATTTCTTGTGATTCTTCGACATAGATTTACTACTTAGCTTTCCAAAAACTGCTTGTTGAAATTCAATAAAAATACTTCCTTTACGCCACGTGTAATGGCTGTGTAAAGCCATCGAATGAAATCTCCATCAATTTCGGCGTCGGGTGGAAGATAACCTTGGTCAACAAATACGGCATCCCACTGCCCACCTTGCGATTTATGACAGGTTAAGGCATAAGCAAACTTTACCTGCAATGCATTAAGATAAGCATCTTTGCGGAGTAAATCTTGTCGCTCTTTCTTCGATTTTACCCAAAAATAATCTTTCATGACATTTTCGTAAAGCATCTTATTTTCCTCGGCCGTAAGTGTTGGAGAGTTTGAATAAAGTGTATCCAAGATTATTTTGCAATCAAATTCTTCTTCATCAGGATAATCAACCAGTTTTAAGGTTACATTCGCGAAGCGTAGGCCATGCATTTCTTCTTCTCTACGAATCTTTACTACTTCTACGAAATCACCATTGGCAATGAAACCTGCTTTTGATTCTTCACCCAAAATCGAATAGTTATTCCTTACAACCATCAGCATATCGCCCGAGTCAAGTTCATTCTCAGAATAATTAATGGCCGTTCGAATGTAGCGGTTATATTGAACCGCCGTTTTATTAGAGCGAGTAATAATGGTTGTATTTTCTCTACCGTATTTATCATAAGCATATCGAATTCCGTCTTCCAAACGTTCGCCCGTCATTCGATAAAAATCCTTGTATTTACTCGTAATTAGTTTAATAATAGGCTCTTCATTACTTAATTGCTTGCGAAGTTCGGTAGCATTGGTCAGAATTCCCGAACCTTCTCCTTGTCGCATTACTTCCGTAAGTACGTGTTCGGTGACCGTAGTATGGTATCTCCCTTCTAAATGTTGAGCACTTAGGGCAGGGCTTACTTGCATACCTACTGGCGGGAGCTGAGCTTCATCACCGATGAGGATAAGCTTATTGGTTTCTTGTTCAAATACAAAATCAAGTAAATCGTGCAATAGGCTATTAGAGCCAAAATCTCGCTCATCAGAGATCATAGAAGCTTCATCGACGATATATACTGTGCCTTCTTGGTTATTTTTCATTCGCTCAAAAACCAAGGCTCCAGTATAGGCATTTTCTACTTGTCGATAGATTTTTTTATGGATAGTTAGAGCCATTCGCTTCGAATAGCTCGACATCACCTTGGCTGCTCGACCAGTTGGTGCCAATAACACAGCTTTATAACCAAACTCTTTTAAAACCTTGATAAGCGTACTTACAAAAGTGGTTTTACCTGTACCTGCATAACCTTTCAAAATAAAAGTATCTCTAAAACGCTCTTCGCCCAGAATAAAATCATCCATTAATTTGAAGAGTTTCGCTTGTCCAAATGTTGGTGTAAAAGGAAACTTTTTAAGGAATCGTTCAGAGGGTTTTACATTTTCGTCTAATGCCATTTTCTAATATTTCATCAAGAATAGAAACACTCTATTCAAGTCTTATTCATCAAATTCTTATGCAAAATAAACCTTTAAATTTTAAAAACATTCAAGAATAGCTAAATCCCTCATGTTTGATTCATTATCTTTGCGGGCTAATTCTAAAATAGAGAAGAAATGACCGAAATAGATGCTAAAAGTACAGCCCAAAAACTATATGGCAATAGAATTAGGGTGCGGGCCTGCGGAATTTGCATCGAAAATGGTCGAGTGCTGATGATTGGACACCGTGCCATTTTGGGTGATACAACATTTTGGGCTCCGCCCGGAGGAGGTGTTGAATTAGGTGAAATGATAGAAGATGCCCTTCGAAGAGAGTTTCTCGAAGAAACTGGGCTTGAAGTAGAGGTAGGGAAAATGGTATTGATGAATGAGTTTGTTAACTTACCATTGCACGGCATAGAATTGTTTTTTTTAGTCAAGAAAATAGGGGGAGAACTGGTTTTAGGACAAGACCCCGAAATGAAATCTGAAGAGCAACTGATTCAAAAAATTGAATGGATGTCGTTAGATGAAATAAAAAGTTTAAATTTGAGCGAAAAACATCAATTTTGGCAAAAATATGGAAGTTTTGACGAGATAATTGTGTAAATTCGTTTGAGCATTTGATTTCAATAGAAGTGGTGGGTTTGGCTATCAAAGTGCTGATTATTAGTTGAGTATCGATTGTATACTGAATCTAAAACCCCAACTTGCTCAAGGATACTTTTGCTAAATACCTAAATTGATATAATTCATTGGAGAATCTTACTTTAAATATAACCCCAAGTTTTGAGATAAAAGACGACCGCTTCGATACCAATCAAATAGCCGATTGTCATTTATTGATTGAGGTGAGCCGTGACCGTTTTCGTTTTACGGTATATAATTCCATTTATGATTTAGTCATGTGGTTGGAAGATTACCATGTTTTTTCATTATTAAACGAAAACCAATTACTCAAAACGCTAAAAAATGTTTATCAAAACCATCAGTTTTTAGCAGCTAATTATTGGAAAACCATTCGTTTATCAGTAAATGCTAATCATTTTACGCTCATTCCTGAAGAGTATTATGAGAGTAATGAAGCCGCCAAGTATCTTAATTTTGCTGCTGGGAGAAACATTTCTGAAAAAGAACAAATTATTGATTTTCGATTTAGCCGATTTGGAGCCGTTTGTATTTTTGGTATCGAAAAAGAAACAATTACCTGGTTCAAGGAAATGTATCCCGCTCGTAAAATTGACCCTATACCAGTAATCGGCACCCTAATTGAGGGAATTGTTGAAGATAAAAATAATCAAGGATTACACATTTATTTCGAAGATTATTACATCACAATAATTTATTTTAAGGATTCAAAATTACATTTTTGTAATCGCTTTCATTTCCGAACTTCCCAAGATATGGTTTATCATGTCTTATTTGTGATGAATGAATTAGGCCTGCAAACAGATACTCCAGTGATTTTTTATGGAGAAATTACTTCGTTTTCGGATAGATATATTCAACTTGGACAATCATTAAGTAATATTAAGTTTGCACTAAATCCTTCAAAAATTCGTTTTAGTCAATATTTCAGTGATTTGCCTGAGCACCGATATTACTCACTTTTTAGTTCGTATTATCTATATTAATCAAACGATTATTGTGAGATTTAGTCAAAAATAACGCTTAACAAAGCTACAAATAACATGAAAAAAGTTGCCCTTTTCCCTGGTTCTTTTGACCCCTTTACCAAAGGGCATGCCGATATCGTGATGCGTGGACTCAAACTTTTTGATGAAGTAATTATTGGAATCGGTACAAACTCGGCAAAAAAACGCTATTTCCCGCTTGAAATGATGACTGATAAAATTCGGGAAACATTTCAAGATACCAACAAAGTGAAAATTATTGCTTATGATGACCTAACGGCTAATGCGGTTGTTACGTATGGGGCGAATTTTTTATTGAGAGGTTTAAGAAATACAACCGACTTTGAATATGAAAATACCATTTCACAAGTCAATAGGCATTTAGTGAATGGTTTAGAAACAGTTTTTCTCATTACTTCGCCTGAGTTAGCTCCGATTAGCTCAACCATTGTTCGTGAATTGCATAAATATGGTGCAAAAGTAAATGAGTTCTTGCCGTATGATTTAGATTAAGTATAATAATGAATTAAAATAATGAAAAAACTCCTTTTTTTAGCTACTTTATTGTTTGTTTTTAGCTGTAAAAAAACAGAGACTCCTACCGAACCTAATAAAGTTTTATCGGGTAACTTTTGGAAACTCGACCGATTTGCTGATACTGAAGGTAAAACCTTAAGCCAAAATCAATTAAATTCTCAAGCTCAAGCTTTGTTTGCTCTTGATTATGAATTTCGTGATGATAACGTAACTCGTGCTAAAGACCGCATTACGAAGCAAATCTTAAATGCTGGTACTTGGTATCTCATTCAAGATAACCAAGTATTAGATATTGATATTTTAGGCTTTAAAGGTCAGTTTAAAATTATTGTGCTTTCAAAAGATAAAATGGTCCTTCAGGCCGAAAACAATAAAATGATAAGTGCAGGGCAGTTTGTAAATATGGAATTTGTGCCTGCATTCTAATACATATATCTATCATTGAATCTTCTGAAATTTTGTGAAGATTCAATGAATTTAATTTTTCCCCTTCTTCCAAGTGAATTTCCTTTCCGAACCAATTATTACTCAAGCATCGGTATTACTTACTGATAGCCGTTTGGTATCTCAACCTGAACACAGTGTTTTTTTTGCCATTAAGGGTGAACATCATGATGGACATGCTTTTGTAGCAGAGCTTTATAACAAAGGTGTAAGAGAATTTGTGGTTGAGAAAAAAGCCATGTCAGAGGCCTTTGTGGCCGAACTATCTACTTTGACTGATGCTAAAATATACTTAGTAGAAAATGCTATTCGTGCCTTGCAAAACTTGGTAGCAAAACACCGCCAAAAATTTGATATTCCTGTAATTGGTGTAACGGGTAGCAATGGAAAAACAATTGTAAAAGAATGGCTAAGTGTATTATTGGCCAAAGATTATAATTTAGTTAAAAGTCCGCGTAGTTATAATTCTCAGATAGGTGTTCCACTATCGGTTTGGGAATTAAACGAAAATCACAATTTAGGTATTTTTGAGGCTGGCATTTCAAAATCTGGCGAAATGGAGTTTCTCGAACCGGTTATTCGTCCAACCATTGGCATTTTTACAAATATTGGTTCGGCACACGATGAAGGTTTTCGAAGTAGAAAGCAAAAAGCTACCGAAAAACTTCGCTTATTTCAGAGATGCCAGGTATTGATTTATTGTAAGGACTATGAAGATATTGATGATGAAATCAGAATTTTATTAAAAGCGGTAAATCCCAAAATTAAATTAATTGATTGGTCAAGAAAGGCAGGAAGTAAAACTTTTGTGAATGTAACGAAATTTGCAACATACTGTACTTTACAAATTCTTTGGAATGGTCAAATCCATGATTTTAAGATTCCATTAGCTGATGATGCTTCGATTGAAAATGCTACTCATTGTATTTTCTTGATGCTTCATTTGGAGATTCCAAATGGTGATATTCAATCAAGATTAGATTGGTTAAAACCTGTAGCTATGCGTTTGGAATTAAAGCAAGGTATCAATGATTGTTATTTAATTGATGATTCTTATAATAATGATTATGCAGGTCTTGCAGTGGCATTGAATTTTATGATTCAACAACACACAAAACGAGATAAGGTGCTGATAATCAGTGATGTTCTGCAGTCAGGTTTAGAAGAAAACGAATTGTATGAGAGTATTGCAGAATTAGTAAGAGGAAAAAAAATAGATAAAGTAATAGGAATAGGGGAGGTAATTTACAGAAATCAAAAGGCATTTTACACGCCGAACCTTGAAGATAAAAAAACGGTATTCTATCAATCTACCCAAGAATTTCTTGAAAAATATCCAATCAACCAGCTTCAAAGTTCATTGATATTGGTCAAAGGAGCAAGAAAGTTTGAATTTGAAAAAATTATCAATCGCCTTACACTTAAGGTACACGGTACTGTCTTTGAGGTAAACCTTGATGCCCTCACTAATAATCTCAATTTTTACCGAAATAAAATAGGGCTGGGTACTAAAATTATGGTAATGGTAAAAGCATTTGCCTATGGCAGTGGAAGTGCTGAGGTAGCAAGCTTACTCGAATACCACAAAGTTGATTATTTAGGCGTAGCTTATACCGATGAAGGCGTGGTTTTGCGTCAAAATGGCATTAAATTGCCAATTATGGTATTAAATCCTCAACCTGAATCATTTGCCAAGTTGGTTGAATATAACTTAGAACCCGAGATTTATAGCTTCAAGCTTTTTGAGCAATTCTTGAATTTTACCAATCGTTTTACTAATAAAATTTTTAAAATTCATCTCAAAATCGACACGGGAATGCACCGTTTGGGTTTTGTGGAGCAAGATATTATTTCGGTTATTGACTTACTCAATCAAAATCCTACTATTCAAGTGGCCTCGATATTTAGCCATTTAGTAGGAGCAGACGAAAGCGAGCATAATGCTTTCTCGAAACTGCAGATTGAGAAATTCGAGCAAATGTCGCAACAAATTTTAGCTGCAATACCGAGACAAAAACCGCTTAGACATATCTGTAATTCAGCTGGAATTATCCGTTTCCCAGAAGCCAAATTTGATATGGTTCGCCTTGGTATTGGCCTCTATGGAGTGGAAGTTACGGGAGTAGAACAAAATGCATTACAGACCGTTGGGACGCTCAAGACCGTAATTTCTCAGATTAAACACTTGCAAGCAGGCACAACGGTTGGATATAGCCGAAAAGGGGTATTAGAAAGAGAGTCGAAAATTGCAACGATTGCTATTGGTTATGCCGATGGTTTCGACCGTGGTTTTAGTAAAGGCGTTGGCAAAGTATTGGTTAATGGCGTAGCGTGCCCTGTCGTTGGAAATGTCTGTATGGATATGACCATGATTGATGTAACCGATGTAGAGTGTGAGGAAGGTGATGAAGTAATAATTTTTGGGAAAGACCTTTCAATTACAGAATTAGCCCAAACGATTGATACAATTCCGTATGAAATTCTTACGGGCGTAAGTGAACGAGTAAAAAGGGTTTTCTTTAAAGAATAATTCAAGGCTTCTAATTTAATTATTGGAACTCATAAGATACTTTAGTAGTATTTGGGGTTGGCTATTCTGAAACATCAGAATGGCCAAATATGTTTGTTTTAGAAGAATTAGAAAAAAGCTATTTTTGTAATTCTTTAAATGTAATATGATGAAACCTTCGGCCGATACAAAATCTCGAATTCTTGAAAAATCAATCGAATTATTCAATCGTTTTGGTTTTGTGAGTATTCGTTTGCAGCACATTGCTGATGAAGTAGGCATCAGTGTCGGTAATTTAGCCTATCATTTTAAAAATAAAGATGCAATTTTTGAGGCTATCTATGAAGAAATCGAAGAAAACCAGAAGATTTTACTTGCAGATTTGAAGATTGTTCCTCTCTTTATCAATATTGATAAACATATTCGAGATACTTACGCAATTCAGCAAAAATTTAGCTTCTTCTATTCTGATACCTTTGAAATCCTACGAAACTTTCCACTAATCAAGAAAAAATACCGAGAATACACTCGTTGGTATATTCAGCAAATCGAAAACATGATTTCCTTCAATGTAGCACGTGGTACTTTTACGGTTGAATCGCACGAAAAACTACACCTCCAATTGGCTGAGCAATATTGGATGACCATGGAATTTTGGTTGTATCAGCGTAGAATCAGAACTTTCGAAGAAATCAATATTGAAGATTATGTATTAGCACTTTGGGCTTTATTGCTACCTCATTTCACCCACATAGGAAATCTTGAGTACAAACAAATGCACTACAATGAAAATTTTAATTGGTTATGATTTATATTAGAAAATAATTTCTAATTTTGATTAAAAATCAATTAAATACGCCTTTAATGACTTCATCGACCTGTAAAATAGATGAGCGTATGTATAATAGTTTGTTAGAACTATTGAATGATACCTATTTTATTGATACAAAGGGTAATATACAAGATTTTCAGTTTTACCACGATGACCATTGGCTTTCTGATAGTGCAGTAATTGATAATTTGATTTATAAGCGTGGAGAATGGAATATTGAGTTACTCTTCGCCCTACACACAAATCCGTTGAAGTTTATCAAACGCCAAATCATGTCTTACTCATGCCCCAAAAAAGCAACGCTTTCGGCGAGTTTGATGCGAAGAATGGCTGCCAAAGACCAAAGGGGGACTTTGGAGGTAAAAGTTGAGAATTTTAATATTTGTACGAATTAGTAGATAGTTGATTCAAATTTTAGTTATAATCTATTATTTGTAGAAAGGTAAGAAGAGATGTATAAAACAAAAGAAAGAATAGTTAATGCTTCAATAAAGCTATTTAATGACCACGGAATAGCGAGTGTGCGTTTGCAGCAAATTGCTGACGAAATAGGAATCAGTGTGGGAAATTTAGCGTATCATTTCAAAAATAAAGAAGCAATTATTCATTCTGTATACGAAAAGCTCTTCGAAGATTTTCAACAAATTTTAGGCTCTTATCTTAAAACGCCCTCTCTTTTAGATTTTGATTCACAAATAAGTCATTACTTTGATTTCTTCAAAAATTATCAGTTTTATATTAGTGATTTATTCGCTTCCGAACATCCTTTACCCGAAGTACGAGAACAATGGCAAGAGTTTATGAATAAAATGATTTTTCAGATTCGTAAACGTCTTGATTTTCATGCTCGAAGGGGTGACCTCAGTCCGCAACCTGAAAATACCTACGATATTTTGGCCGAAGCTATTTGGATGACACTCGTATTTTGGATACCCCAACAACAAATGCGAAATAAGCCAATTTCTGAAGCCCGATTTAAAGGAGCAGTTTGGAATAATATCCGTCCTTATCTCACTGAGAAAGGAACCTCCGAATTTGCCAGTCAAATACTCCCAATTTTTATTTGAAGTATGATGTAAATCATATTTTCTATTCCTAATTAGTCTCACCTTTGATAAAAGGTAATCATAGACGATTTTCTCCAATGTTTTTGTTTGAAGGGCTGTGGAAATCAAGATTGTTTACTGCTCAATTTCTTCGTTTAATTTAGAATAATTATAATTAGAAAATAATTTCTAAAAAATATTAGAAAAATTTTTCTAATTAAATTTATTATTTTACATTTGAACATTAAATAATACAATTTCAACTCTTTTTTAAACCTGTCCTATGGCAAATGTTCTATGGTTACAAGGTGGGGCATGTAGTGGAAACACCATGTCGTTCCTCAATGCCGAAGAGCCAACAGTCGTTGATTTAGTGACTGACTTTGGTATAAACATTCTTTGGCACCCTTCTGTTGGCTTGGAAATTGGGCACCAAGTCACACATCTTCTCGAAGATATAATCAATGGTAAAGTTCAGTGCGATATTTTTGTCTATGAAGGCAGTATTATCGAAGGACCAAATGGTACAGGTACAATGAACTACTTCTGCGACCGCCCAATGAAAGATTGGGTAAAAGAACTCGCTGCTGTGGCAGGTTATGTAGTCGCAATCGGTGATTGTGCTACTTGGGGAGGTATCCCTGCGGTTGCCCCAAACCCGAGTGAATCTACGGGTATGCAATTTTTAAAGAAAGAAAAAGGCGGTTTTTTGGGTGCTAACTATAAATCTAAAGGTGGTTTACCTGTAATTAATATACCAGGTTGTCCTGCTCACCCTGACTGGGTAACACAGATTTTAGTGGCTATTTCAACAGGCCGTATTGGTGATATAAAGATTGATGAATTCCATCGTCCGAGTACATTTTTTACTGATTTTGTACAAACCGGCTGTACGAATGTGGTAAACTTTGCCAACAAAGTAGATGGAGGATTCGGTAAAAGAGGTAATGGTTGTTTGTTTTATGAGGTGGGCTGCCGTGGACCGATGACCAGAGCGAGTTGTAACCGTATTTTGTGGAATCGCACATCGAGTAAAACACGTGCGAATCACCCTTGTTTGGGTTGTACTGAACCTGGTTTTCCACACCATGATTTACAAAAAGGCAGTGTATTCAAAACCCTTAAATATCTTGGGTATTTTCCGCAAGATGTACCAGCTGGAAATTCTAAGCTTGGTTATTATTTAAGAGCTGGTTTTGAAAAGACAATGCACGCTACTGAAGTAGCTTTCGGTGTAACAAAGTCGCATAGCGAAAGCTCAATCTAATTAGAAAACTAGGTTTGCTAATTACCCAATCATCATTTCAAAAATCAACCGTTAAAATGGCTATCTCGAAAGAATTAAATATATCACCTGTAGGTCGTGTAGAAGGCGACCTCGACGTAAAAGTGTATATGGAAGACGGCGTGGTGACCCGTGCTCATACACAAGCTGCCATGTTTCGTGGTTTCGAACAAATCATGGCAGGTAAAGACCCTCAATCAGGCTTAATCGTAACCCCACGTATTTGTGGAATTTGTGGGGGCTCGCACCTCTATTGTGCCTCATCGGCCTTAGATACTGTGTGGGAAACCACACTTACGCCTAATGCACTTTTACTCCGTGCTTTAGGGCAAGCTACCGAAACAATTCAGAGTATTCCTCGTTGGTTCTATGCAATTTTTGCAACCGACATGGCTAATAAAAAATTTGCTAATAAACCACTTTATTCAGAAGTAGTGAAGCGTTGGGCCGCTTATGTGGGTACTTCTTTTCAGAAAGGCATTACTGCCAGTGCATTGCCAGTGCAAGTATATGCTTTATTCGGTGGACAATGGCCTCATTCAAGCTATATGGTTCCGGGTGGCGTCATGTGTGCACCAACCTTGAAGGATATTACTCGTGCCCATGCTATTATGAATCAATTCCGTAAAGATTGGCTCGAAAGTATTTTCTTGGGTTGTTCGATAGAGCGTTATCGTCAAATCAAAACTTGGGATGATTTATTGGCTTGGGTAGAAGAAAATGAAAGTCAGAAAAACTCAGATTTAGGTTTATTTATAAGAGCAGGTTTGGAGTTTGGCTTACATAAATTTGGTCAAGGTGTAGGTAAATTTATTGCTTATGGCACTTATATTCATAAAGACCTATGGAATAAACCTAAAATTGAAACTCGTCAAAATGCTGTAATAAGTTCAGGTGGATTTTTCGATGGAAAAGAATTTCACGACTTTAATCACCTGGATGTAATGGAACACGTAAGCCATGCTTGGTATAAAGATGTGGATGCTGCTCACCCTTGGAATGAACCTTTGCCAACACCAATGCCATCTCAAAATTTGGCCAATTCAGATTTCAATGGCAAGTATAGTTGGGCCAAAGCACCTCGTTATGCTGGTCATGCTGCCGAAGCAGGTCCACTTTCACGTGTGTTGATGAATGCAAATCCTAAAAATGCAAATCATCAGATTCAAGACCCATTATTCTTAGACATCATTCAAAAATTAGGTCCAAATGTATTCACTCGTACATTAGCACGCTTGCATGAAGCAGCACGCTTGTATGATTACATTGATGAGTGGTTACGCCAAATTGACCTTAACGGTGAATTTTACATTAAACCAACTGAAAAAGATGGTAAAGGATTTGGTGCTACTGAAGCGGCACGTGGAGCTTTGGCTCACTGGATTGAGATTGAAAATGGAGTTATCAAAAACTATCAAGTAATGGCTCCTACAACTTGGAATGTTGGCCCGAACGATGATAGAGGTAACCCTGGTCCAATCGAAGCAGCTTTGGAAGGAACTGAAATTGAAGATCCACATGACCCTGTAGAAGTTGGCATGGTGGCTCGTTCGTTTGACTCATGTTTGGTTTGTACTGTACACGCACATGATGCCAAAAATGGTAAAGAAATGGCACGTTTCAAACTATAAACTGAATAAACCTAAAGTACTACGCCCGTAAATTTAACTTTATTTACGGGCTTTTTTACAAAAGACTAGATTTTAAAAGTGTCCTAAAATAAGCATATCCAATGGTTTTAATTGACGAAAAAAAAACTATTAGTATAGAAGAAAAGGCTTCAATAGTAGGCAAAACTGCCATAATGGGTTTTGGAAATCCCTGCCGAAGTGATGATGGTATTGCCATTTATGTTATCGACGAATTGAAGCAACTGGTGAGTGAGGATAATGATTCTTTTACTCTTTTCGACATGGGTACTTCGGCTTTTGAGGTGCTGTTTCAATTGCAAGGCCATCATCGTATTATCATTGTTGATGCTGTAATCAATACAGGCGAACCAGCTGGAACAATTTATAAATTACCTGCGAGTGAAATCAACGCACAAATTCAAGATGACCCAATGGTATTCTTGCATAGCCTTAAATGGGATCAAGCACTTTCTTATGCAAAGAAAATTCTACGAGAAGCCTACCCTGAAGATATTGAAGTTTATTTGATTGCAGTAAATAATACAAAGCTTGATATTCAGTTGAGTGAAGAGGTGAAACGGGCTGGTGATAAAGTTATAGAGCTTTTAAAAGATGATATTTTAGGAATAAGTAGAAAAAAATGATTCAACTGAAAAAAGGCCATATATGGTTTGCGAAAGAACAGGTTGATTTACTTTTTGGAGATGAAGAAAAAGTAAATTTAGTGTATTATCCCGATCGACAAACCTTATTGATTGCAGCTCGTTCAAAGTTGTTTTTTGAAAAAATGCACAAAACTACTTGGGCTGTACTAAAACTTCGAAACTTGAATGGCGACAAGACGATATCTATTCAAGACCTAATCTTAGACAATGACCTTGATGAGACTGACAGAACCTTAACCTATGATTTAAAAAATACTGGAATTTTAAGCATCGAATTATAGATGTATATCGCAGATAGCATAAATTTCGAATACTCTGAAAACCAAAAAGGAGCAAGAAAAGACTTTGATATTTTCGAAGAAAACCTTTGGCTACATGATACAGAGATTCGCTATATAATAGATTTGAAAAATGGGAGATGGCACCTGACGATGCTTTTTATTTCGATTTATAACCCACTCAAATTACGCTGTCATTATCTCGATCACTACGATTCTCAGAAAAAAGCAGAACTATACGCACAAATATTTCAAAGAGGCATTAGAAAAGATGCCAGAGGAACCCTAAAACTTAACGAAAATGCTTACAATATTTGCTACAACTAACCTGTTTACTCATCTTCAAGAAGTAATCAATGCTGAGTATCGACTAAATGAAGTGGTAGTGCTTGATTTATTGGAAAACCTAAATAAAGTCACAACCAATTACCTAATAGTTGAGCAATCGGAGATAAAAATCCCGATTCATTGGGAAAATGATGTACCGCCTTTTCTGTTATCAAATCCAATCGTTTTCGATGAACAAAATCTGTTAGCAGTTATTTATTTTAAGCTTAATAATTTCGAGAAAGCCTATCATTTCGCCGAAAACAATGCAATTTTATTAAGTGATATTGATATTTGTAATTGTTTGCAACACGGCATTTCTATTGGACTTAACACCAATATCACTCCAATTGAATCCTATTCAAAATTTGATATATATCGCCATTGGCACAATCTGGCAGTGAAGGCTCATTATGGTGAAATTCTTAGTTTTGTAAGTGCTTATCAGATGAAGGATTTTTACCAAAAAGCCCTAGAGTTGGCTCCAAACGATGAGTATCGAGCATTTACAGCTAAACAATATGCCTCGTTTTTATTAGATACTGAGGAACTCGAAAATGCAGAAATTTTGCTTGAAGATTGTATCAGTAAAGCCATTTCTGATGATGCTAAATTCGAGTTAATGAATGTTCAGTATGGTGTTTGGCTTAAACAATTAGGTATTCCTTATGATGAAAATTTGTTGCAAAAAACAAAAAATACCCTTTGGGAAGTGCTCAAATATTACGAAAAGCAGCAAAACCATTTACAAGTAGCAATCATATTGATAGATGCGGCATACGTAGCTAATATTTCGGAAAGTTTTGCCGAAGCCTTGGGCTATATCAACCGTGCTATTGATATACTCCGAAACGAAGATATTCCCGAATTGTTGGCTAATGCCCAATACCGAAAAGGGGTATTGTTTTACACATGGGCTCAGGTCGGAAATATTCAATTTTATAAACCTGCCATGGAAGCTTATCAAGAAGCTCTCAAAATATTTACGTATGATAATGCACCCGATATTTTTGCTGAAATTCAGCACCATTTGGGGGTAATTTACTCCGAAATCCCTGATGAAGTGAAGAAAAAAAGTCTTTGGGCTGCTGTTTCGGTTAGTTCATTTCATCAAGCTCTCAATCATTTTACTAGAGAGACTCACCCTTTTGAGTATGCCATGATTTGCAATAGTTTTGCTAATGCACTTACAAAATATCCTCCTTCTGTTAAAGGTGATAATTTTGCAAAAGCATTAAACTATTACCGAAAATCACTCGAAATTCGTTCGGCAGAAGAATACCCTTACGAAAGAGCCTTAACGATTTTAAATTTCTTGGAAGCATGTTGGTTTGTCAATCACGAAGACGAACTTCAAGAGCAATTGCTATTCGATGAAATGACTGCCAAAGCTTATGAAATCTCTACTTTAACCAACGATACAAAATTGTTGTCAGAAGCTCAGCGTCATTTAGAAAAAATCCAAGAGCTAAGCAAACTATTAGCTTAAGATTTTGGTGTGTTTTCCTTGAAAATTAAGGCTTAAGTCAAGATTTAGAAAACATTTTCTAAAATGAAAAATCTACTATTTTTTCTCTGATTTTAAAGATATTTTTGGAGAAAGAATAGCAAAAGGCATGCACGAAATCTCATTAGTTCGAAACATTTTTAAGACCCTCGAAGAAGAATTCCCGAATGATATTCCAAAGATTCGTGGTATTTTTCTAAAGGCAGGCTTGCTTTCAAATGTTCAGCCAATTCTGATGCAAAATGCGTTTCAAGCAGTGCTCGAAGATCAGCCAAAGTACCAAAATACCAGTTTGCATGTAGAAGTGCTACCGATTTTGATTTATTGTGATTCATGCAATAAAACATGCGAAGTAGAACAGTATCGTTTTGTGTGTACTTGTGGTAAGCCGAGCCGAAATGTAGTGCAAGGCGAAGAACTCCTGATCAGTAGAGTAGAATTTGCTGAATAATTTATCATTCAATCTTTAAAATTTCCTGCTCGGAAACTATGAAACCAAAGTCAAATCAAGCTTCTGTTGGCTCAGTTCAATGCGATAATACTACGCTTAATTTACTCAAAGTCAATGATTTTGTGGCAAAAGCCATTCGTGAACGGTTGCCAAATATATTGGTTATTAATATTTGCTCCTCACCAGGAAGTGGAAAAACCACCCTCATGCAAGAAACGGGGAAACGTCTTCGTGACAAATTAAATTTAGCTGTTTTGGTAGGTGACCCAGAGACAGAACGTGATGCCATAAGGATGCGTGATGTGGGTATCAATGCCTTACAGATTGTTACTGGTGGGATGTGCCACATTGAAGCACAAATGATTTACCAAGCCCTCGACCATATTGACCTCACAGGTGTTGATTTATTATTCATCGAAAACGTAGGGAATTTGGTTTGTCCTGCTGCTTTTGACCTTGGAGAAGATTATCGAGTAACACTTCTAGCCGCAACCGAAGGTGACGATAAACCCAAAAAATACCCACGAATGTTTCTCACAAGTGAGCTAATGGTTGTTTCAAAGGCCGATTTATTACCTTATGTGCCATTTTCGGTGGAAGCTGTAACGAAAGATGCAAGAGATGTGAATCCTGATATTGAGGTAATTACGATTTCGAGTCTAAAAGGTGATGGAATGGATGAATGGTGTGAGTGGCTCATGAAAAAGGTAGAAGAAAAGAAAGGTGTCTTAGCATGAAATAATGGTATTTGAAATTCGCATAAAAGGGCAGGTACAAGGGGTTGGTTTTAGACCATTTATTTATCGTTTAGCAATCGAAAATAAAGTAAATGGTTGGGTAAATAATACCAATGAGGGCGTTTTAGTGGAAGTATCATTGCCTGTTAATCAGATTGAAAGTTTCTGTGAAAAGATTAAACAAGAAGCTCCAAAATTAGCGAAAATAACAAATATTTCTTTTGAAGAAATCGAGCGAAAACCAGTATTTGAAAAAGGTTTTCATATCATCAAAAGTGAAAGAAATACCAAAACTAATGTTTTACTAAGTCCTGATTTTGCTATTTGTCCAACTTGTAGAAAGGAAATTCATACCCAAAACGACCGTCGATTTCTATATGCTTTTACAACTTGTACTTATTGCGGACCAAGGTATTCAATCACTCAGAAACTCCCATACGACCGCGAATTGACAAGCATGGAAGCTTTTTGTATGTGTGCAGATTGTCAGAAAGAGTACGATAATGTTGAGAATCGAAGATACTTTTCGCAGACAAATTCTTGCAAGAAATGTGGCGTTCAACTTTCATTTTTTGATAAGCACAGAGCATTGCTTACGAACGAATCTGATGAAGTATTAAAACTAAGTGTTGAAGCACTGAAGGAAGGTAAAATACTGGCAATTAAAGGTATTGGTGGCTATTTATTAATGTGTGATGCGAATAATGAACAAACAATTGCTATCCTTCGCCAAAGAAAACACCGACCCACCAAGCCATTTGCGGTGATGTATCCAAGCCTAAAATTGCTTGAAGAAGAAATTAGCTTAAAAGAGCAGGAGAAAGAGGCATTAGCCAATGAAACGGCCTCAATTGTGCTTTTAAATGCTCCAGATTCAACATTGGCAACTACTGGTTTATTGGGTGTTATGCTGCCATATACACCTTTGTTTGAACTCATTGCTCAAACGTTTGCCAAACCCATAATTGCCACCAGTGGAAATCTGAGTCATTCACCAATTGTTTATCAAGATGATAATGCTTTGGCAGAATTGTTGGAAATAGCCGATTGTATTATTCAAAATAATCGAGCAATCGTAGTGCCTCAAGATGATAGCGTACTGAGGTTTAGCCCAATTTATAATCAAAAAATTGTTCTGAGGCGTTCGAGGGGTTTAGCTCCAACATTTATACAGGCATCATTAGCTTTAAAAAATAATGTGTTGGCGATGGGAGCAATGTTGAAAAGTACATTTGCCATTACCCATGAAAATAATGTTTACATAAGCCAATATTTGGGTGATTTAACTGATTTTGATACACAAGAAAATTATAGACATACTCTCAAGCATTTATCGGAAGTAATCAGTTTTGAGCCATCTACCATCTTGATTGATAAACACAAAATGTATCCATCAAGTGAAATGGGAAAAGCAATGGCTCAAAAACAAAAACTCAATTTAGTTGAAATTCAACATCATCAAGCTCATTTTGCCGCTGTTTTGGCTGAAAATGATTTGTTTGGAAGCAAAGAACCTATTTTAGGAATTATCTGGGATGGAACAGGCTGGGGCGAAGATGGACAAATTTGGGGTGGAGAGTTCTTTGAATATCAAGATGATTTAGGTCTAGAGCGAGTTGCTCATTTTGATTATTTCTCGAATTTGATGGGAGATAAAATGGCACGGGAACCACGTTTATCGGCCTTGGCAATTACGCATGAAGTGGAAGATGTCCAAGAATTTATCCGAAGAAAGTTTAGTGAAACAGAATGGAATCTTTACCAGAAGTTTCTTTCTCAAAATTCAAATATCAATACTTCATCTGTTGGTCGAATATTAGATGGTTTGGCTTCTTTGTTAGGTATCCTCGATAAATCTACTTATGAAGGTGAAGCTGCCATGTATTTAGAGGCTAAAGCAAGGGAATTTTTTGATAAAAACTCAGCTGAAATAACTAGCTATAATTTGGTGTGTAATGCTGAAAATAAGATTAATTTAAACCCAATGATTAAGCAAATTTTTGAAGATATTCAGAAAAATGTAAGTATAGAAAAAATAGCAGCTAAAATTCATTTTTCGTTGATAAAGCTTATTCAAGGAATAGCTAATCGTCTAAAAATCAAACGATTGGCGTTTTCGGGAGGAGTTTGGCAAAATGCAGTTTTGGTAGATTTAGCCTTTCAGCACCTTGATGATTTTGAACTCTTTTTTCATAAGCAGTTATCTCCCAATGATGAGTGCATTTCATTTGGACAACTAGCTTTTTATAGTTTTTTGAAAACACCTTAAAAAGTTTCAAAAAGTACAAGGTTAAACGCATTTAATTTGTCCCAATATGGATACTTATTTTATAGTGTCTAATGGAACGTCTTTTAAACAAATTAAGAGGTATTTAATGCGTTTAACCCAAAAAAACACCCAAACTGAATTTATACGGTTTAGGTAAATCTAAATTATTTCCTTGTTCTTATAACCATTGAATTTATTCAATGAATCAAAAATATTAGGCTTTTAAATTTCTAAATTTAAACATAGAACTCACATGTGTTTGGCAATTCCGGGTAAAATAAAATCAATCGAATATCAATACGATGGTTTGGTCAGAATGGCAAAAGTAGTTTTCGGAGGTATTACCAAAGAGGCTTCACTCGAAATGGTTCCTGATGCCCAAGTAGGCGATTACGTGCTTGTACATGTAGGTGTGGCCATAAGTAAAGTGGATGAAGAAGAAGCACAAAAAACCTTTAAATATTTAGAGGAAATAGGTGAGATTGATGAGCTTGTAGAACATGCACAAATTGATAAAAACTCTATTGATGAAGGTATTAGTAAGTTTTTATAATGCATTTTAAATCATTTTGAACTTATTCCCAATTGGGCTTATGAAATTTTTATCCGAATTCCGAGACCCCGAGGTAGTAGAGCAATACATTGCCGAATTACACAAGATTACCACTCGCCCATGGACAATCATGGAAATTTGTGGTGGCCAAACACATAGTTTGGTGAAAAATGGTATTTTGAATATTCTACCAAAGCAAATCACGATGGTTCATGGACCAGGATGTCCAGTTTGTGTGACTCCCTTAACATTGATTGATAAAGCCTTGTACTTAGCAGAAGAGAAAAATGTAATTCTGTGTTCGTATGGCGATATGATTCGTGTACCTGGTTCAAAGAAAAGTTTGCTTGAAGCAAAGGCTAGCGGAGCAGATATTCGTATTATGTATTCTCCATTAGAAGCCGTTAAGATTGCTCAAGAAAATCCTTCAAGAGAAGTCGTATTCTTTGCAGTCGGTTTTGAAACTACAGCACCTGCCAATGCACTTTCTGTACTTCATGCACAACGATTAGGATTAAAAAACTATTCAATTTTAGCTTCACATGTATTAGTGCCACCAGCAATGGAAGCAGTAATAAACGATGAAGAAGCAAAAATTGAAGCTTTTTTAGCAGCAGGTCATGTTTGTACGATTATGGGTATGAATGAATACGAGCCGATTGTAGAAAAATATAAAATTCCGATGGTTGTAACGGGTTTTGAACCAGTAGATTTACTTCAAGGAATCTTAATGACTGTCAGACAACTTGAAAACGGCGAAGCAAAACTTGAAAATCAATACAGTAGAGTGGTAAAAGCTGAAGGGAATCTAGAAGCTCAGAAAGTAATAGCAAAAGTATTTAAAACTGATGACAGAGAGTGGCGAGGAATCGGAACTATTCCGAAAAGTGGTTGGGAAGTAAGCGATGAAATGGCTGAATTTGATGCCAATAAGAAGTTTTCGGTGAATATTCAGAAAGTACCCGAATGTGCAGATTGTATTGCTGGACAAATTTTGAAAGGTATTAAAAAGCCTTTTGAGTGTAGCCAATTTGGTAAAGCTTGTACGCCGCTCAATCCATTAGGAGCTCCGATGGTTTCTTCAGAAGGTGCTTGTGCAGCATATTATCATTATTCTGAAGCTACTGAAGAAGTGTTAGCTTAAAAGATTTTAAAATTTCAGTTCAAAATTCAATGCATACTTCAATACTTAGCCTTTCTTGCCCCATGCCGCAACTCGATTTTGAGGTAATTACCTTAGGTCATGGAAGTGGAGGCGTATTAACTAATAAATTACTCGAATCAGGGGTTTTTGATTTACTGAAAAATCCGATTTTAGATGACCATCACGATGGGGCAATTTTTCAATTAGAAGGTAAATTGGCTTTTTCGACCGATAGTTATGTTATTTCCCCTGTTTTCTTTCCAGGTGGGAATATTGGTGAATTGGCTATCAATGGTACTGTGAATGATTTGGCCATGTGTGGAGCTATCCCCAAATATCTCTCGCTAAGTTTTATCCTTGAAGAAGGGCTTACCATGCAGGAGTTTTGGGAGATATTACTGTCTATCAAATTTGCAGCCGAAAAAGCGGGTGTATACATTGTAACAGGCGATACTAAAGTTGTAGAAAGAGGAAAGGGCGATAAAATCTTTATCAATACTGCGGGTGTTGGACAAATTCATCCTAAAGCTGAAATTTCATCCCGAAAAGTACAAGCGGGCGATAAAATCATTGTCAGTGGAAACATTGCTACACACGGAATCGCCATCATGTCGGTACGTGAAGGGTTAGAATTCGAAACTAGCATCGAAAGTGATACAGCCAATCTTAATCATACTGTTAAAGAGCTTTTAGATACATTTGGTTCGGATATTCATTTATTCCGTGACCCAACACGGGGCGGTGTTGCCACGGTTCTGAATGAAATAGCACGAGATACTAAGTTGGGTATAAATATTATACAGAAAAATATTCCAGTCATAGAAGAAGTTTATGGAGCTTGCGAATTGCTTGGCCTTGACCCACTATATGTAGCGAATGAAGGTGTTTTTATGGCCGTAGTATCAGCCGATGTGGCAAATGATTTTCTAGCAAAGCTAAAAACTTTAGAGAATGGATTGGATGCGGCTATTATCGGAGAAGTGGTTGAAGAACACCCTAAACAAGTAGTATTGCAGAGTAAAATTGGTGGAAAACGAGTTATAAATATGCTTGTTGGTGAACAATTACCTCGAATTTGCTAAGCCAGTTTTTACTTTAATAATACTTTCAAATGAATATTAGTCTTTCCAAAATACCGCCCTCACTTGGTAGTGGTCTATCGGCAACAGCAATTGATAAACCAGCATTGGTGGGTTCTTATCAGATATTCAAAGGAAATGAGCATAACCCTTTATTAGCACCAAGAGGCGTTTGGAAATACCAAAATTATTTGATGGTTTCTGATACTGGGCAGAATCGAGTATTCATTTGGAATCAAATTCCTTCAGATACTTATGCAAATCCAGATATTGTGTTGGGGCAAATTGAGCAATCCGACACTGGTAGAAATGCAGGAAGTACCGTCAGTGCCAGTACGCTTCAATATCCTTCAGGCATTTGGACAGATGGCACTAAACTCATCATTGCCGATGCTTGGAATCATCGGGTTTTAATATGGCATTCTTTTCCAACGAAAAATGGTCAAGCCGCTGATGTGGTCATTGGACAACCTAATTTCGAGCAAAACGAACCCAATATCAGAGGTATTGGTTCAACTCCCTCTGCACAAAGCCTAAATTGGCCCTATGGTGTTTTCTCTGATGGCACGCATCTATGGATTTGTGATACGGGAAATCGAAGAATTTTATTTTATAATTCTATTCCAACCGAAAATTTTGCCGCAGCCAGTAAAGTAATTGGTAAACCAAGTTTTACGGAGCGTGACTATGAAAATTATGAACCCATTTGGCCGTATTCCTTACGAGTTAGTACTAATGGTGTTTTGGCAATAACCGATACGCAATTTTATCGAACACTTATTTGGCATCATTGGAAAGATGCTTTTACAAAAACGGCTGATGTAATTATTGGTCAGCCCGACTTTGATTCTAATGGAATGAATCAGTTTAGTCTCGCTCCTAAACAAGATTCCATGAGTTGGACTTATGATTCGTTTTTTTATAAAAATGGCATTTTTGTAGCCGATACTGGCAATAGTAGGCTTTTGTGGTTTGAAAATATTCCGAGTAGCAACGCTCCTGAGGCCGATAATTTATTAGGGCATTATGATTTCAATACTGGAAGTGAAAATACTCAAACACGTTTTGGAACCGATACACAACTCTATTGGCCTTTTTCGATTTGCGTTGATGGAGAAAAATTAGTTTTGGCCGATACAGGAAATCATCGACTCATTATTTATGATATCTTATAATGTATTATGGAAAATGTTATTGCATTAGTTGGGGCGGCAATCATTGGTTTTTCTCACTCGTTTGAGGCCGACCATTTGGTGGCAGTGAGCAGCATTGTTACACGTAGAGATAATACTTTGGCGGCAATTAAAGATGGTATTTTTTGGGGTTTGGGGCATACGTCAACTATTCTGATTGTAGCGGCAATTTATCTGATTGGTAAATTTATCTTAAATGAAAACGATTTTAAGTATTTTGAAGCAGGTGTAGGTATAATGTTAATTGGTTTAGGGTTTGTTCGCTTTTATCGTATTTTCCAAGAACGTTCGCACGGGCATATACATGCTAATGAGCCTACATTTGGTTTAGCTTATGGCGTAGGTTTAGTTCATGGTTTAGCAGGAAGCGGGGGTTTATTAATTTCGGTACTCACACAAATCAAAGACCATGTATTAGCATTTGCTTATATTACCTTGTTTGGCCTTGGCTCGGTTGTAGGTATGATGCTTGCTGCTGGAATTTTTAGCCTTCCATTTTCATCAAAAATCCTAAATAATCGTTGGCTTTCATTTGGTTTAGGCTTGGTTTCTGCCTCGCTTTGTGTTGGTTTAGGAATAAGCATTGTTTATAAAAACATTTTTCAATAACATAGATCTGTATAAACTTTATGTCAAACTCACCCATTTATAATGAGTCCGAATTTGTAGCTTATGCACTGAATCAGATGAATATAAAGATTCTTCGACAAGAGGGAAAATACTTTGATTTAGAAGGTGGTTTTTCGGTTGAAGTGGAAGGCAAAGATCTTTATAGATTATCGGTAGAAGATTGGGTAATTTCACCATTTGAAGATATTGGTAAAATGTGCGAGTTTATTAAGAAAAACCTCGAAATCTCACAGCAAAATGAATAAACTTGAAGTTTCGGTGATTGCTTTAGCCGAAAGTGAATCCAAGAAAGGGTATTATGTTTTGATTTTAGAAGAACAAAAATCAAAAAAACGGATTCCGATTATTGTAGGTAATCAGGAAGCACAGGCCATTGCCATTCACTTAGAAAGACTTCAACCTGCTCGACCTTTAACGCATGATTTATTCAAAAATGTAATTGACCAATTAAAGGCAAAGCTTCGTGAAGTGAATATCCATCAGCTCGAAAATGAAATATTTTACTCAAATATTATCCTGCAATCAGTTGATGGTGAAGTGTTTGATATAGATTCTCGCACATCCGATGCCATTGCTTTAGCTGTGCGTTTTTCTTGCCCGATTTATGTTAGTCAATCTGTTTTAGAAAGTGCTGGCTATGAAATTGATGATAAAGGCAAAGAAAAGAAGGGTTCTTATGCAGAATATACCTTAGCAGAATTAGAGGAGTTATTAGAAAAGATTCTAAAAAAAGAAGATTACGAAAGTGCGGCTCGGGTAAGAGATGCCATTGAAAGAAGAAAAAGGTGAAGACTCAATCAAAACCCTACTATTCAAGTGGCTTCGATATTTAGTCATTTAGTAGGGGCAGACGAAAGTGAGTATAATGCCTTTTTTAAACTGCAGATTGAGAAATTCGAGCAAATATTACAACAAATTTTAGCTGCTAAATCGAGACAAAAACCGCTTAGACATATCTGTAATACAGCTGGAATTATCCGTTCCCCAGAAGCCCAATTTGATATGGTTCGCTTAGGTATTGTATTGGACTTAGTGGCGTGGAAGTAACAGGAAGTAGAACAAAATAAAATGCTTTGCAAACGGTTGGAACGCTGAAGACCGTGATTTCTCAAATCAAATATTTAGAGGCTGGCACAACCGTTGGATATATTCGAAAGGGTGTATTGGAACGAGATTCGAAAATTACCACGATTGCTATTGGTTCTGCCGATGGTTTTGACCGTGGTTGTAGCAAAGGTGTTGGGAAAGTTTTGGTTAATGGAGTGGCTTGTCCTGTCGTAGGTAATGTTTGCATGGACATGACCATGATTGATGTAACCGATGTAGAGTGTGAGGAAGCTGATGAAGTAATAATTTTTGGAAAGACCTTTCAATTACAGAATTAGCCCAAACTATTGATATAATTCCGTATGAAATTTTTACGGGAGTAAGTGAACGAGTAAAACGAGTATTTTATAAAGAATAATATAGGAGTTAAGTAATTAACTCTCCTATATTACCTCTCATCAAAGATGGTTGGTGGCAATACATTTTTAATGGAAACGAAGTCGTAGTTGAAAACACTCTTTTCCCATAGTTTACTCAGCTTGAGATACAATATTTTTAATTACATTGTCTAACTCTTGGGCACTGGTAGTGATTGAATCAAATAGATATCTTTTTTCTGCTTCATCTATTTGATCAATTTGCAGCAACTCGACAATCGTCATGAGCCTACACAAAGGAGCTCTTATGATATGTGATTGATGCCAGGCAATATCTTTTAGCTTATTGTTTTGTAGTATTATGGTATTATTTTTATTGTTAAGTTCTGTGATATCTTGAATAATAAATATAATGTTATCTTGCTTTTTACTTTTAAAAAACTCCGAACTCAAGAGTATTTCTATTCTATCATTTTCTTTTGAAATACCAGTAAAACGTTCATTGTTGCATATGAAATTTTCGATATTCATTGAAAAATTGTCTATGTTTATTACATCCTGACTTTCAAATTCAATATCTTCAATAATATCTGTAAGGTATAATTCTAAAAACGCTTTAGAATCATATTTGAATAATTTCATGGCGTAAAAGTTAGCGTATGAAATTTTTAAACTCTTATCGGAAATAAGAATGCCAATTGGTGCCGAATTGGCTATTTTTCTAAATCGCTCTTCACTTTCGATTAGTGATTGTTCTAGCTTTTTCTTTTCAGTAATATCCTTTGCGAAAATAGAAACACCATAAAGTTTGAGTTCTTGATTATAAACAGGATTAAACTTTGTTTGATACCATACTTCCTGGCCTGAGGCTGTAAGGTAAGGAATTTCTACTAATGAGCTTTCACCTCTAGCTGCTTTGGGGTAATACTCATAAAATAGATTGGCTTTGTCGGGCATAAAATTTCGAAAATCCATGCCTATGATAGCATTGACATCTGTATTATTTAGGGTTGTTTGGAAGGCTATCTGATTCATGGTGATAATCTTATAGTCCAAATCAAGTAAAGTAATAGATTCATCAGTATTATCTAATATGGCTTTTATATTTTCACTCATATTAGATATTTTTTTCTCTGCTATTTTTTCATTTGTTATATTCTTGGCACTTAAAGTCACACCAATTAATTCGTCTTCGTCGTAAACGGGCGATGTTTTGTATTCAAACCAATAAGAGGTATTTTCATGTTGGGTTAGGTTTTGAATGGTAAATGGAATTCCATTTATTGCAGATTCAAAAGCATCTAAATAAATTTTTCGGTTTGCTTCAATAACAAAGTTAGGATAATATAAATCGCCAACTTGTATTTCCCTTTTGTGGTATTCAAACAACACTTCTTTAATAGACTTATTAAATGCCATTACTTCATGATTTTTGCCTATTAAGACAATGTTGTCGGGGCTATTATCCAAAATTGCTTTGAAATACTTTTGTAACATTTTTAGGTTTTATTAAAAGATTGTGTCCAACGTTTAATTGACTTTCTAAGGTAGCGTTCATTAGCTATGTCGTTGATTAGCATTCCTATCTATAAACATGGATAGGAAGCCCATCAACTTTTTTTAGCCAAGTTGATGCCCCTTAGAAATTTTGTTTCGATTATCTTCTCGGTAGCAAATTGTCACTCAACCAGAAATAATTATCTGATTTGAAAAAACTTAAAATGGTTCTTATGCATATACGCTTCTAGCAAAAAGCTTTCCGTGATTTGTCTAGCTTTCATTCCTGCTTTTGTATTGATACTCAAACTAACGTATTGTTTGGTCTATTTCTAGTTATGTGTCTAAGGTTAATCGAACAACATGTTTTGCTAGTTCTTTTAAATAGAATTTGAAGTAGTAGTTAGTTTGTATGAACCATTTGATTTTTACTAAATTTCTTTGAGTTGTACTTTATGTGTTTAAATTTTGAGCTATTGAAGTCAAAATGAGGTCTATTAAGTTTTAAATGGCTATTATTTAAAGTGACTCAAAGCTATTTTTAGATTAATCCAATTTTCAATGGAAAGTTAAAGCAAATTTCTTGAATGACAAAAGAAAACATAATGATAGTTTTCGTGCGATTAATCATTGATGCTTTTTGTATTATTTCCTTCAAAAAATATATGCTTAAGAAACTTAGAAATGTTGCTCTAAGTGGTAATAGCTTGATTATTATTAGGCAAATCGAGAAAAGATAGTTTATTAGTAAAGTTCTGTATTAAGCCTAACAAGATAGGAGGTAAAAGAAGATTATTGAAGTTTTGTTTGTATAAAAGTAACGAACAAGAGAGCAAATAGTAATTCATTGCCGTCTAGGCGACCCCTTCTGCTTTAACTGACGGCAATGAATAGTTTTTCTAACTAAATTTGTGATAACTCATATTAGCCTAGAGTTTTTCTAAAGCATCTAAAACCTCTTTTTCGGTAGATGGTTTAAGTTCTATTTCAATGGTTTGTAGGTCCTCAATTTTTATATCTTTGAAAAAGGAAAACACCTCTTCTTTGGTTGTTTGGGCGATGGCTACAATCTTCACATCTTCACCAATAGGAACATTTAATGACTTGCCATTAAAGACTTGAATAACTGAGTTGATATTAGGCAGTACCATAAAAATGGCAACATTTTCTAATGGTACTTTGGTTGATACAAACGAAACAGTTGTTTGTGGTCTGGGGTCATTAGCAAATTTATCACAGTTTATCCAGCCAAATCTTTTCGGGAAAATTTCATACGAACCTTTACCAGCAAATATGGTAAAACGCCCTTCTTGTTGGTTAGGATTGTTTGCCGTATCTGGTGGGGCCTCTTGCCAAGTGAATCTATCATTTCTTCCATATCCTTCATAAAATAACCACATATCATTATCTACTACGGCCGCTGGAATGGAGATATTTGGAGGATATGAACTAACTTGTAGCGGGTTGCCATTTTTAGATACACTAAGATAAATAGCACCACCCGTACTCAATAATCGTCCGTATGATTCTGTAGGCTTTCGATGTAAAATCATGTCTTTAAGGCTATAAAGTTCAATAATTTCAATATCAAATGGATATTTAACTTCTGAACCTTGCGGACTTACAAGATTCCACTCATAGAGCCATATTTTAGTGCCCTTGGGAGTTGTAATTGGCAAGTCATCTGAGCTCTTAACTGTGAATTTCTGTGATACACTTGCCAGTTTATTTAAAATTGGTAAATCATATTCTCCTTCAAAAACCTTATCCTTAAATGGGTCAACAGGCTCTTCGGCCGGAATTAAGCGGTCAGTAGAGCAGGAATAGATGCTCGCTACAAATAATGTACTGAGCAGTAATTTGAATAAATGCTTAATTTTCATCTCTTTTAGTGAATTATCGGATAACTGGACAATTGTTTCTTTTCTTATCTTTAATAAATCCCGGATAAATTAATAGCCCTATTTCGCCGTTTGATTCATTCCAAAGAGCATTATATTTTACTTCCGCAAAAAAACGCATGGTATGAGAGCCAAAAGAGGTGCCAAGGCCAACCATAGGTAGAATATTTTGCTTATCAGCTTTACTATTAGCACTGCTGATATAGTTAAACCATTGGTTATAATCAGCTCCAACGCTTAAATATAAATTAGGCTTTTGTGGCTGAACTTGACTTCTTCTATAACTAACTTTGTTTACTGAGGAAATTAGCACTAAGTGGGCATTAACGCCTGCATAAATTTCGTGAATTTCATTGAATTGTGGTGCATACTTTACTGAAGGCACCAAGAGTAGCTTATCATTTACAGGTATCTGCGAACGAAGACCCACGCCAACAGTTTTTAGAGGAAAATTATACATGAACGAGGCCCCAAATGATACTTTATCTTGAGCAATGGTGGAAAATGAGAAACAAAGTAATAGTAAGGTAATTGTGTAAAGTTTTATCACGGGCTACAAGTAGTTTGGTTTTAATAGAAACAGCTTTACAAATATATGGTTTTCTTCATATTTAACTTCGCGGGGCTTTTGTTTATTCTTGAAAAAATTGGAAATATAGGTATTTTTACCTATAAAATTTATCTATTTTATTGCTCGGTATTTATTTGAGCTATAATTTTGAATTGTTTCTGCAAGAAACAAAAAATAAATATTATTCGAAAAATGAAAAATATACTAAACGCCTTAGTGGTGTTATCGGCGTTGTCGGTAACTACCACCAGTTTTGCACAGTCGAGTGCTCCAAATTCAGCTAACTACAAGCAGCAAAACCAGCTTTTGGGTAGAAAAAATACCTCTAATGCTCCAGCAAAAGTCCAGTTGAATAATGATTATTCAACGAACCCGCATGCCAATAATCGAAATTATAAAGCAAAAACCAAAAACAATCAAAAGTCAAATATTGTGGTGGCTGTTAATAATGATGATATCCAACGAAATTATAAGCAGAAAAACTTACTAACCAACAAAGGCAGAGAAGTCAATCGAAAAACAAAGCATAAATTAGATTCTACACAAGTTATAGCGGAATAAGAAACGTGTCAATTTTCGACTGTTTTGAGATTGAAAATTGCGGTGCTGAAGCCTAATTTGATAGAAATGAGTTCCTTAGGAAAAACGACCTATCGCTGCTAAATAGATAGCTCCTAAGGAACTCAAAATCTTTAAAAATACTATTTTAATTGCTTGCTGAAATCCTTACAAAGTTTTTTTTGCAGTAATTTCACTGAAAACTTCCTCTGAAAGCTTTTTGTCTAAACCATAAATATCTTTCCTGAAATTGAGTTGACCGTTGCTGCTTACCCAAGTTGTGAAATAAACAATATAAACAGGTAAGGCTGGTTTGAGCTTAATGAAGTTTTCTTCATCTTTTTCCAATATTTCATCAACTTTTTCACTACTCCAATTTGGGTTGTTTCTAAGCAAATACAAGGCTAATTTTCGAGGTTCTGAAAGGCGAATACAACCGTGGCTGAATGCTCGTGCGGATTCATTAAATAAACCTTTCGAGGGGGTATCATGCAGATAAATGCTATAACTATTTGGAAATAAAAACTTTATTTTGCCTAAAGAATTCTTATTACCAGGCCTCTGGCGGAAGTTATAAGGTGGAATGCTGTTGGCATATTTAGTCCAGTCGACGGTTGAAGGGTCGATGACTTTATTTCCCGATAGGACTTCCATATCATTCTTTGAAAGATACGAAATGCCATTTTGAAGCTTTGGCATGATTTCGTTTTGAATGATACTCGTTGGCACATTCCAATAAGGATTTAGAACAACCATTGATAAATCGCCTCTAAAAATACTGGTTTTCGTTGCGGCTTTCCCTACTACTACCGACATATCCCATGATAATTTTTTGTTTTCGAATATGTGAAGTTTAAACTCTGGAATATTTACCATTAAATAATTATTTTCTAATTCAACGGGGGCCCAGCGAAGTCGTTCCATATTAATCATCATTTGCTTGATTCTGGCTTCAATCGGTATATTGAGTTCGGATAAAGTTGCCGCATTTATTTTTCCTGTTTCTTTCAAACCCATCCGTTGCTGAAAACGCTTGATGGCAACACTTAAAGAATCGCTAAACACTGAAGAAGTATCTCTTTGTTTTAAATCGCCAGTTAAGACTAAATAATCATTCAGACTTTGCACTAAAGAATCTCTATCTCCTGTATTTAATGGTTTTTGCGTTGTTATTATTTTCGGGAAACCACCTTTTTTCTGAATCTCTCTGTACTGACGTAACTTCTCTTTTAAGGCGATATAGTATTGATTAACAGGCTCTTGTACTCTATTGGTTTGTTTCGCTGACACCAGAGAATCTAATAGTATTTGGTAGTTTTTCTTTTTTCGAGGAATAAACCACTCAAGGTCAATAGGGTCTTTGGTTGTGCCCGTATAGGCTTTATCGGCAAATTTGAAAAATGTACTGGTGAGCAATAATTCTAAATTATGCATGGGGTCTTTTTGCTTCAAAAAGCTTTTACTGTCACTTTCAGCTTCAGCTAATAAACTATCGAGTGTATGGTTTTTTAGTGAATTATCTTGAAAGTCATCGCTAAAATTTTGTAGTTGTACGTAGAAATCGGGAGCTGCATGAGTGAGTCCATCTTTATTAATCCAAGCAAATTGAAAGTTTCTACGCTTATAAAACTCTAAAACTTCATTCTTGATAGAATCGCTAGCTTCAAATGTTTTGAAAAAATCAGCTATTTCAAGGCTATCAACGGTTAAATGAGTAAAGTTTTCTGCCGAATAAACGCTTTCATCGGCTAAAATAACCTTCTTTTTTTGCTTATTTTTACAACTCGAAATCGAGCCAACTATTGAGATTAAAGTAAAAAATGTGATGAGTTTTAAGAAAATTTTAGTTTTTCTAACTCCTAATATATAACAAACTTCCATTGGCAAGAACAGGTAAAACCTGTGGAATTAGGTCGTTTGGTAGAGCTGGACAACCATGACTTCGGCCGAGTCTGCCAAACTGATTGATAAATGATTTGCTTACATAGGCAGCTCCATGAATAATTATCTCTCGACGACGAGCATTATCGTTTAATCCTTTTTGTAAACCTTCCAGCAGGAGAGCATCACCATGTTTTGGACTTTTTATTGGGCTTCCAACCAAATAAAATCCTAAACTACTTTGGTGTGAGTTCATTTTATTTGAAAACGAGTGTGCTATATTTTCGCCAGACTTTTGTCCATGAGCTACCAAAGATGAAATTAACAATTTTTTCTTCGAAATATCAATCACAAAAAATCGTTCGACGTCTGAGGGTAGAGAAAAATCCACAATAGTAATGATGGGTTTGGCAGGATGAAACTTCGAAAGCCCTTTAATTGATTCTCTAAAGGCCTCATATTTTACGATTCCAGCCAATTTACATTCGTAATATAATTGATGAATGGCATCGGTTTCGTGGTAAACTTTAGAAGGATTGGTGGTAGCTTCTTGAGGACTTACTGTATAAAAATTAAGAAAAAAATATAGAAATTGAAGACTTGATAACATGATAAAAAATAAAAAATCAGGTGAGATTTAGACCTTATTTATATTAACAAAATTCTGATAAAAAATATTGCAAGAAATAAGATTTTTCTAAGAATTGATTATTATGAAATTTTAAAATACTGACCGAAATCATAATAGAATGTATGCCAAATTTATAGTTTTGATAAAAATTTTGTAGAATCATGAAAAGAATAGGCTTTGTAATATTTTTAGTTATTGGATTAGGAGCTTGTAGCAGAAAATTACATATTGAGCGAGAACCCAATATTGCCATTGAAAAATATCGAAATTATACTTGGAATAAACTCGAAGCTACCAAGGCATCACATCCTTTATATAGTTCAGAAGAACTAAACGAAACCATTATCCGAAAAGTAGATAAGATTTTGGCTCAAAAAGGTTTTCGTAGAAATATTGCCACACCCGATTTTTTTGTAGATTTTCATATTTATGTCGAAGAACAAAAGTTTCAAAATTTGGTTTGCGGGGCTGGTTTTTACCGTGGTGAAAGATATTTACCCGATTTAAGTCAAAGAACATATTGTGAAAGTCCAGAAATTGTAAATTATGATAACGGGACGCTGATTATTGATATTGTAGATGCTCAAACAGGACAATTAGTGTGGCGTGGAGCAGCTGAAGAAATCATTGATAATCCTGCTTATGCAGCTACTGTTTTCGAGAAAAAAGTAAAACGTATTCTGAGAAAATTCCCTTCAAGTAAAGGAGAAACCAAAGCAAAAAAGCAAGATGTTGAAAAAGTGATTTCGGTGAATTGAAGATTTATAGTTTTTGGTTAGAAAGAAATATTCAAATCGCAAATTTTCAAAGATTTAAGTATTAAAAATATACAAAATTGGGTAATATATTCAAAATTAGTTGTTGAGCGAAGGCTAAGCCCAAATTTGGGCTTAGCCTTCGCTCAACAACCAAAACTTTAAGGTTAAATCCTTTTGGTCGATTATTTAAGAAAATCAATACTTACATCCGCCAAAATGGTAAACCCGCCATTGCTTGAATAAGCGTAAATAGCACATAGACAAAGTAAACAACAGAGAATCCCCAAACAGCATTCGTAGCCGATGTTTCTTTTAGCTTCTGCGAAATGTAAAAACCAAAGATTGGAATAATTTGCAAAGCATGGATACCCATAAAATGAGCCACGCGTAAATCGCCAACAAGCGTACTCCAATTGATAAAAGGTAGCCCTTTGCCTCCATCATTTGCTCCAACAGTATGGGTGTTGGCTGCACTAATGTAGCCGCCCCAAAAACTAAAAATTACGAATAGAATAAGTCCAATTTGAATGCTTAAAACTTTAGGTTTATCTATCGAATATTTTTTTTGACGTATAAAAACAATGCTAATTCTAAGTGTTTGTATGGTTAGTATAACTATAAAAATACCCATTAAAGCATATAATACGATACCATAAATACCTGAACGATTGAAGTGTGATAATTCTCCACGTAATGCCTGAGAAACAATAGCAAACTGTTCAAACCCCATAGCTACGACGGCTAACCAAGAATACTTGCTCACTTTTTCTTGGTCATTCACATAATACAACAGAAAGGCCATCGTCCAACTGTAAATCCAGATACTTAAGGCAAATTTTAGCGGTTTTATCATTGAGTTTATTCCCAAAATAACTTCTTCATTGAAAAATGAATAAGCTAGTAATAAGCCCGCTAGGAGAAGATTTATGGTTCCTAAATGCCCTAAAATCTTGTTTCTTCTATATATATCATTAATCAACTGCATTTTTCCTGATGGTTTTGATGATGATGAAAATTAGGTAGCCCATTGGTCCAAACATAAAAGTAAAAGGTAGGGCGATGAAGGCCAGCCAATGGGGCATTTGTAGCCTTTGAATTTCTCTAACAATGTATGCACCCACAAATAAATCAAAAGCCAAATAATGGAGCCAACCTGCGGCAAGTGCATTGTCTTTTTCGAACAAAGCACGTACATTTTGTAGGGTACTAAAGCTATCAAATTTAAAATCACCAATATCACTGAGCAGTAAGTAAGCATAAACAATAGCAAACAGTACAAGTAATCCGTTGAGAATAAAAGGTTGAGTATATTTCCATTTGGGAGCGAAAAAAAGCGGTAGCCAACCTAGTAGTACTATCGAACTACCAAGCTGAAAAATAGTTGAAGCATTCATAAATTAATCGATTAGTTTGATGAAAAAGGTGTTGTTTTGATTATTGAATACTATTTTACATTCAGCAAAATTGGGAGCTGAAAATTTAGGTTTAATATTCTGACTAAAACCAAATGGTTCTTTCGGATAGCCAACTAAATTGGTATCTAACTTTTTATTACCATTGGAATCTTGATAAATAGCCAAGGCATATTCACCAACTGGAATATCATTCCATGTGAGTAGCACTTCACCAGTTTTGCTGGGTTTTACCTCTTTGCCAAATTCAAATTTGTTTTGGTCAGGAAAGCTATTTTCTTTTTTGTAAAAAGCAATTCTTAGTGTAGCTAAACTTTTAATATTAGATACTTTTAGTGAAAATTGTGGTGTTTGGGCGTGTGTAATATTCATACACAGCAAAAAGCATAAAGGAAGCAAAAGAATAGATTTCATAATTCTGAATATTTTTTGTTTGATGAGGCAAAATTCTGAAATCATATAAGCATTTACTTGTCACATTTGTTACAAAATTATTTAGATATTAGCATTTTTCTGATTCTACTTAAAGATTGACGCTCAATACCTAAATATGAGGAAAGGTAAGTAAGTGAAATTCGATTGAATAAATTGGGACTACGTTTGATAAAATTAAGGTAACGTTCTTCCGCATTTTCGAATAAGAAACTTTCAATGCGAGTTTGTTGTAAGATTAAAACCTCTTCGGTAACTAATCTTCCGTAACGCTCGATACTTTTATATTTTTTATATCCTTCCTGCATGGTCGTGTATGGCAAATTAACAACAATGCTTGGTTCGATGCATTTAAAATAATATTTGCTTGGTTTTTGGCGAATAAATGCCCCATAATCAGTGGCATATTCATTTTCTTTGATAAAACCAACGGTGATTTCATCTCCTTTTTCGTCAATATAATATGACCTAATAAGGCCTTCAATGACATAACCGATTGATTTTTGAATTTGACCTGCTTTTAAGTAATAATGTTTGGCTTTAATTTCAGAAATACTCAAATGTTCTTCGATAAAGCTTAGTTCTTCATCATTAATTTCCTTACAAATTTGTTGGTATGATTCGAGATATAACTTGATGGGAGTTTCCAAATATTTAATACTTAAAAGGTGAAAATTTTATAAAATTTACGAAGGTTCGGTTTATAAATATTGTATAAATATCTTATAGTCAATAATTTAAGAACTAAAAAAAGCTCCGCAGGATTTAAATGTCGCGAGAAAATCGTACATTTTTAATGTTTTGAGTTCCGTAGGAACGGCTAATTTAGTTACATTGGTCGTTCCTACGGAACTGTTTTATCTCAAAATTTGGGATGACTCATAATGATATGAGATTTTAACATATATTTCTATAAATATTAAGGCTCTCTGAGGCAAATTTGACTCATTTTAATATAGAAATCACCTTAAAAATAGGAAAATGCTTTAAAATGTTTTTCTTGTGGTTTAAAATTTCTATAAACAGACTTTCGACTTATGCAGAAAGTTGGGCTATATTTGTAAAAACAAAACTCAACCAACCTTGAAAAAAATAACTATTTCCATCCTTTTTTTTGCATGCGTTGCCTTTCGTAACGACGACTTTAAACCCTACACCGAGCACATTCCGGGTCTTGAACATGGCTTAGATATGGTACCAATCCCAGCAGGAGAATTTATGATGGGCAGTCCAGAAAGCGAAAAAGACCGCAAACCAGATGAAGGTCCACAACACAAAGTAAAAATTGATGCTTTTTGGATGGCTAAATTCGAAACCTCATGGGAAATGTACGAAACATTTTTCAATAAGGAATTGGAGGTGAAAGATGAGAAAAATACCAACGAAGTAGCTAGTCGTGTAAGTACAGTGGCTCGCCCAACGCAGCCTTACGTAGAGATGTCGTTTGGACAAGGTAAAGAACATGGTTTTCCAGTGTGTAATGTTACTCAGTTTGCTGCTCGTGCTTTTTGTAAGTGGTTATATGCAAAAACAGGGAATTTTTATCGACTCCCAACCGAAGCAGAGTGGGAGTATGCTGCTCGTGCAGGTTCGAAAACAACTTTCTATTTTGGCGATGATGCCTCTAAATTGAAAGAATATGCATGGTATTTTGATAACTCAGATGGTGCTTACAAGAAATCAGGACAATTGAAACCGAATGCTTGGGGATTATATGATATGTACGGAAATGTGGCCGAATGGACTTCGGATTTATATGTTGCAGATTTTTATAGTAAACCCGAGGCCGCCAATAATCCTTATGTAAAACCTTCGAATCATTACCCACACGTAATTCGTGGTGGTCACTGGGACGATGACGCCGACCGCCTTCGCAGTGCTTCACGCCGTACTTCAACGCCAGAATTAAAACAACGTGACCCTCAAATCCCTAAATCTGATTGGTGGCTTACTGATGCACCATTTTTAGGTTTTAGAGTAGTTAGGCCAGTAAAACAACCTTCAAAAGAAGAAATTGAAGCTTATTTCGCTCGCCCCCCAAAAGATATTCCTTGATAGAAAATATTTGTCTTTAATTTTAAAGAAATTTCTATCATTGCCGTCAGTTTTAACTAACGGATACCTTTGAATTAGCAGATTTGACTTTAGTCTAAATAGATAGTTTGACTAAAGTCAAATCTGTTTTGTTTTATACTTGATTCTTTATTCTGTCAGTTAAAACAGACGGCAATTAATTAATACTGATGAGGTCAAGTAAATACTGTCAATAAATTATCCGAAATGGTGCTTAGAAAAATCGGGATGACTCATTTGTATTATTTCGAACGACTAATGAAGTTTTTGAGTAAAGGTAAATCATCAGTTCCGAGTACATCTACACCCAAAGATTGTAGTGTTTCATAGCCTAAAATCGTATTTGGCGTTCCCCAAAGTCTAACCTTTTTGTTTTTGGAGTGCATGTCTTTGACAAATACACTTATTTTATCTGCAACGTCTTGTGGGATAGCTGTTTGCCCCGGCCAATATTTTCCGAAATCTAAAAAGCTGGCACTAACAATATAGAGCCTATTCAGCTCGGAATCTGAATAAGTTAAATTCTTTCTACCATCAAAGAAAAACATTGTATCGTAATGCTTGAATTCTGAGGGTGGGGGCATATCTCCACTGATAGAGATAATCACATGAGTAAGTTGTTTTTTATGAGGTTTGAGCGAAGTTTCAAGAGCCTCCATAATAGCTCGACCGTTCTTTTTTAAATCAAGTAGCAGGTGCAAAGATTTTTTATTAGCATAAGGATAACCACCAATTTGTTTGATTTTTGCCAAAAGAGGTTCAATATAAAGCTTTTCAAGCGTGCGTTCAGTCGATACATCTTTTTCATCATGAGCCACACAAAGCTGTCCATCTTTGAGGTATAAATCTGCTTCAATCGAATCGAAACCTAAATTATATGCAGCAAAAAAAGGTTCTTTTTGTTCATAATCGTTGTGAGAATGAATAAGTTGGGCAAAAACATTGACTTGGAGAATGAGAAATATACCAAGCATTAAAACATTTTTTTTCATAATCTTAAAGGGTTGAAATAGATGAATCATAAATCCAACAAATGGTTATTTATATTTTTTTAGCCACTCAAATAATCTTTGAGCATCGGCTTGTTTGAATAATTGTGTACCTTCGTTCATGGTTGCTGCCGAACCACATGCAACTCCCCAACGAAGCATTTCGTGCAGACTTTTTCCCGTAGATAAAGCCCAAACCATTCCTCCAACCATACTATCGCCAGCTCCTACCGTACTTTTTTTCTGAACTGATGGAGCTGGAATATGTTCACAAATATCTTTAGTTACTAAAACTGCTCCTTGTGGGCCAAGTGAAACTACTACAATTTCGCAGCCTCCTTTGGCGATGATTTCTCGGGCGGCTTCATCAACTTGGTCGGTTTCGAGGCTTTCCTCTCCAACTAATTTTGCTAGTTCACCCACATTGGGTTTTAGCAGAAAAACACCTTCATCAATGGCGTTTTTGAGCGGTTCACCTGAAGTATCAATGACAAGCTTTGAGCCAATTTTTCTAGAAACGGCCGCTACTTTTTCGTAAAAATCATCTCCTAAGCCCACTGATAAACTACCACTTGCAACTAAAAACTCTGGTTTTAATGCTTCTATTTTTTGCAAGATGGCATTAGCTTCTTCTGGTAGGATTTCCGCCCCAGGCATACCGAAACGATATTGGGCATTGGTAAGTACATCTACCGCAATAAAGTTTTCACGAGTCCAATTTTGGGATTTAATTGTTTGAAAATCAATATTTTCTTTAGTCAATAAATCCTGTAATAAGTTGCCAGTGGGGCCACCAGCGGTAAAAACTGCCGTTGATTTTCCACCTAAACGAGCAATGGCTTTTGATACATTTATTCCGCCGCCACCTGCATCGAAGTGTGGGTTTTCGCAGCGAATTTTCTGTTCGGCAACTAAGCCTGAAAACTTAGTGCTCTTATCGACTGCTGGATTGACTGTTAGTGTGACTATTTTCATAATTCTTGATTTTGATAAACAGAATAAATTATCGTTTGTTCATTGCATATTTATATTCTCTTGGATGAAAACTTCTCATAGTTTCAGATAAAAATACTCGGTCGAGGTGGGTATAAACCTCCGTAGTGGTTATTGATTCGTGACCAAGCATTTCTTGTACGGCTCGAAGGTCTGCTCCGCCCTCAATGAGATGCGTGGCAAAAGAATGTCGAAAAGTATGGGGTGAAATATTTTTTTGAATACCCGCTTGCTCTGCTAAATTCTTGATAATCAGAAAAATCATTACCCTTGTAAGCTTTTTCCCACGTCGATTAAGAAATACAATATCTTCTGATTCGGGGTCAATATCTTGATGGTTTCTAATATTTTCTAAGTAAATATTCGTGTACTTTACTGCGTCTCTACCAATTGGAATTAACCTAACTTTTCGTCCTTTACCAAATACTCGCACGAAACCAATATCGAAGTAACAATTAGTGATTTTTAATTCAATTAGTTCAGAAACCCGCATTCCACAACTATATAAAACCTCTAAAATAGCACGATTTCGAGGCCCTTCAGGTGATGAAAGGTCAATAACATCAAGCATTCGTTCGATTTCAGGGAATGATAGTGTGTCTGGAAGTTTTCTGCCGATTTTAGGCGACTCGATGAGTTGGGTCGGGTCGTTTTGAATCAAATTTTCGATGGCTAAATATTTATAAAAAGCTTTAATACCCGAAAGCATTCTTGCTTGAGAAGTAGCTGTCAGCCCTATTTCATTGAGGTACTCTAAGAAATCCATCACATCACGTTCGTTGATGTTTTCGGGTGATGGTTGGTGGGCTAAAAGTTCAGAAAATTGGCTTAGTTTTTCAACGTCTCTGATATATGCTTCGATAGAGTTTTCTGATAAAGCTCGTTCTAAGCGAAGAAAATCTTTGAAATGTTGTATGTAAATCGACCAATTTTGCACAGTTGATGCCTATTTTTTATTAGAATGACACGATATTTAGAAATAATAAAATCCTTTGAGAGAATCTATTATTTTTACAGCAAATTAAGGCGTTTTATCTTATACTTGTTCAATATGTCGAAAAATATCATCATCATTAATGGGCCAAACCTTAATCTTTTAGGGAAGCGTGAGCCGCATATCTATGGAAGCCTTACGTTTGAGGCTTATTTTGAGGAATTACAGGCAATGTTTCTGGAGCATACACTTCATTATTTTCAGTCGAACCACGAAGGTGCTATCATTGATAAAATCCATGAAGTAGGTTATGGTGAAACCGAATACTCAGGAATCGTGATAAATGCAGGTGCATATACGCATACTTCGGTGGCTATTGCCGATGCTCTTTCAGCAGTAAAAACCCCAGCAGTAGAGGTACATATTTCAAATATTCACACCCGTGAGGCTTTTCGTCATCATTCATATCTCACCCGTGTTTGCAAAGGCATGATTACGGGTTTAGGTATGAAAGGGTATGAATTTGGGGTGAGGTATTTTTTATAAATGAACATTATTTTTTTACTAGAAATAGATTAGGCTTCCTTATTCTAAAAATCTATTAGTTAGAGGTTTAATGTATTTACTCATCATGTATAGAAGATGAAAGGAGATATTATAAAGTTCTCTAACTAAAAGGTAAAATAAATCCTTATTGACTTAAACAGTCGTTAAAAACACCCTTTATGTCGATTATTTAATAGGAATAATACAATTTTTTTTATAATCGTAACTGTTAAACATATTTTTGTGTTTATTTAACAATTTGTATCCTCTAAAACTATATTTCAAGAACTTATTCTTTAATCAATAATTTAATATGCGTACGATTCTGACTATTGTTGCTGTTGTTGCAGTCTTAGTACTTGGTAAAATATTCTTTTTTAAAAAACCTGAAGAAAAAGGCATGGGAGGTGGTCCTGGTGGAGCTCCTTCGGCTGGAAAAGGTGGCGAAAAAGGGAAAGATGGAAAAGACGGAAAACCAGCAGGCCCACCGGTTTCTGTAAATGTATTTGTAGTAAATTCTGAAACCCTTGATAATGTTGTTACTGCCTCAGGTACAATCTATCCAAACGAAGAAGTTGAACTAAGAGCCGAAGCATCTGGTCGAATCACAGCTTTGAGCATTAAAGAAGGTAGTCGAGTGGCTGCTGGGCAAATCATTGCCAAAATTAAAGATACCGACTTACAAGCTCAGTTAAAAAAACTTAACTATGAAATTGAATTGGCGAAACAAACAGAAGCTCGCCAAAAGAAATTGTTGGATATCAATGCTATCAGCAAAGAAGAGTACGAAATTACGGCCAATAAGATTAATACTTTAAATGCCGATAAAGAACTCATCGAAGCAAACCTTGAGAAAACAGTTCTGAAAGCTCCTTTTGCAGGAAAAATTGGTTTGAAAAACGTGAGTCAAGGTGCTTATGTAACGCCTACTACTAGCCTTGCTACATTGGTACAGACTAATCCTGTGAAAATCGACTTCTCGATTCCAGAAAAATATTCAACACAAATGCGTGTGGGTAGAGGTGTAAAATTTGAAGTAGAAGGGCAATCAGAAACCTATACGGCTAATGTAGTGGCGATTGACCCTAAAATCGACCCAAATCTTCGTACGCTTAAATTACGAGCTATTGCTAAAAACCCTGCTGATAGATTATTGCCGGGTATGTTCGTACGTGTCTCGGTTGACCTTGATATTACTCAAGCAATCATGATTCCTACTGAAGCGGTTGTGCCTGTTTTGAAAGGGAAAAAAGTTTATGTAGTTCGTGATGGCAAAGCAAACGAAGTAATGATTGAAACGGGCCTACGCACAGATAAAAAAATACAAGTTACCAGTGGCCTTTCGGCTGGCGATTCACTTATCGTGACAGGTATCATGGCATTGAAAAAAGATTCACCTGTTAAGATTAAGAGTCCACAGAAGTAAAAGTATCTTTTATTTACTAAGCCCATTGGCACTGAATATATATATATTATTAGCTGAAATTAGATTTTTTGTAAAAACACAAGCCGTGGAGTAAATTTAAGCTCTTGCTCATCGACTATTGACCATCGACAAGTATGTCTATCTCAACCATTTCAATCAAACGTCCGGTATTAGCCATTGTGATGAACTTGCTCATCATTTTGTTCGGTGCAATTGGCTATACTTTCTTGGGTGTACGCGAGTATCCATCCATAGACCCGCCTGTGGTAACGGTTCGCACCAATTATGTTGGTGCCAATGCCGATATTATTGAGTCGCAGATTACTGAGCCACTCGAAAAATCATTGAATGCCATCGAAGGTATCAAGTCAATCAACTCTTCATCAAACAATGGTTCGAGCCAAATTACAATTGAGTTTGAGATTGGTGTTGATATGGAGACGGCTGCCAACGACGTTCGTGATAAAGTATCGAGCTCTGTTCGTCAACTCCCACAAGATATTGATGGCCCTCCAACGGTGTTTAAAGCTGATGCCAACTCAGACCCTATCATGAGTATGATGTTGCAATCGGATATCAGAAACCACATGGAGATTAGCGATTATGCAGAGAACGTAATAGCACAACGCCTACAGACCATTCAGGGAATCAGTCAAGTGATGATTTGGGGGCAAAAAAGATTCTCGATGAGGCTTTGGATGGACCCAAATAAATTAGCTTCACAGAATGTTACTACACAAGATGTAAAACAAGCACTTGACCGTGAGAACGTAGAACTTCCAAGTGGTAAGTTGGCTGGAGATAATACAGAACTTACTGTGAAAACAGTGGGTAGATTTAAGAACGAAGAAGATTTTAATAACTTGATTATCAAGACGGTAGGAGAGAAAATTATTCGTTTTAAAGATATTGGTGAGGCAGTTTTAGGTTCAGAAAACGAAGAAACTGTTATGCGTATCAATGGTGCTCCTTCTATTGGTTTAGCCATTGTACCTCAGCCGGGTGCTAATTACTTAGAAATTTCGGCACAAGTAAGAAAACGTTTGGCTGAAATTAAGAAGGAATTACCGAAAGACTATCGCATGGAGTTGATGTCAGATACGACAACATTTATCCAACGCTCGGTAGAAGAAGTAGGGGAAACACTTTTGATTGCTATTGGATTGGTTGTAATCATTATTTTCTTGTTCTTCCGCGATTGGATTATTGCGGTTCGTCCGTTGATTGATATTCCAGTATCTTTGGTTGGTACATTCTTCTTAATGTATTTGTTTGGTTTCTCCGTAAACGTATTAACACTTTTGGCTATCGTTTTAGCTACGGGTCTCGTAGTTGATGATGGTATTGTTGTTACTGAAAATATTTACAAGAAAATAGAGGAGGGCATGAGCCCAATTGAAGCAGCCATTAAAGGTTCAAACGAAATTATGTTTGCCGTACTTTCTACTTCAATTACTCTATCATCAGTATTTTTACCAGTAATTTTCATGGAAGGTTTTGTTGGTCGATTATTCCGTGAATTCGGTATTGTATTAGCCTCTGCTGTTTTAATTTCTGCATTCGTTTCATTGACTTTAACACCAATGTTGAATGCTTACTTAGTACGTAAAAACCAGAAGCATAGTCGTTTCTACGAAATGACCGAGCCATTCTTTGAAAGAGTAATCGGTGGCTATAAAGAGCGTTTGACGAGCTTTATGAATATTAGATGGGTAGCAATTCCATTGATTTTATTTACGTTTGCCATGACTTGGTATTTCGGAAAAGATCTTCAACAAGAATTAGCTCCGCTTGATGACCGTAGTGCGATGCGTTTACAGATTACAGCTCCAGAAGGTGCTTCATTCGAATTTACCGACAATTATATCCAAAAATTAGGTAGAACAGTCAGAGATTCTGTTCCAGAGGCTACTTCAATCGTAACCATGACAGCTCCAGGCTTCACAGGTTCTGGTGCAGCAAATACAGGTTTTACTCGTTTGGTATTAACTGACCCTAAAGACAGAAAACGCACTCAGATGCAAATAGCAGATCAGATTGGTAGAATTACCAAGAGAATGCCTGATGCAAGAGCCTTTGTATTACAGCAAGAAACTATTTCATTAGATAAAAGAGGTGGTTTACCTGTACAATATGTAATTCAGGCCCCAGATTTCGAAAAACTTCGTCAGTATGTGCCTAAATTCATGGAAGAAGTTGCAAAAGAACCAACTTTCATGGTTTCTGACCTTAACTTGAAATTTAATAAACCAGAGCTTGAAGTTAGTATCGACCGCGAAAAAGCTAAAAGTATGGGTGTTTCGGTGGCCGATGTTGCTCAATCAATGCAGTTGGCATTTGCTGGTCAACGTTTTGGCTATTTCACAATGAATGGTCGTCAATACCAAGTAATTGGTCAGTTCGACCGTGCTAATCGTGATGAACCACTCGATTTGAAAAATACTTACGTTAAAAATAATCGTGGAGAAATTATTCAGCTTGATAATATTGTGAAGATTAACGAAGAGAGTAGCCCTCCGCAACTTTACCATTTTAATCGTTATATGAGTGCTACTGTTTCGGCAGGTTTAGCTCCTGGTAAGACGATTGGTGATGGTATCAAGGCGATGGATAAAATCAGAGATAAGCTGAATGATGATGTAATTCGTACGGCCTTGGCAGGTTCTTCAAGAGATTTTGCCGAAAGTTCATCGAATACTCTTTACATGTTCCTTTTAGCTTTAGTTTTGGTTTACTTGATTTTAGCTGCCCAATTCGAAAGTTTCGTTGACCCATTCATTATCATGCTTACGGTACCATTGGCGGTTGCAGGTGCGGTATTCTCATTGTGGTATTTCAACCAAACACTCAATATCTTTAGTCAGATTGGAATGATTATGTTGATTGGTTTGGTTACTAAGAATGGTATCTTGATTGTGGAATTTGCCAACCAGCTACGTGAAAAAGGTATGGAAATCAGAGAAGCTGCAATTGAGGCGGCATCTATGCGTTTCCGTCCGATTTTGATGACCAGTTTGGCTACTGTTTTAGGAGCTGCTCCGATTGCCTTTGCTTTGGGTTCGGCAGGTAAAAGCCGTATGGCAATGGGTATCGTAATTATGGGTGGTCTATTGTTCTCATTGGTACTTACGCTCTATGTAATTCCTGCGATTTATACCTTCTTGTCACGCAACAAGAATTTCGAGCGAATGAAACAAATTGAAGATATTGCCCACGAAGCTGAATTAGCGTAAAGAAATGTAGGGGCGTATCGCATACGCCTGCAAGCATAAATACTTGTTTTGTTGTAGAGACGTATGCGATATGTCTCTACTTATAGATTGAAAATCTGAATCATGAAAAAAATCTTTTTCCTTATATTTTTATTGCCTGCTGTTTTACATGCTCAAGAAATACTTACGCTTGAAAATGCCGTTGGTGCTGCCCTTGAAAAAAGCTATGATATAAAAGTGGCTCAAATGCAACAAGAAGTGGTTAATCTTCAAGTATTTAAAGGAAATGCAGGGATGTTACCAAGAGTAGATTTGAATGGCAATATTGGTACTGCCTTCAATGAAGTAAACCAGAAACTGTCAAACGGAAGTGAAATTAACCGTTTTGGTAGAAGCCTTGCCCCAACCACCAATGTTGCCATGACTTGGACTTTGTATGATGGAAAAAGAATGTATGCCACTTTCGACCGACTGAAAGGTCAAGGACAATTGAGCCAGATACAAACTCGCCAAATGATGGAAAATACAGTAGTAAGTGTAATGCAAGCTTATTACGAAGTGATGCGTCAGAAACAGACAGTGTCGTTCTTACAAACAATTATTAAATATTACGAAGAGCGTTTGGCAATTACTCAGCAACGTTGGGAATTTGGTAAAGGCTCAAAATTAGATTATCTCCAGTCAAAAACTGAACTTAATAATCAAGTCACACAGTTAGTTCAAGCTAAAAACTCCTTGAGAAATGCAAAGGTTGCTCTCAATAATTTGATGGTAAGATCTGCTGACCAAGATTTTGATGTGCAAGAAGTTGTAGGAATTATGTTTGACCCAACAACAGAGCAATTGAAAAATCAAGCCCGTGCAGCCAATAAAAGCTTGCAAGCGATTCGTAAAACGACAGATATTAGCTTGATTACGCAGAAAGAAGTAGCTGCTAATAAACTTCCACGTGTGAGCCTCAACTCATCGTTTGGTTATTCTCTAAGTAAAACTAATGCGGGTTTATTTTTATACAACCAAAACGTTGGTTTGAACGTTGGTTTGGTAGCAAGCTGGAATATCTTCAATGGAGAAATTACTCGTCGCCAAATCCAAACTTCTAAGATAAATACCGAAATATTGCGTAAGCAAGAAGAAGATACTTGGGTACAATTAGAGGGCGATTTAATGCGTGCCTATAATCAATACCAGACAGATAAAGAACTCTTAAAATTAGAAGAAGAAAACAATGAAGTAGCAGAGGAAAACTTGAAGATTTCGTTGGAGAAATTCAAATTAGGAGGTTCGACAATCTTAGAGTTAAATGAAGCACAACGTAGTTTGAATACTTCGTTAAACCGCCTCACCAATGCTCGTTACAATATCAAAATCTCTGAACTCCAAGTAATGCGTCTAAGCGGGGAGTTAGTGAAATAATGAATAATGTAAAATTAAAAATGGATAATGTGGAATGAGTGATTCATTTTACATTATCCATTTTTAATTAATAATTATACTGCTCTTGTCTTACCTGGCATTGGAATTTGGTAATACCCATCTTTATCTGGTAAAGTTTTAGGTAGTGTATCCCAAGTGTAAGTATCAGGCATTATGTTGATATCAGAATTGAGAGCTTCTTCCCACTTCACACGCTTACCCGAATACGTAGCCATACGACCCATAATTGCAGTGAGTGTACTCTTCGCACCATTTTCTGCATCGTTGATTGGCTTGTTATTTACAATACAATCAAATAATACATCGTGTTCTACTTGATATGGGTTGCCATCTCCTTCTCCCTTATGACGCCAAATATTATTTCCTTTTAAATCAAAAATTTTACCTTCAGTTGCACGGCCTTTTGTACCAATCAAATGCTCTGATACATCCGAAACTGTACCTGGTTGATGGCGGCATGAACTCGATAAAATCATACCATCAGCATACTTAAATTCTACGTAGTGGTGGTCAAAGATTTCACCGTATTTTTTGTCAGTTCTTACTTGTCTTCCGCCCATACCAACAGCTTCAACAGGATAACCTTTTTTAAACCAGTTGATTACGTCGATGTTATGAATGTGTTGCTCGTTGATGTGGTCGCCACAAAGCCAAACAAAATAGTACCAGTTACGCATTTGGTATTCCATTTCAGTTTGGTTTGGCTGACGCTCATTTACCCAAACACCATCATTATTCCAGTAACAACGAGCCGCAACGATATCACCGATTGCACCTTCGTCAATTACTCTTTTATAGGTCTCTAAATATGATTTTTGGTAGTGACGTTGTAAGCCTACGACTACTTTTAAATTTTTCTTTTTCGATTCTTCAGCAGCAGCCAAAACTCTTCTGATACCCGGAGCATCAGTTGCCACTGGTTTTTCCATGAAAACGTGCTTGCCTTGGCGAACAGCTTCCTCAAAATGAATCGGACGGAAACCCGGAGGAGTTGTCAATAAAACTACATCTGCTAAAGCGATGGCTTGTTTGTATCCATCAAAACCTACAAATTTGTTTTGTTCTGGCACATCTACACGGCTTTTTACGCCTTTGCCATCACCTTTGTCATTGGTTAGGTTTTTGTAGCAAGAGTCGATTCTATCGCGGAATGCGTCAGCCATTGCTACTAATTTAACATTTTGTTTTACCGAAAGAGCTTGCATCGCTGCTCCAGTTCCACGTCCACCGCAGCCAATCAAGGCAACTTTTATGGTATCGTCAACTGAAGAATTGGCAAATGTTTCGATGGGTAATGAAGCCACTGAAAGGCCGCCCACTGCGGCTGCCGAGGTCTTTACGAAATCTCGGCGAGAAAAGTTTGTGTCCATTATTTATTGATTATAGAGTTGAATAATTTCAAAAACAAATTTATTATAATTATTCGGACGATTACTAAGATTTGTTAAAAAAGTATGATAAAAATGCTTCAGCTTTATGTAAATTTGGTTAGATTTAACTGATACTATCTTTTCTCTATTCAACCTTACAAAAATGAAAGCTTTATTTAGTTTTTTCTTGGCCTTTCTATTCTTTTTTGGGCAAGCTCAAACAAAATTTGTGGCTAAACCACAAGCAGTACCCCACCATGAGACTCCAACTTTAGCCATTGGAGCAAAAGCTCCTGATTTTCGTCTTCCAAATTATGACGGAAAGTTTTATTCGCTCAAAGATTTTGCTGCGGCAAAAGTGCTGGTTATCATTTTTACTTGCGTGCACTGCCCGACTGCTCAAGCCTACGAAGACCGCATCAAGAAAATTGTAGTTGATTATAAGAATAAAGGAGTGGCGGTAGTTGCTATTTCACCGAATAGCCCTAATGGATTACTACTTGAAGAATTGGGCTACACTGATCTCAATGACGATTTTGATAATATGAAAATTCGGGCAAAAGATAAGCAATTTAATTTTCCGTTTTTGTACGATGGTGATACAGAATCGGTTTCGATTAAATATGGACCAGTTGCTACACCTCATGCCTTTGTATTTGATAGTCAGCGAGTATTAAAATATAACGGTCGCCTTGATGCAGTAGAAAAACCAAGTAAAGGAGCCAATGCTGAAGATTTAAGAAAAGCAATTGATGAAGTTTTAGCAGGAAAAGAACTAACTACGCCAACTACAAAAACCTTTGGCTGCTCGGTAAAATGGGCATGGAAGACTGAATATAATGAAAAAAACGAGAAAAATTGGCGTTCTCGACCTGTCACACTCGAAGAAATTGATGCTGAAGGCGTAAAGTCATTGGTTAAAAATAATGATTCTGATAAACTCAGATTAATCAATGTTTGGGCTACATGGTGTGGGCCTTGCATAATGGAATATCCTGATTTTATTGACATTCACCGCATGTATGGTGCCCGAGACTTTGAGTTTGTTTCGATTTCGGCCGATAAACTTGAGAAAAAAGATAAAGCCTTGAAGTTTTTGAAAGAAAAATACTCAGGTGTAAAAAATTATATCTTTAAAGAAGACGACATCTATAAACTTATAGAGGCCATCGACCCTAAATGGAATGGTGCTTTACCTTATACGCTGTTGGTCGAGCCTGGTGGAAAAGTAGTTTATGGTGTGCAGGGAAGTATTGATAACCTAAAACTGAAAAAAATGATCGTTGATCACCCAAAAATTGGCCGTTATTTTTAAAATGACAAAAAGTATTTAGTTATTAGAATATGCTTTTAAATTTTCTAAGTAAACACCGAGATACAATTCTCTATGGAGTTTCGCTGGCTTTATTGTTGTTTTTCTTAAAATGGATTGAGCTTCGCTTCATTATTATCAATCATGCCTTAGAAATTTACATTGGTCTGATAGCCTTATTGTTTACGGCTTTAGGAATTTGGTTGGCTATGAAATTAGTGAGGCCTAAAGTGGAGACAAAAATCATTGAAAAATCTATTGTTTTAAATGATTTTCAATTCAATGAGGCGGCTATGATCGAACTTGGTTTGAGCAAACGTGAATTGGAAGTTTTACAATTGATGGCTACTGGACTAAGCAATCAGGAAATTGCCGAAAAACTATTTGTTTCGCTCAATACGATTAAAACTCATTCTTCGAAAGTATTTGAGAAAATGGATGTCAAACGCCGCACGCAGGCCGTAGAAAAAGCAAAAAGATTGAGTTTGATTGAATAAATTATCTCATACTTTGGTGTGAAATTGGGTAATTTGTTGAAAATCACTCAAAAGTATGAGTCTGAATTTCGCTAAAAACCTCAGATTTGTGGCATAAACAAAACAATTCTTATGAAAAAGCTTATTCTAACCAATGGCCTCATTGCAGGCGTTCTGATTTCAGTTTTTACAGTATGTTCTATCGCCTATTGCTATGCTTCGGGCAATTTCGAAGGAAACATGGTGCTGGGTTATGCCGCCATGATTTTATCCTTTTCGTTTGTGTTTGTAGGTGTAAAAAAGTTTCGAGATGAGCAAAACGATGGAACGCTCACTTTCGGTAAAGGTTTCATAACGGGCCTTTATATTTCACTGATTGCTTCTTCAATATATGTGCTTACATGGTTGATTGATTATTATTTTTTCATTCCAGATTTTCTTGAAAAATTTAGTCAACAATCGCTTACGAAGATGAAAGGTAGCGGAGCCAGTACAAGTGAAATTTCGGCCGCCATCGAACAAATGGAAGGTTATAAAAAAATGTATGCGTCGCCATTGGGAGTTATTTTCTTGACTTACATGGAAATCCTACCCGTAGGTTTGGTGGTTTCACTCATCAGTGCATTGATTTTGAAGCGGAAGTGAGTCTTTATCGAGTTTTTTAACCACAGAGGCACGGATTACACAGATTTTCATAGATTATTCTCCGTGAAACTTCGTGTAATCCGTGCCTTCGTGGTAAAAGATAACTTAATACCCCCTAACCAACTCAATTGCACCAAAGACACCTGCACTATCGCCGAGTTTTGGTTTTAGGAAAAGTGTTTCAACTTTGCGACTATTGAAAATCCAATTTTTTAATTCTTCTGGGAAGGCCTCATAAATCATATCAATGTTGCCCACACCACCACCAATCACAATGGCATCGGGGTCAATTACATTCACGATAGAAGAAATAGCTCGCCCGAAAGATTTAATCAAACGATTGAGCGTAGCTGTTGCGTGCGGGTCGGTTCCTGCCTGATGAAGTTCGTAGATTTCCTTCATCGTAAGGTCATTTCCGCTCAATTTCTTGTAGTATTGTTGCAAGGCAGGGCCCGAAAACACATTTTCATTACAACCTGTTTTCCCACAATAGCACATCACACCATCTTCCTCAAAGAAATTATGTCCCCATTCTCCACCAATGCCGTGGCGGCCGGGTAAAATTTGACCATTAATTACTACTCCACCACCTACGCCCGTGCCGAGAATTACACCAAATACAACTTTAGCATTTGGTAATACATCTTTCACAATACCCATGGTAGCCTCGGCTAAGGCGAAGCAATTAGCATCATTCGCCAGTTCAACTGGCACTCCAAGTGCTTTTTCGAGGTCGGCTTTCATGGGCTTTCCATTCATTGAAGTCGTATTGCAGTTTTTCATGGTCTGCGTAGTTGGGTCGGTCGTACCGGGCGTACTAAACCCTATGGCCTTAGGTTCAATATTGATTTCTTCTTTAATAGAATCAATCAATTTTACTACTTGACTAATGATATGCTCATAGCCTTTGCTGGCTTCGGTCGGAATTCTTTTTCTTACTAAGATTTCATTGGTTTCGGCGTTCATTACCACGCCTTCAATCTTTGTGCCGCCTAAATCTACACCCCAAAGTGCCTTCATTTGAATGAATAATGTTTAATGAAATATTGATAATTATTTTCTTTTAAAGCATTCTCTTTGCCTCTCTGTCTCTTTGCTCCTTTATGCCTATTGGCCGTTAACGACTCATTAACAAATCAGCAAGCAACTTCTTACAAACTTATAGCATCTTGCCATTAAAGACAACAATTTTTAGAAAAAGCTAAACATAATCACAGAACTATGAAACGTTCATTCTTTTTATTATTGACAGCCCTTGTGGGAGTATTTGGTCTGTCATCGTGCGAAACCTATATCATTGAAGGCAATGGAATTGTTCAAACAGAATATCGCCGAATGGCCTATTTTAATAGAATTGAGCTTTATTTTCCAGCAGAAGTCATCTTGCGTCAAGGCCCTACTAAAGATATTGAGATAACTGCCGAGAGTAATCTCATCAACTACGTAAGGAGTAGAGTAAGTGGAAACTCATTAGTTTTGGAAGATAATGGCCGTTTACGAAGTTCAAACAATGTAAAGATATTTATACAAGTACCCGATATAAATGCCGTTTATGTTTCGGGAAGTGGCAGAGTAATTAGCGATAATAAAATCTTCACAAACAACATGAAATTACGTCTTTCGGGCAGTGGTTTGATTGATATGGCTTTAGATGTAAAGAATGATTTGGTAACCGAATTGAGTGGTTCGGGACTCATCTACATGGAAGGTGATACTTACAATGGTATTTATGATGTATCGGGCAGTGGAAAAATCGAATCATTTGAAATGTATGCCGATAATTCTGATATTTTGCTCAGCGGTTCAGGACGCTGCGAAACAACAGCTCTAAAAAATCTTGATGTAAAAATTTCAGGTAGTGGTAGTGTTTGGTTTAAAGGAAATCCACGAATAAGTAGATCAATTTCTGGCTCAGGAAAGATTTACGATGCTAACTAAGCAATAAAATGATGCGAACCACATCAATCAGAGGATAACTTAGAAAGGTTTATCTCACTTAAACAAAAACCTGTGAGGACTTAAAAGAACTTACAGGTTTTTTTATGCCCTAAAATTCCGTATTTTTGCATTATTATTAACAAATAACCGTCGTCCGTCGTCTATAGACAGTTGACTCCAAGAATAATGGCAGAAATCAGCAAAACTTACAATCCGAAAGAAATAGAAGACAAATGGTACAAGTATTGGATTGAAAATCAGTACTTTAAGTCGAAGCCAAATCCCGATAAAGAGCCTTATACAATCGTGATTCCTCCGCCAAACGTCACGGGGGTGTTGCACATGGGGCACATGCTTAATAATACGATTCAAGATGTTTTGACTCGTAAAGCACGTATGGAAGGAAAAGAAGCTTGCTGGGTGCCGGGTACTGACCATGCTTCTATTGCGACCGAAGCTAAGGTTGTGGCGATGCTGAAAGAACAGGGAATCAATAAAGCTGACCTTACTCGCGACGAATTCTTGAAATATTGCTGGGAATGGACTGAAAAATACGGCGGAATTATCTTACAACAATTACGTAAGTTAGGTGCTTCGTGCGATTGGGATAGAACTCGCTTTACGATGGAACCAAGTCTTTATGATGCCGTAATTGAGGTTTTTGTTGATTTATATAATAAAGGAGATATTTATCGTGGACACCGCATGGTAAACTGGGACCCGCAAGCCAAAACTACGGTTTCGGATGAAGAGGTAATCATGAAAGATGTTCAGCAGAAGTTGTATTACATTCGTTATGATGGAGATGAGGGCAGTATCACGATTGCTACTGTTCGCCCCGAAACCATTATGGCCGATGCAGCTATCTGCGTACACCCTGAAGATGAGCGTTTTAAGCATTTAATTGGTAAAAAAGTCCGTATTCCACTCATCAATCGTGAGATTACTATTATTGCTGATGATTACGTTGAAATGGAGTTTGGAACAGGATGTTTGAAGGTAACACCTGCACACGACCAAAACGACTATGCCCTCGGACAAAAACATGGTTTAGAAATCATTGATATTCTAACCGATGAAGGTAAGCTAAACGAAAAAGCTCAAATTTTAGTAGGTGAAGACCGATTTGTTGCTCGTAAGAAAATTGCTAAGTTATTAGTTGAATCTGGTAATTTGGTGAAAGAAGAAGAATACAAATCGACAGTGGGTACATCGGAGCGTACAGGAGCGATAATCGAGCCAAAATTATCATTACAATGGTTCTTGAAAATGAAACGTGTTTCAGAACCTGCTCTCGAAAACGTAATGAATGATACGATTCAGTTGATTCCACCAAAATTCAAGAACACTTATAGTTATTGGATGGAAAACGTAAGAGATTGGTGTATCAGTCGCCAACTTTGGTGGGGCCACCGTATTCCTGCGTTTTACATGCCAGATGGTACTTGTATCGTTGCAAAAGATAAGAAAGAGGCATTGAAAATTGCCCGTGATAAATACCAGTTATTTGCTTTGAGCGAAACCGACCTTACGCAAGACGAAGATGTTTTGGATACTTGGTTTAGCTCGTGGTTATGGCCAATATCGGTGTTTGATGGTTTTAAAAATCCTGATAATGAAGATATTAACTATTATTACCCAACCAATGATTTAGTAACTGCTCCAGAGATTTTGTTCTTCTGGGTAGCACGTATGATTATCGCTGGGTATGAGTATAAGGGTACCTATCCTTTCAAAAATGTTTATTTAACGGGTATCGTAAGAGATAAACAAGGCCGTAAAATGTCGAAATCTTTGGGTAACTCACCAGACCCAATCGAATTGATTGAAAAATACGGTGCTGATGGTGTGCGTACAGGGATGTTGTTTAGTTCTCCAGCAGGAAATGACTTGCCATTCGATGAAAAACTTTGTGAACAAGGACGTAATTTTAGCAATAAAATTTGGAATGCCTTCCGCTTGATTAAAGGTTGGGAAACGAGTTCAGAAGCGGCTCCAGCGAGTAATAAACTAGCTGTTTCTTGGTTCAGTTCGAAGATGAATAAATCGGTGGCCGAAATTCTTGACCATTACAATAAATTCAGAATGTCAGATGCCTTGATGAGTACATATAACCTCATTTGGGATGACTTCTGTTCATTATATTTAGAAATGATTAAGCCAGCCTACATTGATGGCAAAGGCTTACCAATTGACCAAGAAACATTCGATGCTACACTCGAAATTTTTGATGAATTGATGCGTTTAATTCATCCTTGGATGCCATTTATTTCAGAAGAATTATGGCAATCAATTAAGGATAGAAAGGAAAATGATTCAATTTGTTTAGCTACATTCCCGAAAGGAGGCGAAGTAAATGAAAGCCTTTTAGCTGATTTTGAATTGCTTCTTGAAATCGTTTCAACGGTTCGTAATACACGTAATTCTAAGCAAATTTCACCCAAAGAAGCATTGCCATTGGCTGTAAAAACCGATAACCAAGCTCGCTATGAAGCTTTAGCTGGTTTGATTAAAAAAATGGCGAATGTCTCTGATATTCAATATATTTCTGAAAAAACAGATGGGGTAAGTTTTGTCATTAAAGGTGATGAACTTACGATAAACCTAGGTAGTAATATTAATGTTGATGAAGAACGTGCTGCTCTTCAAAAAGAACTTGATTATACTTTAGGCTTTAAGAAATCGACTGAGGCAAAATTATCAAATGAGCGTTTTGTACAAAATGCAAAACCAGAAATTATTGAGAAGGAACGCCAAAAATTAGCGGATGCTGATGCAAAAATTAAGGCGTTAGAAGAAGCAATGGCGAAATTGGGCTAAGGTATTTAGAATAATTTTGTAAGGCAGTTTTGAAATTTCAAAACTGCCTTTTTTTGTTTGTGCTAAAGCCTATTTGTTGAATTGTTCAGCTGTCCGTCAGTTAAAACTGACGGCAAAGAATAGTAAAAGAAAATCTATTCATTGCTGTCTGTGCGACCCAGTCTGCTTTTGCTGACGAATAAAAAAAACTTCTCACTTTTTGACTTTAGTCAAACAATACTACATTTACAAAAACAACAATGCTGTAAACATGTCTTATGTAAAAATTTGGGTTCATGTAGTTTTTTCTACTAAGAATCGTTATCCATTCTTGACTAAAGATATTCGATATGAAGTTTTTAATCATATTATCGAAAACTGTCGAGAAAAAGATATTTACCTGCAATCAATTAATGGTTTTACAGACCATATATTTCTTTAGGTAAAGACCAATCAATTTCTCAAGTGGCTAAACTTCTCAAAGGAGAATCTTCATTTTGGATAAACAAACAAGCATTAACAAAAGAGAAATTTGCTTGGAAAGATGATTATTTTGCTATTTCGGTGAGTGAATCAAAGGTTGATGCCGTGATTAATTATATCAGAAATCAAGAAGCTCACCATTCTAAAAAATCTTTTGATGAAGAAGTTAGAGATTTTACGGAAAAGTATGGATGGTAAATGGTTAAGCATAGATTATAAAAATGGCAAATCTGATTTCAGATTTGCTATTTTTATAAATACCTTTATTATCATTTCTTATCTAAAATCATCTTCGTCATCATCACCAAAATTCATTTTATTGGGGTCGAACATACTATCCAATAAATCTTTGAATTGTAAACCAGTATCTAAATTTTGCTTGCTGATGAGCGAGTATTCTGCTAAGCCATGCAGGGCAAACTCCATCATGAAAAGTTTATCATTTTCAGCTAAGTGTTGGTGATAACTTTCTACTAATTCTTCTAAACCCTCAATGGTTTTTAGTCTTGCACGATACTCTCTATCTGTAAGGTCATTGTCAAAATCTATGATATTTCCTTCGCCGAACCAATTTGACACCTGCTGGAATGGGTTTTTACCCGATTTCTTTTTCTTTACAGCCTCGGGATTAGGGAAATATTTTAAAAATTCGGTTCGAATAGCCTTTCCGATTAAACTTTGAGCTACATAAACTGGGCCTTCAACTTCACCCTCATAGACTAATTCTATTTTACCATTGATGGCAGCGATGGCACCGTAAATATCAGCCAAACGTGCATTGATATTTTTTTCTCCGTTGATTAATGCTCTTCTTTCAGCCGAACTTAATAGATTTTCATAAGCAGAGATGGTCATACGAGCAGAAACGCCACTTTTGGCATCAACATACTCGCTTTGGCGTGCTTCAACTGCAATTTGTTCAACCAAATCTTTTAGAATATCATTAACCACGATTTTCTTTTGACCATCTTTAATGATAGCTTCTTGCTCGGTAATTTTTCGTCCGATTTCAATAGATTTCGGATAGTGAGTCACAATCTGGCTATCAATACGGTCTTTGAGCGGTGTTACGATACTTCCACGATTCGTATAATCTTCAGGGTTTGCCGTAAAAACAAATTGAATATCGAGAGGCATACGAAGTTTAAATCCACGAATCTGAATATCGCCTTCTTGTAGAATATTAAACAACGAAACTTGAATACGAGCTTGTAAATCTGGCAATTCGTTAATTACAAAAATACAGCGGTGGGAGCGTGGAATCATACCGAAATGAATCACACGTTCATCGGAATAGGGTAAGCGTAGAGTTGCTGCCTTAATGGGGTCAACATCACCAATTAAATCGGCAATCGAGACATCAGGCGTAGCCAATTTTTCGTTATAACGTTCTGCACGAGGTAACCAAGAAATAGGCGTGTCATCGCCTTTTTCAGTAATCAAATCTTTTGCAAATCGAGAAAGTGGTTCAAGTGGGTCATCATTGAGTTCGGAACCTTCCACAACTGGAACATATTCGTCCAAAAGATTTACCATTAGGCGAGCAATACGTGTTTTTGCTTGTCCACGCAAACCCAAAAGATTGATGTGGTGCATGGATAAAATTGCCTTTTCAACTTCTGGAATTACGGTATCTTCATATCCCCAAATACCGGGAAAAACCGTTTCTTTATTTTTAAGTTTTTCAACTAAATTATCTCGAAGTTCTTGTTTGATAGATTTTGGTTTATAACCACTAGCTTTTAGTTCGCCGAGTGTTTTTATCTTTAAAATATTCTTATCGAAAGCCATGTATTTAATAGATAATGTAGAATGAAAAATGAATAATATACATATTCTGAATAACGGTTTTTCGTAAGAAATGGTTTGAGTGCTTCTACGACAATTTTTTAAATTGTCAGTTGGTGCGGAACAATTTAGAAAATTGTTCTACAAAAATAATGGTTCAAAACTTTTTAAAGTTTCGTCAAAAACTACAAACTTGGCAGGAAATCCTTCTTTAATTTGACCGATTTCATTCTCAAGTTTTAATGCTTTAGCTGGTCTGATAGTAGCCATTTTAATCGCTTCTTCGAGTGGAATTCCAACTTTTACTATTGCATTTTTAACACAATCACCCACTGATACGGCAGCTCCAGCGAGATTTCCTTCTGAGTTTCTATATTGGCCATTTTCTAAGTAAGCATCAAATTCTCCCCATTGGAATTGTTTTACCTTTTCGCCAACAAACAGAGCATCAGAAATCAAGAAAAGTTTATCTTGTTTAATTTTATAAGCAATGCGAGCTGCGGCATAATCACAATGAAAGCCATCTAAAATAATTGGAGCATAAACTTCAGGGCTATCAAAAGTTGCTCCCACTACGCCAGGCTCTCGATGCCCCATTTGAGTCATAGCATTATAAAGATGTGTACAAAGTTTAATTCCTTGATTATAGGCCGATTTTGCTTCCTTATATGTGGCATTTGAGTGACCAAGAGAGATATTAATACCACTTTCGAGAAGCATCTCGATTTGTTCGGGAGTAAAATTTTCAGCGGCGATAGTCATAAGTTTTATGACATCCTTACCATATTTGATAATTTCTTCAAGTTCTTGATTGCTTGGTTTTCGGATATATTGTGCCAAATGAGCTCCACGTTTAGCAAGGTTTAAAAACGGACCTTCGAGGTGGATACCCAATACGCCAGTATTTGGATTCTTTGAAAGGAAGTTACGTGTAGCATCAATTCCTCTGAGAATATTTTCATGTGGAGAAGTGATTAAAGCTGGCAAAACATGTGTTGTACCAAGTTTTAAACTTGATTCATAAATATCAGCTATGGTTTCTTCATTGGCGTTTTGAGTAAAATGAAATTTTTCTCCACCATTGATATGCGTATCAATGAAACCAGCAGAGATATGTTTACCTTTTAAGTCAATTATTTTTGCGTCAGGTTTTTGTTCAGATGCTGAAATCTTACCATTTTCTATAATAATTGCTTGATTTTGAAGTATTTCAGTGCCTGTATGGACAGTGGCATTAATGATAATTGTTTGCATAAAAAAACTTGCTCGGGTTGAGTGAGCAAGTTAAAGAAAAAGTGTGAATTTGGAGTATATGAATATTTGGAATGCACTATGAAATTTATAAAATTGAACGACTTATCATTTGCCTTTTTACCATGGTCATTCTTCTGCGAGAAACCCTTAGAAGTTTACCCGTTGATAATTTAATCAGGCCTGTTTTCCCTTCTTGGGTGAAATGTGTGATATAATTTGGATTGAGCAAAAAAGATTTATGTACACGAAGAAAATCAGACATGTGTGCGTCTTCAGCATATTTTTTTAAAGTAGATGATGAGACAACTTTTTTGCCATTAGACAAATGAAAAATTGTATAGTTTACATCGGCTTCGAGGTAGGTAATCTCATGTTTTTCTGGAGCGTTAAAGGTTATCATAGCAATTTGTTTTGGTTATATTGATTCGATTCAATTTTACAAAGATCGCACTCAAATCATATGTCATTCAATGTGAGAAACACGGTATTAAAGGGGTGTTTTTACTGTATATTTCAGTAATGGAAATAAAAAGCCCCAGTCTGGGGCTTTTTTAAAATTATAATAGCAGTTTTCAAAGTTTTATTTTAACATCAAAATGCAGTATAAACACTTACTTTTAGATTTGGTATAGCTCTATCAACCGATCCAGTAATACTTTTTGTATCTGAATTATTTATTATAAAACCAACATCAATCATTAATTTTGCAGAGGTTTTTGAAGAAGAAAGTAAAGCTTTGATACCCACATCAAAATATCTAATGATGCTATGTAAACTGCTTTTTTCTGTTCGATAAAACTTATCAAATACTTTGATATTGTCAATTGGCAGAATATAATTTTGATTGGCGTAAATACTTAGTATGTCATTGGCAACAAGGATTCTTTGGAGTCCAATTTTGGTATGAATGACACCCATATTAAATAGGGTTGTGTCGGCTTTATTCTTTGTTGAATCGATGCCATACAGGTTTTTTCCTAAATAATTGAAACTAAAAAATATCCCTGTATTTTTATCTTTTGATGGCAATGTGGTTGTATTAATTGTAAAACCCAAATTGCTGGCTTCTGGGATAAAAAGATTACTAAGACGTAAATTTTGATTAGTCATAGCAGCAGTAAAGAGTTTGACTTCACCATACCAGTCAGAATTTATAAACTGAAACTTTCTATTCCCTAAAACTGTAGTCGAAGGAATCAATGAACGTTGTCCTAAAAGTGAATTGATATTTACAACTGCGGCTAAATCTTTTTCCTCTTTTGTTGTGCTATATTTTTTCTTCATTTCAGTAATCTTTTCGTTTGTATTTTTGATGTTTTCACCAAAACGGATGTAATCGTTCTGGTTTTTTTCTAAACATTTTAGCACTTTTTCGTATTCGGAATTAAGCCTTAATGTGATAATCTCAAGATCAGTTGCGTTCTTAATTAACTTAGGGTTTATCTTAAGTAGATATTCTTCAATATGGTTTTTTAATGTGATTATCTTCATATTTGTATTCACTAAACTATCTTTTTGGGCTAAGTATGTTCTGAAATACCGAAAATAAAGAGAGTCACGATAAGATAAAATTTGAAAATTTTCTTCTGTATTCAACTTGTCAATACTTAAATCTTCAGAAAATTTATTTAATCCACCTGCTATTTTAACCCTTTCATTGTCTAGTTCATTATACTTTTTTAAGAAAGCCTCTGCAACTCGTTCAAGAATATTTTTTGATAGAATAGAGTCTTTTTGGATAATTTCTCTCTTCAATTCGACTATATTTTCAAGTAATTTATTGATTTCTGAATTTTTATCATTAATCTCAATATCTTTTTGTTTAATCAGGGAGTTTAGTGTATCGATTTTTGTGAGAAAATCTTTAATCTTTTTTTTATTTTCGGATTGTTTATTCGCTAATCTACGTCGCTCTTCAATTAATCGATCTAATTCTCTATTTGCTTTTGTAGAATCATTCCTTGATCTTTCTAATTGTACATTAAAATTCTTTAGTGCTTGTACAGTATTGGTTTTATTTAGAGATATAGTATCATTCTTAAGTTTTTCAAAATTAATATCAACAGGTTCTCTTTGCTTATTGAACTCCAATTTCTTTAGTGATGGAATAGCCTCTACTTGGTTCAGTCTATCATTATTTTCCGATTCTTTATATTTAATTTTTGCCTCTTGCAGATTTTGGGCATAAGTTGTAAACTTTATGTATATCAAAACAATAAGGGTAAGTAATTTTTTCATTTGTCTGAAATCTAAATATTGTAAAATAATTTTGTTAGTTGGAATTTTATAATGATTTTTATAGTAAAGTGAGTGAAGAAGCTACAACTGCAAATCTCTATTTATAATTATCAATTCAAAAGGTGGGGAATACGGTATTCAGTTTGTGATTTTTACGGTTTTAAAAGGAGATAAATACGGGTATTTAACCTCAGTATTGGGTGTAATCTGTTGATAGACAATTGTTTGTGAATTATTTTGAAATTTAGACTTGTAGATGAATATATGAAGTTGTAGTTTTCTGAAAAGTTATTGATTTACCTTAATACTTCATATTACGATGAAAAATTTTGAATTAAAAGAAACCACAATTGCACATGCACATGTTTTGAAACATAAACATAAAAATCCAACCAAACCAACAGATTTATTTTATCAAGCTTATGCGGTTGCTTGTCAGTTTGATAATATAAAAGACCATTTTTCAAATCTAGACATTTCTGAATTGGCCAAACCTGAAAATTCAATTGGTATCAGGGTTTATATTGGCGAAAATGACAATGGAAATAAAGTAAATTATTTAACATTTATTCAATTATCAGAAGATGGTTTTTTCTGGGACGATGTTAGGGGTGGAAGTGTCTATTTGGTAAATAAACCTTTTATGAATTTGAAAAAGCTTAGAAAACCAAAACCTACTCAAAAAAATAGTAATTTACCAACAATTGTTAATAATGATGGACAAGAAGTTATCATTTTAACTTCTCATCAATCATGTGAACCCGATTGTCCTAAATTTTCTTTATTAGTTGAGATTTAGTAATTTTTTTAAAAAATGACATTATTTGATTTAGTTACCTACTCAATTTGGTTAAGTGGTGGAATTGGGATTTTTTATTTTAGAAGAATGAATCCCAGTTCGCTCAATGTATTAGTCATTTTTCAAATTATTGCCATAATATCTGATATTTTTTTGATTTATATTCTACCTAAAGAAAAGGGCAATTTTATTAAGATTTTTTACAGTTCTTTAAAGCCAATTGAGTATGCTGTATTTGTTTATATTTATAATAGGAATATTAGTAAGAAAAGTTTTAAGTTTTACTATTTCGTATTTTCTATTTTATTAATTTTTTCGTTTTCTGTATATACACTTTTGTTTTTACTTTCTAAAAAATCAGCTGCAAATAATGTTATTATTTTAGAAGGAATATTATGTATTATTTTAGTGATGCTATATTTTAGAGATATTTTGAGTAGTAAAGAGATAATTAGTCTGCCCAAAGAACCTCTTTTTTTGATTGCCATAGGAATATTTCTATATTTTTCCGGTAATATAGTTGCCACAGGTTTTTATCATCAACTCAAAATGAAATCACCCGACTTAGCAAAATCTTTATATAAATTAATGAATCATCTGCTTCTTATTTTTCAGTATTTAATGTTTGCTTTTGCATATTATGTAGCTAATAAAATGAAATTAAATGAATGATTTTGAGCTTTTAGCAATAATAACCTCATGCGTTTTCGTAATTTTAGCAATATTTATTATTGTTTTCTTATTTCTATTTCAGAAAAAGCAAGTGCAAAATCGCCAAGAAAAAGCAGCCCTAAAATCCCAATATGACCAAGAGATATTAACTTCACAACTAGAAGTACAGAATACAACTTTACAATATATTGGACAAGAACTACACGATAATATCGGACAGTTACTTTCAGTAGCTAAAATAAACCTCAATGTCTTAGAGGAAACCACCCAAAATACCGAAAATGAAGAATATATTAAGCAAACCAACGAACTTATAGAGTTGTCAATTCACGAATTAAGGGCATTGTCTAAGAGTCTCGATGGTGATTTTGTTCATGATTTCGGTCTTCAAGAAAGTATCGCTCATGAATTACAAAGGATAAAAAAAACAAGAAAATTCGAAACAGAACTGGTTATTCACGGAGAAAAATATACATTAGGTTACGAACGAGAAATTGTTCTTTTTCGAATCGTGCAAGAGATTTTGAATAATGCATTGAAACACTCAAATGCTCAAGCCATCGTAATTAGTATTAGTTACACGCCCAATAATTTTGTGCTTACAGTCAATGATGACGGAAAAGGCTTTGATATTGAAACCGCATTAAAAAATGAATTAAGCCAGTCAGGATCAGGTTTAAGAAATATAAAACGCCGGGCAGTTTTAATCAATTTTGATTGTAAGATTTATTCTCAGATTAATCAAGGTACAAAATATGTTTTATCTTCAACAAATCTCTTAAAAAGTAAATAGTTTATGATAAAAGTAGCCATTGCCGATGACCACCAATTAGTGGCAAAAGCTATCTCGGGTTTGATTCAAAAACTCGAAAACTATGAAGTTATTTATGAGGTTGAAAGTGGCAAGGAATTGGTTCGTCATTTTAAGTTAAAAATGATTCCAGATATTGTTTTACTTGATATAAATATGCCAGAAATGGATGGCTACGAAACTGCTCTTTGGCTGAAAAACAATTATCCAGAAGTAAAAGTATTGGCACTTTCTATGTATGATAAAGAGGAAGCTATTATCGGTATGCTACGTAATGGAGCCAGAGGTTATTTATTGAAGGGTTGCCGTCCTTCAGAGTTGAAAACCGCTTTAGACGCTTTGTCGGAAAAAGGATTTTATTATACTGAATTTGTCACTGACAAATTAATTAGAGGCCTAAATCCAGAAAAAATTATTGACCCAATCGAACAATTAGGTTTAAATGAGCGTGAAACTGAATTTATAAAATGGGCTTGTAGTGAACTTACCTATAATGAAATTGCCGATAAAATGTGTGTTAGCCCTCGAACAGTTGATGGCTATCGTGAACAAGTATTTTTAAAACTTAATGCCAAAACTCGTGTTGGACTTGTTATGGAAGCAATAAAATTGGGCTTAGTAAAGGTTTAAATAAGCTTCAATTTTAAATATTTATTTAATTCTTCAAATGCTGTAAGCGTTATTTATATTTTGCTTGCTTTTTCAAATACGTTTATTATCTTTGGTTTTCGTCAATAAAAACCAAAGATAATTATGTTGAGTCGTGTCGCCAATTCCATTTATTGGATTAATCGTTACATTGAGCGTGCCGAAAACTACGCACGTTTTGTAAGTGTAAACCTTAATTTAACTCTCGATGCCCCCGGAATTCTGACTGCTCAGTGGGAGCCACTTCTTATTGCTACGGCTGATAACTATGGTTTTTTTGAACATTACGATTTTGCGGACCGCGATACAGTAATTGATTACATGACTTTTGATAAGCGGAATCCCAATTCGATTTATAGTTGTTTGGCCAATGCCCGTGAAAATGCTCGAACGATCCGTGAAAGCATAACAAAGGAGATGTGGGAACACATTAATACTTTCTATCTAAAGATTTTAGAAACACAATCGACTAAGAACTGGGAGGTTGAGCAACTATTACAGTTTTTTGAAGAAATTAAGGAGGGTTGCCAGTTGTTCTTTGGAATCATTGATTCTACCGTAACCCGTAATGAAGGTTTTCACTTTGGTCGGTTAGGTCGGCTTCTTGAACGTGCCGATAAAACTACTCGCTTTTTAGATGTTCGGTATTTTACTTTATTGCCAGATGACCAACTGATGGGTTCGCCACAAGAATTATTGATTTGGACATCCGTACTGAAATCGGTGAGTGCATTCAATATGTATCGTCAGCAGCACCGTGTTATCAACCCATCACATATTGTAGAATTCTTGATTCTTGATAAAAGTTTTCCTCGTTCGGTTGCTTATTGTATGCGTCAGGCAGAGCTATCATTGTACCAAATTTCGGGTAGAGATATCAATACAGGATATTCAAATTCTGCTGAAAAAGAGCTAACTCGCTTGAGACACGAAATTGAGTTTACAGAGGTAAGAGACATCTTAAAGAAAGGCCTACACCCATACTTAGACGAGTTTCAAATAAAAAACAATACTGCTGCTAACAAAATATTCGATACATATTTTGATTTGAAACCAGTTGAGGTTTGATATGAATCTAAATTTTTGAATCTATCATGTTTTTAGTTGTATTTGGTTTAGTGCAATTTTTTTAGTTAAAATATACTCAAAAATGACATTTTGTCTAGGCGTTAAAGTAGCCAAGGGGATTGTGGCTATTGCCGATACTCGCATCACTTCGGGAAGTGAGGTATCAAGCAATAAAAAGGTTTTTGTACATCAATCACAGCACCATTCACTATTTATCATGACTGCTGGCTTACGTTCAGTACGTGATAAAGCTATTACTTATTTCAAAGAAGTTTTAGAAGAGCAAGATACGAAATTCGATAAACTCTATAAAGCTGTAAACGCTTTTGGAGAAATGGTGAAGCGGGTGGCAAATGAAGATAAAGCTTCTTTACGAGAAGCGGGGCTTTCGTTTAATTTATCAGCAGTTATCGGAGGACAACTCGAAAAAGATGAAGAACATAAATTATATATGCTTTATCCTGAGGGGAATTGGATTGAAGTAACTGAGGGTTCTCCATTTATTATTATCGGACAACCAAACTACGGTAAACCTATTTTATATAGAAATTTGAAATATGATACTCCTCTTCAAGATGTTTTGAAATTAGGTTTTTTAGCTTTTGATTCAACCCGTGTCAGTGCCAATGATGTTGATTTTCCGATTGATGTAATTTTATGCGAAAAAGATAGCTTTAAGATTACGGAGCAACGCTATGAAAAATCAGATTTAGAGCAAATATCGTATCAATGGAATGCCCTATTAAATGCTTCTGTACAAAAACTACCAACTGATTGGATGGAACCAATTTTCGCTAAATCGCTTGAAGATTAATATGGATTCGATTCTACTGATGGCACGATTTTTAAAAATCGTGCCATCAGTATTTAAAGCAAAATATAATAAATCAAATAACCATGATTCTAAGGGTTGAACATACACTTCATTATAGCTATACAGCAGCGGTATTGCTTACTCCACACCTTGTTTATATGAGTCCGCGAATCTCAATAAATCAACAGTTATTAGCTTATTCGCTTGAAATTTTGCCAACACCGAGTCTTTATTTTCATAATCTTGATGCAGAAGGTAATACCCAATCAATGGCCTTTTTTAATCAAAATACCGAAAGTTTGAGCTTTAAATTAAATTTTCAGATTAACTCCGAACCATATAATCCATTTCAATTCATCTATTTTCCATTCGAAGCAGAAAAAATTCCATTTAAATATTCAGCGACAGAACTAAACTTGCTACAAGCATATTTTAAGCAAGAAGGTGTAACAACCCTAATTCATCAATTTTCTCGACAGATAGCTTCAGAAGCATATTGGGAAACTACTAGTTTTCTGATGATGCTTGCTAGATATATTCAAGAAAACTTTAATTATGAAATAAGAGAACAAGGAGAGGCCAACCCACCAGAAAAGACACTTATTTCTCGGAAAGGCTCTTGTAGAGATTACGCCGTTTTGATGATAGCTACTTGTAGAGCTATTGGGCTAGCTGCACGTTTTGTAAGTGGTTATTGCTTTGGCAATGAATTACAAGCACACGAACTTCATGCCTGGGTAGAAGTATATTTACCAGGGGCAGGATGGAGAGGATTCGACCCAACCGAGGGGAAAATGGTTGATGGATATTATATTGCATTGGCCGCTTCAGCAGATGCCGAGTTAATAAATCCAGTAAAAGGTAGTTTTAGAGGTAATGCACTTTCAAAACTTAATACCTACGTTAACATTTATGAGGAATTTACTTGATTTAAAAATGTGATTTGAAGTGGGCAATTCTAATACAAGCGTAGATTTTTAGAAAAAAATGCTTACTTTCGCAGCGTTTGTGCGATTTATTTATATCAAAAGAGTTTTTCTTTTACCAGTAAAATATCTTGAAAGGCTCTAATAGATAGTATCATCGTAAACATAACTAATAAAATATAACCTAAACTTACATTTCATTTACTAAAAACCTTAATCTTCTGGTTATGAGCATTAAAAATAGGCTGATTGTTATGAATTTTCTCCAATTTTTTATTTGGGCTTGCTGGCTCATTACAATTGGAGCTTATTGGTTTCAAAATAAAGGTTGGTCAGGAGCTGAGTTTGGTGCAATTTTTTCAACAATGGGAATTGCTTCGTTGTTCATGCCTACACTTGCGGGAATTGTTGCCGATAAATATATCAATGCTGAAAAGCTTTATGCAATTTTACATTTGCTAGGGGCTTTAGTCTTGATTTATATTCCACAAGTAAATAATCCTGATGAGTTCTTTTGGGCAATTTTACTTTGCGTGATTTTCTACATGCCCACATTGGCACTTTCGAATTCGATTGCGTATACAATTCTGAAGAACAATAACACTACTGACCTAGTAAATGATTTTCCTCCAATTCGCGTATGGGGTACGGTAGGTTTTGTGGTGGCACTTTGGGTGATTAGCCTTACCCATAATGAAACTTCGGCAAATCAATTTTACATAGCGGCAGCTTCGGCGATTGTGTTGGCAATTTATTCATTTACATTACCAAAGTGCCCTCCATTGGCTGCCACTACTGATAATAAAACCTTTGCTGAATTATTAGGTTTAGATGCATTCAAACTTTTCAAAGACTCAAAAATCGCTATTTTCTTCATTTTTGCGATGTTTTTGGGAGCTTCTTTGCAGTTGACAAATGCTTATGGCGATACTTTTCTACACGACTTTGCTGGATTAGATGCCTACAAAGATTCAATTGCGGTGAAGTACCCTGCAATTATTATGTCGATTTCTCAGATTTCTGAAACTTTATTTATCTTGGCTATTCCGTTTTTCTTGAAGCGTTTTGGAATCAAGCAAGTAATGCTTATCAGTATGATAGCTTGGGTATTGCGTTTTGGATTATTTGCTTATGGAAATCCTAGTGATGGACTTTGGATGATTATTCTTTCGTGCATTGTTTACGGAATGGCTTTTGACTTCTTTAATATTTCTGGTTCTTTGTTTATTGAAACATATACTGACCCTAAAATTAGAGCTTCGGCACAAGGTTTATTTATGATGATGGTAAACGGATTTGGTGCTGTTTTTGGAAGTTTGATTAGTGGATATATTATTCAGCAATACTTCACTTTGCCTGACGGCACTAAAACTTGGAATGGCATTTGGCTAACGTTTGCTATTTATTCATTGGTGGTAGCTATTCTTTTTGCCATTTTATTTAAGCACAAGCATGAAGAAGGTGTAGAAGTGAAAGGACATTAAAATGATTGATGATTTACGAATGACGAATACAATTTTCACGTCATTCGTAAATCATATCATAGAAGTATTAGTTTTCTGCTCGGTAGTACATTGTTGAGCAATTTTCTTTTTGTAAAATCTTTTTAGCCATTGTTTGTAAACTTTCTGGACTAACTTGGGCTATTTTCTGGGCATCATCATTGCACCATTCAGGGTTACCAGCGTTAGCGGCAAATGCAAGATTCATCGCACGATTTAATAATTCTACTTCTGCAAATGCCAACGTTGATTCCGCTTGGTTCTTAACTTTTTGCAATTCATTTTCTGGTAGAATTTCATCTCTAAGCTCAGCTACTATTTCTTCAATTGCGGCATCTGCTTCTTCTAAACTTACACCTTCATTCAAATTACCATGAATCATAAATAAGCCAGGGTCGAGCGAAGCGGTCACATAGCTTGAAATATTATTGAAAAGCTGTTTATCTTTCACCAATTTGGTGTATAATCTTGATGATTTCCCACGTCCAAGAATATCGCTGATGAGGTCAGTATCGTAGAAGCCTTCATCAAAGCGTCCTTGCATATTATATGCTTTATAAATTGCATTTAGTGGTACTTTTGCCGAAGTTTCTAAAAACTTTGGAGCAATTTGAGGGGCTTCTTGTGGAAGATTACGAACATATTTTTCTCCTGCTGGTATTGGCTCAAACCACTTTTGGCAAAGAGCTTTTACTTGCTGTAAAGTTACATCGCCTGCTACTACTAAAACCGCATTATTGGGTAGATAATATTTATAGAAGAAGTGTTTTACGTCTTCCATTGTGGCCTCTTCGATGTGGCTAATTTCTTTACCAATCGTAGCCCAACGATAAGGGTGTTTTTCGTAAACTAGTGGGCGTAATTTCAGCCATACATCACCATAAGGTTGATTGAGATAGCGTTGCTTAAACTCTTCTATCACAACTTTTCGTTGAACTTCTAATACTTTTGGGTCGAACGAAAGACTCAACATACGGTCTGATTCAAGCCAAAAAGCAGTTTCAATATTCTGGGCAGGAAGGGTAATGTAATAATTGGTAATATCGGGAGAAGTAAAGGCGTTATTTTCACCGCCAACTCTCTGAAGAGGCTCGTCGTAAGATGGAATATTTTTCGAACCACCAAACATTAAATGCTCAAATAAGTGAGCAAACCCTGTTTTATTTTCGTCCTCATCACGTGACCCAACATTATATAAAATATTAAATGCCGCCATTGGCGTTGTATGGTCTTCGTGAACATATACTTCTAATCCGTTCGCTAAGGTAAAATGCTCGTAATTTATCATTTCTAATTCACTGTTTTCTAAGCTGTTCTTCCTCAAATTAAGGAGAATCATCAATTTATAACAAGAATTACAAATGTAAGGTTTCTGAATAATTTACTTTAGAAAAAAACGAATTATTCTTTGACGAAGGCTCCATGCAAGAATCACAAGAATTGCTCCAATACTTAGTATAAGATAAAGATTTAGATTTGATGGTAAATCAATTGGGTTTGATTGACCAATGAGTATAAAGTTTGACCAATAGAAAGGGTGGTCTGAGTAAGTACGAATCAGGTCTATTTTTGAATATCTGATTGCTTCATCTGTGGCAAGGCCTTTTTGAAGATAATAGTAAAAATGCTGAGAGAGCAAAGACATACTTTCATCGTGTGCATTCCAAATAGTTGTAATAACAGATGGGCAGCCTGCAAATTGAAAAGCTCTTGCTAAACTAATAATTCCTTCACCTTTTCGAATTTTTCCCTTACCTGTTTCACAAGCACTTAATACTACCAATTGAGTTTTATGTAAAGAAAGATTATAAAGTTCTGGTGTATAGAGACGAAAATCTTTGCCATCAGGAAAAAGGGCAATAAATGATTTGGATGGGTCTTGGTCATCTACTTGAGCGTGCGTAGCGAAATGGATGATGCCTTTATCTTGATAACTTTCTTGAAAATTTATTTTAGTTGCTTGCTTATCCTGTAGAATCTGACCGTTTATGCCCGTAATCTCATTGGCTGAAGCAGGTAATGCTTTAAAGCCTTGGTCACGGAAACGTCCTGCTTCTGCTCCATTACTGAAAGGAGCATAGGCAATGATTTCTGCATTTTGCTTTGAAAGAAATGAATCAAAGTGAAGTGAAGCAGAATTGGCATAGGAAAAAGTATATTTATAGACTAAATAATCGGCTTTTGCTTTCGGCTCTAATACCTCAAACGGTAAGTAGCCAATTATCTCATGACGAGAGACAATTATTTTATGGACGTCTTTTAGCGTTTTTTCAATAGGTTTTATCAAATATTGGTGAGCCCTTTGAGCCATGAAATGGCCTTTGTAAGCATCAATACCGGGTGGAGTATTAATATTCTGATAGGTTAGTGCGAGCGTTTTTTTGATGTTTTGAACATTGTTTGCTTTAATCAACTGAAAGCTTTTATTATTTAAGGCAATATAATAAAGTGCATGGTCGCCAAGGAAATAACTGATAAACGCTGTATTATTCCCTAGTTTTTTTTGAACGTCCTGAACACTTATTTTTTTGTTTTCATACTTAAGTTGGTAGTATTCTTTTGAAGAGGATTCAATTTTATTAATCAAATGATTGAGTTTGATTTTAGCATCTGATAAATCCGCTAAAGTTTTTTCATTACCAGAATCAAGAAGTTTTACTTGTAGTTTGACTATTTTTTGTCTTAATCTTGCTTCCTCTGCTAGTAGATTTGTATCAAGGTTTTTAGGACGGATAGAATTCTCTTTCACAACATCACCTAAGGTAGCCGCTTTACTTGCTTCAATGACATCAAAAAAAGCATTTGACCACCTCGTATCTTGTGTTTTTATCCAAAGTTGATAAATATTTTCAAGGGCTTTTTCGTAAACAGGGTATACCTTTTCGCTATAAAATAGCTTTGATTCGGGCATATCAAAAGTCTGACGGAGTCTTGAAATAAAAGAAATGGTTTGTAAATAAGTTTCAGCCGAAAGTTTCGGTGAGGTGGTGGCAAGTAAATCAGCTTTTTGCGTGAGAGCTACAAAATATTCTTGCGGAGCAATGATTCGCTCGAAAGAAAAAGTTGATTTTTGGTGAGTAGTATCTGCGGCTTTGAGGGCTTTTTCGCAGTGGATGAGTGCTTCTCCAGTAAGACCTTTTTGCTTATAGACTTCACTCAAACCATTTTCAATTCGTGCGACTTGAACACCTTTTTGGTGTTTGAAATTCTTAATAAATATCTCTAGGGCTTGTTGATATTTTTTTTCGGCCGATTCAACATTATTCATTGAGAGCAATGCTTCTGCTCTTTGGGTTAGAATATTTACCCATTGTCGTGGTTGAGTTTCCTTTGATTTTCGATAATATACTTCTGAATCATTAAGGGCTTTAAGAGCATCACTTGGTTTTTTCATTTGTTGATAACACCGAGCTATGGCTAAATAAATGGCCGATGTCTTATCGTCACTTTCAGTTAGTGGAAGGGCTTCTTGTAGTAGCTTTAGAGCATTTGCGTAATCTTTCTTTTCACGATAATATTTAGCCATATTACTCAACACCGCATACATATTAAGTGTAATGTGCTTTTGTTGGCCAATTTGTTTAGCTTGTTGAAAGTAGTTAAATGCTTGCTCGGAGTCTCCTAAGTCATCGACTAATCGACCATAGTTACTCAGAAATGTGATAACAAAAGCGGGCATTTGGTTTTCTATCCATTTCTTTTTTAGAAGGAAATCATAACCAATTTTGAAATGTTTTTCGGCTAAATTGAGCTTGTTGGGTATTCTTCTGTAGTATTCTGCCAACTCGGCATTAAGTTGAAAAAATAAAGTGTCGCGACTAACCCCTGAAATATATTTCAGGTTACTCATCCCTTCTAATACGCTTTTAGCCGCATTTTCATAATCATCTTTTGTAACATAAAAATCTACCGCTTCAAACAAAAAACATTGAATATAATACGGATATTTTTTATCGTTAAAAAGTCTTTTTTCTTGATTTTTATAAATCAAACGAGCTTTATCTAATGAAATCTGTTGGTTTTGTAGTTTGGTATAGACATCATCTCGCATACTATTGATTCGAGCAATAATGGGCTCATCCTGTGCAGAAGCGTTTAGCCCAATTATCACAGTCAATAGTAAAACGAGTAAGGGTTTGTTTATCATGGTTAAATCAAAAAGGACTGTAAATCAGTGTTACTCTTCTGTTCCAGCAGTTGGTGGTGGGACACGTATTTCTGCAATTGAACGTAGTTTAGTGCCAGTTGGTAAATACAATATGAAAGGTGTGTTGGTGGTTAAAACATCACCATAATAGTTATTCAAATAGTTTGATTTATTTTTTATCATTCCATTGGCATCGAAAAAGGTATTTATTGTACTCGTACTCGGCCGATGTGTGAAAACACGTAATCTATATGAAGGTAAATTGACTGATTTCGGGAGGAAATAAATAATACCATAATTATTTGCTGGTTTATCAGTCGCTTTTGAGAATGATAGCATACCATTATTTATAATGAACGCCTCTGATGTGCTAATGATATTATACTCTTCAAGGTTTCCAATACCCAAACCTACCCGTAAATTTACTGATGTATTATTTTTGATGACCCTATCGAAAATAATACTAAATGGATTGTATTTTTCAATGAAAATTTTATTTGTAAATCTATAAGCTTTCATACCCATGATACTACCTTCTTTGCGTTCAAAACTTCCGGCTTCTCTGACATAATATATCAAATTGGCATCATCCGACCTTACAGCAACATCTATTGGTTGATTATAAACATAAGAACTTGTCCACTGTGACTGTGTAATTAGGTTTAATAAATCTTGTGAAGATAAGTTTTGCATTGTTTGTGGAAGTGGTTGCTCAAAGGCAATTACTTCTTGGCTATCCAATACGATAGCATTTGGTGTGAGCCCAGTTAAAGAAGTAGTCACGTCACCGATGGCATTATCGGAAGCCTTGAAATCTCTTATTGCGTTGGCAGTATATGTATTGTTAGCTTCACTTTTGAGCGTGAATGATTTTAAATTGGCTATTTTCACATCATTAAAAGCGAAAGCCTGATTTGTACAGGTAAGACAAATCCAAGAACTTCCATTATAAACTCTTACTACACCGTAGGTTTTGTCAAAAACCATCATGCCAACTTGTGGATTTGAGAAATTCCTAATCTGTCCATTTGTCAAAACAGATAGCTTAAGATTTCCTGCCTCGCCAGGGAATAGTGTAATAGCTTGGCCATACACTTGGCAAGTTAAGACTAACAGCAGTATTATGGCCGATAAAATCTTTCTCATTTTAATTTTTGCTTTGGTAGAATGACTGAATTTGAACTTTTTTTTCCTTTGAAATTATTTTGGACGAATTTAGTCATAATTTTGTCAAAAGCATCGTATTATTTATTCAAATGATTTAAAACAAGACACTAAAATTAAAAAAGTTTTTTTGTGACACTAAGTTTTATTAAACTATGAATGATTAAGTTTTAATTGATACTTAATATACAGCAAATATTTTACAATAAATTTAACATTAGATACGCAAATACTGTAAAGACAAAGCCATCAACTGAAATGATTTTATTTCAGTTGATGAACAATTGTTTATTTTTATTTAATGAACTTGTTTAGGATTAACTTTTATATTTAATTTTTCGTAAAAAACGAACTGAGAATGCCAATAAATTTAAAGCCACCCAGTTAATTGCTTTCGTTTCAAACCTGACAAGTAATGCTTTGAAACTATCCATCCAAGCATTAGCGTGCTCAATGAGTACTCGTCGTTTGTATAACTCTTCATCAAAATGCTGATATTCAGTAGATTGATTTTCTATTTTGTTATTTCGAGAATTAACATCAATATTGGCTTCAATTTCTTTATTTTTACAAATTTGACGAAATTCTTTGCTATCGAATCCAGCATCAGCATTTAGAAAAAGGCCTCTGAGATTAATTCCTGCTTTTATGAGCATTTGACACAGTTCTTCAAAGAGTTCCTGAATATTATAAAGGTCGTTGTGTTTTCCTTCTTGTGGGCTGGCACATGCCAACATTTGTCCCTGATTATCAGCTAAAAAGAGCAAATTAGTTGTTTTTGATGCTTTTCGACCTTGATACCCAACAGCTTCACCTCCACGTTTGGCAAGTGTATGACTACCATCAAGTTGGATACAAGATAAGTCTAAATATGAATAGTTTGATGCTAAAATATTTATCCAAACTTTTGTCCAAGAGCCGTCCTTGACCCATTCATTAAAGTGATAATAGACTCCTTGCCATGTTAAAACCTTATTATTAAAAAATTGCTTTACTGGCAGTTGACGCCATTGACAACCTGTTTTCAAACGATATAAAATTGCTGAAACAATAGCTGTCAACTGTTCTATTTCACACTCTTTTCCACGTAAACCAATACTTAAATTTGGTAATATATATTGTTCAATCGTATTTTTACTCAAGATTTCCACTGTAGGTCTTTTTGATGATTCGCACCACAAAATTCAACCTATTTTGGGAATCTTTTTATAATACTAAACAACCTCAATGTTTAGTTGTGCTTATTAGACTGAAGATTAGCCTAAAATGAATTTATTTAGGCCAATCGTTAATGTTTTGCTTGAGTCTTCAAGTATCCTGCAGAAAGATTTTTCTGAAGGAACTCTTCTAGGTTTCAGAGAACCTATTTGAATAAGGTGAAGTTGTGTGGAGTCTAGTATAACAAAAGTTGTTGTTCTGTTATGGTTAATTCAATAAGGTGTGAAAATTTGTTTTTCACAATTCAATAGACCTAAAGCAATAAATTAATGAACTTATACTCCAAGTATTTTAGGATGAAGTTTTCATGGCTTTAAAGTTTTAATCAGCATCCTATACTCTTTTATAGATTTTTAGGAAATTTTATTATAATTAGTTTTCATACTCATTAATATCAGTCATATACTTGGATGTAACCTTCGTAATTGATTTTTTTTAATATTTTTTTGAAAATTGTTCAAACTTTCTTTAAGTGTCTGACTATCAATGACTGAGTATTGTTGAAAAATATACCGTCTAATAAAAAATAAAAAGTTTTTGCGTAGGAAAATTGTTTATGAAGTTCTACGGCTCGACTTTTGTTAATGCATTTTTTAGGTTAAAAATGTTAAAAAATGAGTAGCTTTGTAAATTGAGTAATAAAATAGTTATTTGAATGATATTCAAATGATAAATTCACACTTTCCGGGCAAGTTTTAGATTAAACCTTTTAAAAAAAATATCTAAGTGAGGTTACATTTAACAGACTCGTTGATATTAAATAAAAGAAGATGAATTTTAGTTTTTCAAAACAATGGAGTGACCAAGCAATTGTGGAGGGTATCCTTGCAGGAGGACGCCAAGAACATGATGCATTAATTGCCCTGTATAAAAAATTCCATATTTCATTAGAACGCTTTATTACTCATCGTAGCTCTGGCCGAGATTATGCCAAACAACCAGAAGATATTATATGGGAGGCAATCGAAGCTTTTGTAATCAATGTAAAAAAAGAATCCTACAATATAAAAGACGCTTCATTAGAAACATATTTAAAAAGTATTTGTAAAAACCTATGGTTTCGATATATTTCATCAGAAGCTTCACGCGATGAACGTCAAACTAAATATATGTTGGATTGGGATGAACTTGACGAAGATGTAAGCGAAACACTGATTGAAAAAGAAAATTGGTCGTATTACATAGATTTAGTTAATAAAGCGGGTAAAAATTGTAGATTAATATTAGATATGCGTTTGGTTGATGGTTTATCTATGCAAGAAATTTCACAAAAATTAATAAATGAAGGTATTTTTGAAAATGACCAAACAGTTCGAAATACCAAGAGCAAATGCTTAAAGAAAATAATGGAAATGATAAATTTGAACTTCTAATCTAAAATAAATTCATGACTGACCTTTTACAAGAGCAAATAGAGGATTACGTGATAGGTGTGATGTCGGAAATCGATAAAGTTAGCTTTGAGGAAAAGATAAAATCTGATTCACAGCTTCAAAGACAGGTATCCGAAACTCAACTTTTGCGTGAAATCTTAATTCGAAGCCGAATCCGCTCGAATATAAATGCTGTTCGTAAAGAGATTAAGGCCCCTTCAAAGGGTAGAGGAATAATGCTGACACTCGGTAGCTTTGCTGCTGCAGCGAGTATTTTATTATTCATGTTATCTTCGCCTTTGGTACTTACCTCACATGAATTTAGCTATCGTGGCGAATCTACTTCTGTTAGCCCAATAACTCAATCGCGAGCAAATGATTTTGAGCATGCACAAGCACTAATTAATAAAGGAACAAATCCTAAAGAGGCTATCAAACTTTTAGAACCATTGGCGTATAATTCGGAAGTTAGCTCGAATTATCAGCGTAATTCTAAGTGGATGTTGGTCATAGCTTATCTTCAAACGGATGAACCTGATAAAGCCGAAAAGGTTTTTGGAGAAATAAAGTGTGAAGGAGATGAATGTCCGTATTCGTTTTGGGAAAAGACCAAAGTAAAATGGCAGATATTTTGGGCTAAGCATTGAAAAAATGCCTACTTTTGCCAAAAATGAATTTAAAATTTTATGAATATTAGAATAGGACAAGGCTATGACGTACACCAATTAGCAGAAGGTTATGATTTATGCATTGGTGGTATAAAAATTCCACATACAGTTGGTTCAGTTGGTCATTCGGATGCCGATGTTTTGCTTCACGCAATGTGCGATGCACTTTTAGGGGCAGCAGCAATGGGCGATATTGGTAAACATTTCAAAAATACTGACCCTCGTTGGAAAGGTATAGATAGCAAGGTTTTATTGAAAATTGTAGTTGAAATGTTGGCAAAAGAAGGTTATAAAATCGGGAATATAGATTCTACCGTTTGTTTACAAGAACCTAAAATCGGAAAGTATATTCCAGAAATGATTAAGGCGATTTCAGAAGTAACAGGTTTGCCAGAAAACTGTATTTCAATAAAAGCCACAACTACTGAAGAGATGGGATTTGTAGGCCATAAAGAAGGTCTAGATGCCCATGCTATTGCTTTGATATATAAATGATAATACAGGTTTGATATTTTTATGTTGTTTTTAAGGAAGGCTTCGCTTTAAGCGAAGCCTTCCTTTTTTATGATTACATCGCCAATTTTAAGCAGATTGTCGAAAACCTCAAGGCCACTATATGATTTTAGCTGTTTTTCTTTAAATTGCATAAAACATTTCTAGACACATCAAAGACTTAGTTAGGGGCAAAAGTTTATCCATAACTATGACTGGACATTTTAAAACCACCATTATTTAATGAAAAAACTTGCTTTTACTTTTGGCTTGTTACTGACTATCAGCTCTTTACAAGCTCAGCAAATCAAAATTGGTGATAATGCTGGAACGGTTACTTTTGAAGAATACGAACCGAAATCTACACTTGTTGTACCAGGAAAGCCTATTACTAGAGCTAAATTCCCTTTTATTGATGTCCATAATCATCAGTGGGAAATGAATAGTAAAGAGAATCTCCAAAAGCTTATTGTGGAGATGGATAAAATGAATATGGGCTTAATGGTAAACTTGAGTGGAAGAGGTTTTAATCAAGATGAAACTAAAAGTACAGCGGGTTTAGTTGAAATGATAAATGCCGTTAAGACCAATTATCCTACGCGTTTTGCTGTGTTTACAAATATTGATTTCTCAAAAATTAATGAACCTGATTGGACAGCCAAAGCGGTAAAAACACTCGAAGAAGATGTGAAACTTCGTGGAGCAAAAGGCCTAAAAATCTATAAAAGCCTTGGTTTTAGCGTGAAAGATAATGGTAAATTAGTACCAGTTGATGACCCTCGTATTGACCCTATTTGGGCAAAAGCTGGTGAATTAGGAATACCTGTATTGATTCACACCGCCGACCCAGCCTCTTTTTGGGACCCACTCAATGCTCAAAACGAGCGTTGGTTAGAATTAAAAACTCACCCAGGACGCAAGCGTGATGCGAGTCAAGGAAAGGATTTTTCATGGAAGCAGTTGATTGAGCAGCAGCACAATGTTTTCAGAAAACACCCAAAAACTACTTTTATTAATGCACACATGGGTTGGTATCCAAATAATTTAGCTAAACTTGATAGCCTGATGGATGCATTCCCGAATATGTATGCAGAAATCGGTGCGGTTATTGCCGAATTGGGTCGCCAACCAAGAATGGCCAAGAAATTCTTTGAAAAACGCCAAGATAGAATTCTTTTCGGAAAAGATTCTTGGGTTCCTGATGAATACCAAACCTACTTTAGAGTTTTAGAAAGTGAAGATGAGTATTTTCCTTATCATAAAAAATACCATGCATACTGGAGAATGTATGGCATGGGGCTTTCAGATGAGGTTTTAAAGAAAGTTTATTATAAAAATGCCCTAAAAATTATTCCGGGCTTAGATAAATCTCAATTTCCTAAGTAAAACCTTTAAAGGAAGACTTCGCTCGAAGCGAAATCTTCCTTATTTTTTTATTATTACCTAAACTAAAATTAACATGAAAAAAACTTACCTCTTCATCATTGTGGGGCTATTGGCAAGTAGTATGAGTTTCGCTCAGAAAAAGAAAGCAGCCACTGCTCCGCCCGACAAACTTGAACTTTTAAAACAGGAGGTCATTAAGAAAATTGACGACCGACAAAAGTTTACGCAAGAAGTAAACGATATGATTTTTAGTTTCGGTGAATTGGGCTTTCAAGAATACGAAACATCAAAGTATCTAACTAATTTACTCGAAAAAAATGGTTTTACGGTTGAAAGAGGTGTAGCCGGAATGCCAACCGCTTGGATTGCTAAATGGGGTTCTGGTAAGCCTGTAATCGCCATTGGTAGTGATATAGACTGTATACCGAAGGCTTCACAGAAACCTGGAGTTGCTTACAAAGACCCAATCGTAGAAGGTGCTCCCGGCCATGGTGAAGGGCATAATTCGGGTCAAGCTCTCAATATTACTGCTGCATTAGCATTGAAAGAATTAATGGAGCGTGAAAAGATTTCGGGTACATTAATGCTATGGCCAGGAGTAGCCGAAGAGCAAGTAGGTGCAAAGGCTATCTTTGTTCGTGAAGGTTATTTCAAAGATGTAGATGCTTGTATTTTTACCCACGTGGGTGATAATCTAGGTGTTTCATGGGGTGATGCAGGAAATAATGGACTCGTTTCGGTAAAATTTCATTTTGAAGGTGAGGCTGCCCACGCAGCGGGTGCTCCTTGGCGTGGAAGAAGTGCCTTAGATGCCGTTGAATTAATGGATATTGGTTGGAATTTCAAGCGTGAACACTTGGAAACAACACAACGTTCGCATTATGTAATTTCTGATGGTGGCGACCAACCAAACGTTGTTCCATCGAAAGCTACTGTTTGGTATTATTTCCGTGACCGCACTTACCCAAGAATCAAAAAATTATTTGATAGTGGTATAAAGATAGCTGAAGGTGCAGCTATGATGACCGATACAAAGTTTACTTATGAAATTTTAGGTAGTGCTTGGCCAGGCCACTTCAATAAGCCTATTGCCGAAACAATGTATCAAAACATAAAGCGAGTTGGTTTACCACAATGGTCGGAGGATGACCAAAAGTTGGCAAAAGCTGCCCAAAAAGAATTGAAAGCTCCCAAAATTGAAGGATTAGCAACTAAACTTGATACGATGAGTGAGCCAGTATATTCACCAAATATTGTACGTCAAGGAGGTTCTGATGATATTGCGGATATTTCTTGGTCTTTGCCTACTGTGGTTTTACGTTATCCATCAAATATGCCAGGAATGCCGGGCCACCATTGGGCAAATGCCATCACAATGGCTACTCCAATTGCACATAAAGGTTGTACTGCAGGAGCAAAGGCTGAAGCGTTGACAATCTTAGATATGCTATTTAAGCCAGAAATTATTAAAAATGCTTGGGAATACTATAACAAAGAGCAGACAAAAGAGATTAAATATACGCCATTAATCTCGAAAGATGATAAGCCAGCTATTAAGCTCAACAAAGAAATTATGGAGAAGTTTCGCCCTGAAATGAGCAAGTATTATTATGACCCAACTAAATACAAAACGTATTTAGAACAATTAGGCATTAAATATCCTACGGTAAAAGAGTAAATATGATTTGATTCAAATTGCAGTCTTCATTGGATAGAAGACTGCAATTTGTTTAATATTAATCTTCTGGAAAAGGAACAAAAACAAATCCCGCAAATTCTGCTTCAATTACAAATAGGCAGCAATATTCATCGGCATTTTTGTAGTTTTCTTTGAATAACTCAATTGATTCTTCTCCAATTAGTTTTCGTTGCACAAATTCATCTAAAAATGATGCTTTGTAATCGAATTGAGTATCGAAATCAAGTCGTGTGAATAGCATTTGTCCAACCTCAACCATCGTACGGTTCACGACAAAAATAGGATAATCTGAAAAACCACGCTTACGAATTTGATAAGAAGCTTCTTTTAGATGGTCGGCAACTTTAATAAAATCCGATGCAATTTCACCCATAATCTTCCTATCGAGTTCGGGAGAGTTTACATCATCTAATATGGTATTTTCGTTTGAATGAGAAGTCATATTTCTAAGAAAATTTAATTTTTGTACAAAATTAATGAAACTATGCGTATTGAAAAACAAACCAATTTTTGACTGAATAAATTCAATATCGAACTTCACACAAAAAATTTAAAAAGTAATTTTTAGGCTAAGCTATTCGTTATAATTATTCATAGCTTCTTTTTTTTTGCACTATTTATTACACAAACTACCATGAATCTATGACAACTACAATCATTATCACCCTTTGTATTCTATTACTTTTAGCTTATATATTTGATATTACATCGGCCAAAACAAAAGTTCCTTCTGTCATTCTTTTGTTAATATTAGGTTGGTTGGTGCGTCAGAGTACCGATTTTTTTGAGCTAAAAGTACCTAATCTCAACGTTATTTTACCTGTTTTAGGTACTGTTGGCTTGATTTTAATCGTATTAGAAGGTTCATTAGAGTTAGAATTGAATCGTTCGAAATTTCCAATGATAGGTAAGTCTTCGGTGATTGCCTTAGTACCAATGCTTATTTTTAGTTTTGCATTGGCAGCTTGTTTTCAATATTTTGGAGAAAGTTCTTTTAAAATTGCTTTAGCAAATGCAATTCCACTAGGTATCATCAGTAGTGCGATTGCGATTCCGAGTGCGAGAAATTTATCGGTTGAAAAACGTGAGTTTATCACTTATGAAAGTAGTCTTTCGGATATTTATGGTGTAATTTTCTTTAATTTTATTACTTTAAACGATAATATTGGCTCTGAATCAGTAGGCCATTTTTTATTGGAATTATTGCTGATTGTTGTTATCTCGTTTGTTGCTACTTTAGGTTTGGCCTATTTGCTGGGGCGAATTAAACATCACGTAAAATACGTACCTATCATCTTACTGGTGGTTTTGATTTACAGTATTTCGAAGGTATATCACTTGCCTGCTTTGATTTTTATTTTACTTTTTGGTTTATTTTTGGGTAATCTCGATGAGTTGAAAAGTTTTAAACTCATTGAAAGACTAAAACCTGATATTTTAGATAAAGAAGTACATAAGTTTGGAGAATTAACCACCGAAATCGCATTTTTGATTAGAGCATTATTCTTTCTATTATTTGGTTTTTTGATTGAAACTTTAGAAATTTTAAATACGGATACCATCATTTGGGCGTTCGGAATAGTATTGGGTATTTATTTCCTTAGAGGATTACAACTCTATGCGATGAAAATTCCTTTAAAGCCTATTATCTTTATTGCACCTAGAGGTTTGATAACTATTCTACTGTTTTTATCAATTCCACTGGGGCAAAATATTAGTTTAGCCAATAAATCATTGATTATTCAAGTAATTATTCTAACTGCATTGGTTATGATGTTTGGGCTGATGCAGGTTAAAAATGAAGATTCAGAAACTGTAGACATCAATCGTTCTGAATTTTGAAAGTAACTTCACCTATGGTTGTCGTTTAGGCAAAAACGCCATTTTTATTGAAGATTACTTTGTATTTAGAGAAGTTTGACTTTAGTCTAAATATATTATTTGACTAAAGTCAAACTTGTTTTGTTTTTGCTTGATTCCGTCAGTTAAAACTTACGTCAAAGTGCCAAATCCTGTTGATAAATTTTAATAATTCGAGATGTCTCATTTTACATTCTTGCGGCAATCAAAAGGCTAAGGTCTTTGTATCTTAAATTAAATCTTTGGGCAAGTGGAAGATTAGTAAGGCTACCATTGAAGCAATATACTCCCTTGGTAAACCATTGCTTGGCAAAAATCATTTCTTCAATTCCTCCAACATTTCCTGCTTTTAACAAAAAAGGCGTAAAGACATTACTCAAAGCAATACTAGCAGTATGAGCTACTCTTGAAGCAATATTGGGTACACAATAATGGGTGATACCATATTTTTGGAAAGTAGGTTGGCCATGGGTGGTCATTTCTGAAGTTTCAAAACACCCACCTTGGTCAATCGACACATCAATGATGATAGAATTAGGTTTCATCCTTGATACCATTTCTTCGGTTACAATCATTGGTGCTACACCATCATCAGACCTCATTGCACCAATCACTACATCAGCTCTAATGAGGGCATCGGTTAAGGTATCAGAATCAATGATGGCTGTATAGATATGCTGCCCAACTGAATATTTTAAACGTTGAAGTCGATAAATATGCTGGTCGAAAACTTTAATCTCAGCCCCAAGTCCAAGGGCGGCACGAGCGGCATATTCGCCCACAGTTCCCGCACCAATAATGACAATTTTAGTTGGAGGTACTCCCGTAATTCCTCCTAAAATCATTCCTCTTCCATCATGGGCACTGCTTAAATATTCGGCGGCAATGAGCATTACAGTACTTCCTGCAATTTCACTCATAGTTCTGATAATAGGGAAGTTGCCGACTTTATCTTGGATAAGTTCGAAGCCAATACCTGTGATACGTTTTTCATTGAGGCGTTCAAAGTAATTTCGGCTAAGATTTGGTACTTTTAATGTAGAAATAATGGTCTGTCCGGGCTTTAGATAATCCATTTCAGAATCCATTAAAGGTTCTATTTTTACAATCAAATTGGCTTCATAAACTTCTTCTGGGCTGTAAACAATACGAGCACCAGCTTCGCTGTATTCAGTATCTGAAAATTTTGCTCCTTCACCAGCTCCTTTTTCAACCAATATTTCATGACCATTGCGAACTAAAAGTGCAACGGCATCAGGTGTGAGAGCAATACGGTTTTCTTGGAGTGAAATTTCTTTCGGTAAACCAATAAAAAGGTTTTTATCACTTTGTTTGACAATAGCCGGTGACTCTTGTGGATAGAGTGTAGATTGCCGTGCTAATTCCGAAATAGATTGTCCTGTCATGCTGTTTATTTAAAATTTACGCCCAAAATTTGTCAGTCTTTTGTAAAATAATTATACAACTAAGTGGTGGAAAACTCAAGATTTCTAGCCGATGAATCGGTTAGGGTAATTTTTATATTGAAACATTTTTCTGGAAGTAGTGATTCTACTTTTTCTGCCCATTCGAGTAAGCAAATATTGCCAGAATCGAAGTATTCTTCCACACCAAAATCAAGTGCCTCGGTTTCGTTTTTGAGTCTGTAAAAATCGAAATGAAAAATGGTTTCACTATCATTGGTTTGATACTCATTTACGATTGAAAAAGTAGGGCTTTGAATATGACCTTCTACACCAAGAGCTTTACAAACTTCTCTGATTAGAGTGGTTTTTCCTGCTCCCATTTCGCCTTCAAAAATCCAAATTCTATAATCTTTAGCGGCAGCAATTACTTGTGCTGCTATCGACGATAAATCTTCAATTTTATAAATCATTTTGCCCGCTTTGTTTGAATTATCTTGCAAAAATCGTATAAATACTTAAAATTATTTCAATCTGATTTTAGAAAATTCGTTTTTATAGAAAAATCAAATTTTCTTAGGCAATATATGTAGAAATCTGTTGATTTTTCGAGAACTTTGTTATTCGAATTCAAAAACACACGTGTAATTAGTCAGTAGCGATTGAATTTAGCTTTTCGAATGAAACTCTACGAATCGCTCAAAAGCAGTTTCATTTTGCAGTGACTTAATATTTTAGCTAAACTCAAAAGAATTTTTAAGTAGAATGTTCCAAGACAGAAAGCAAATCATTCTTAGTTTTTTCTTTTTAATCTGCGGTATCTATGCATTTAGGTTATTTTACCTACAAGTAATAGATGATACCTACCAAACGATTGGCTCGACGGGGGCTTTGAAGAAGGAGGTTCAGGTTCCGCTCAGAGGGCAAATCTACGATAGAAACGGAAAACTTTTAGTGGCCAATGTAGATGTTTATGACATGTACGTTACGCCGTATAAAGTGAAACCAATGGACACAACGATGTTTTGTCGTTTGTTCAATATTACTCGTTCATATTTTGATAGCACGATGACTGCAGCTAAAAGCTATTCTCGTAACCGTGCTACTCTTTTTCTACGCCAACTTTCTAAAGAAGATTATGCTCGTGTGGCAGATGCAATGGTGAATTTCCCAGGATTTACTTTTGAGCAATCTTTCTTCCGTACTTATCCTGCCCGCACAATGGCCAATGCTTTAGGTTATATTGGTGAAATTAGTAAAAAAGCTTACGAAGAGCAAGAAGTTGAATATTATCGTAGTGGAGATTATATTGGCATTACTGGTCTTGAAAAAGAGTATGAAATGGAATTGCGGGGTAGGCGAGGAGTGAAATTTACGATGATGAATGTTCACGGTGAAAATAAAGGCTCTTATTCAAATGGCGAGTTTGATACACTTGCTGTAATTGGCAAAAACTTATATACAACGGTTGATGTTGAAGTGCAACAATTGGCCGACAGTCTTTTTCAAGGAAAAACAGGCTGTGCGGTGGCTATTGAGCCAAGAAGTGGTGAAATTTTAGCCATTGGTTCATATCCTTATTACGACCCAAACATACTTTCAGGTAAACAGTTTGCCAAGAATTTTAAAGAATTATACCGAAATCCTGATAAACCACTCAATGACCGTGTAGCAACTGGTTTCTTCCGACCAGGTTCTACTTTTAAATTAGTTCAGGCATTAGTGGCTTTACAATTAGGAGCTATTACGCCCGAAACATTCTATGTTTGTGGAAACGCTCCTGTAAAATGTCACGGACACCCATCGGGTGATTTACATAATGCCGTTCGTTTTTCGTGTAACCCTTATTTTTATCAGGTATTCAGAAAAACAATGGGTATGGCTGGCGAAACAAATCCCTTCAAAGAAGCTCCTATTATGTTATCGAAATGGCACGAAATGGTTGCTAAGTTTGGTTACGGTCAGAAATTAGGAATTGATTTGCCTTCCGAATCATCAGGCTTACTACCAAGCGTTAAATACTATGATAAACGCTATGGTCAGTATCAGTGGAAATTCTCGAATATTTACTCATTAAGTATCGGTGAAGGTGAAGTTTCAGTGAATATGCTCAAAATGGCTAATTTGGCTGCTACGATTGCCAATCGTGGTTATTGGGTTACTCCTCACTTGGTTAGAGGTATTGGACAAAATGGGAAAGGTGTGAAACCTGAACATCGTGAAGTGCACAGAACAGATATTGATACCCGTAATTTTGAAGCTATCATTGGTGGTATGCAAGACGCAGTTGAGCGTGGTACCGTAGGTGGAGGAGCAGGTATAGTTGAAGGTATTGAAATTTGTGGTAAAACAGGTACTTCGCAAAACAAAAAAGGTAAAGATAACTCTATTTTTATTGCATTTGCTCCACGTTATAATCCCAAAATTGCTATTGCGGTGATGGTTCAAAATGCAGGTTTTGGTGGTTCGTATGCGGCTCCAATTGCTACGTTGATGATTGAGAAGTACTTGAAACGTAAGATTGAACGTACGGCTTTGAAAGAACGCATGATGAATACTCACATCAAAACTGTGGAAGCTATGGCTGCTGGTGCTAATGCCAAACCAATTCCATCGACTACGCAAGACTCTAAAATCAATACACCTTCGAATTCGAAGCCAAATGCTCCTGTAAAGCCTGAAAAAGGTGCTACAGAAAAAGTAATCAAAACAACATTCGTAAAACCAAAAGAACAAAACGTAAATCAAACAAAATAGTATGGCACGTGATATAGATATTAGAGAAGGAATTGATTGGACAACCGTTTGGCTTTATGCTTTATTGGTTATTTTTGGGTGGTTGAATATTTATGCAGCGGTTTATAATCCTGAAAATCCGATAACCATTTTTTCTACGTCTCATAATGCTGGAAAACAGTTGTTGTTTATTGCATCAACGTTTATTCTAATTTTAATTATACTATTCGTAGATTATAAGGTTTATGATTCATTTGCCTATATATTTTACGGATTTATTATACTCTTGCTGTTTGCAACCATCTTTTTGGCAACTGAAATTAAAGGCTCTAGGTCTTGGATTAAATTAGGAAGTACTTTTTCTTTACAACCCGCCGAGTTTTCGAAAATCTTTACGGCACTTGCAATATCAAGATATTTAAGTACTCAGGGGGTTAATATTACGAAAGTACGAGATGCCATTGTGGCAGGTTTGATTGTTTTTGTGCCGCCGATCATTATTATTCTTCAAAAGGAAACAGGTTCAGCTCTTACTTTTGCTGCGTTTATTGCCGTTTTTTACCGTGAAGGTTTACCGGGTATTTATCCCGCCTTAGGCATCGCTTTGGTTATTTTATTTGTACTAGTACTATTCTTTAATAAATTCTACGTAGTTGCAGGTTTGGCCGTAGCGTGTGGGTTATTTTGGTATTTCTTCTTGAAGCGTTATGAACGTACACGTCAAAATCTTATGCGTTTGATTGGTGTTTTTGTTATTGCTTCTGCTTTTGTTTTTGGTGTTAAATTCTTTACTACTAGTGTTTTACAACCACACCAACAGAAGCGTATTCAGGTATTGGTGAATCCAGATTCTGACCCGCTTGGGGCTGGCTGGAACGTAACGCAATCAAGGGTAGCGATTAGTTCGGGAGGTGTTATTGGTAAAGGTTATTTACAAGGAACACAAACAAAGTTTGATTTCGTACCTGAACAATCGACTGACTTTATTTTTTGTACGGTTGGAGAAGAATGGGGGTTTGTTGGTAGTGTAATTGTTATTCTTCTTTTTGCAGCTTTGTTGAATCGACTTATCAATTTAGCTGAAAAACAGCGAAGTAAATTTTCGAGAATTTATGGTTATTGTGTCGCTAGTATTCTCTTCTTCCATTTATTTGTCAATATCGGAATGACTATTGGCTTAATGCCTGTAATTGGTATTCCATTACCATTTTTGAGTTATGGTGGTTCTTCGCTTTGGTCATTTACTATTTTATTGTTTATCTTCTTGAAACTTGATGCTCATAGAAGTTATAAAGTTTAAAGTGTAAAGATTTAGTGATTTATGATGGAATGTAATTCATCAGAGTAAAATTTTGAGATGAAATAAAATTTCATTTATTTGCTCATAGATGCTTGAAATTCAGTAAATCCCTATTTTATCAAAACTAAACCAACATTATTTTATGGCAAATCCAGCATTTTCAGAAAAGACATTTACTAATATTGACTATTCTTTTGACCGCCAAGAGGTAATGACCGTTGAGTCAACTCTTACAAAGGTTGGTATTTTACTAGCGATTCTCGGAGCTTCATCGGCTGTTTCTTGGATAGGCCTTATGCAAGGATGGAGTATTGCACCTATGCTTATTCCTGCAGGTTGCATTGGGGGGCTTCTATGTGCAATTGTATTAGCGTTTAAGAAAGAGTGGGCACCTCAATTAGCACCTACCTATGCTCTGCTAGAAGGCTTGGCAATCGGAGCTATTTCTGCCATATTTCAAGAGTTTGCATTAATTGCCGCTGGGTTGACTTTTGGGGTAGTATTTGTGATGTGGTTTTTATATAAAACTAAAATCTTACAGGCTACACAAGGTTTTATTTTTGGTGTTGCGGCTGCTACTGGTGCAGTTTTTCTCTTATATATGCTTACTTGGATTTTAGATATGTTTGGGGTAGCTATACCATATATTCATGAAGGAGGCTTAATTGGAATCATTTTTTCATTGATAGTTATTACTATTGCAGCCATGAATCTCATTATTGATTTTCATTTGATTGAAAAAGGTGCTGAAATGCAAGCACCAAAATTCATGGAATGGTATGCCGCATTTGGCCTAATGGTTACGATTATTTGGTTATATTTAGAAATTTTGAAGCTTTTATTGAAGTTAGCTTCACGTAAGTAAGATATAAAAAAATCCCCGCACTTAGCGGGGATTTTCTATTTTTAAGGCTGTTTCTCTGCTTCAATAATATTGCCTTGTATTGAGAGTTTGACTTTTACAACATTCTTATTTTCATTTCTAATAAATTCTACAGTACCGCCATAACCTAGTACTTCAAATATCTCAACTTCTTTTGTAGGTGCTAGTTCTGCCGAGCCTTGTCCAACAGCTTCACCGAATAATTTGCCGTTTTGAATACTAACGATTAATTCTTCAAAAGGTCCTTCTTTTACCTTATATTTACCAACGTAGGCTTTTGCCGCAACGGTATCAATGGCAGCGACAGGTGTTGTAGATGTACTTTGTGCTACAGTTTCAAAGCTACATGCAAAAATGCCTAAGATTACGAATAGTGCAATTTTCTTCATTATTATTTAATTTAATTGAAAGTTATTTTATCTTAGATAATTTGTTTTATCTAAATTATGCATCGGTAAATATAATTATTTTAATAATCTTTTTGAAAATAATTTGATGAATGGTTAATTAAGCTAGAAATGAGATAAAACTTGATAATATGCTTCTTACCCTATGATGTTTATCATGTATGACAAGCACTGAAAACTGTTTTTTTGCACCCAAAAATCGAATCTTATGCATATCACAACTGCCGACGAAGCTCTTAAATTTGTTAAATCAGGAGATAAAATTTTTATTCATAGTGTAGCTGCCGTACCACATCATTTAGTTAGAGCCTTAGTGGCAAGAGTTAATGAAATTAAAGGTATTGAAATCTATCACTTGCATACAGAGGGTGAAGCACCTTATACCGAGCCACAATACGCCGAAAACTTTCACACCAATGCTTTCTTTATAGCTAAAAATACCAGAACCGCCATTGCAGAAGGGCGTGGTAGCTACATACCTGTTTTCTTATCTGAAATACCGAGATTGTTTACCCAAAACATCATTAAATTAAATATTGCTCTCATTTCGGTTTCTACACCTGATAAAAGTGGTTTTTGTTCATTGGGTACTTCGGTAGATGCTACCATTGCTGCGATTGACTCCGCAGATATTGTGATTGCACAAATTAACAAAAATGTGCCTCGTACGCTGGGTGATGCCCAAGTTCATACAAGTCGAATTCATTATTTTGTGCCATTTGATGAGCCTCTGCACGAAGTTTCTTGGGGTGAATCAACGCCTGAGCATAAAAAGATTGGTCAACATGTTGCATCATTAGTTGACGATGGAGCAACGCTTCAAATGGGTATTGGAAGTATTCCTAATGCGGTATTAGCTGCTTTAGAAGAGCACAAAGATTTAGGGATTCATACAGAAATGTTTTCTGATGGGATAATTCCATTGGTTGAAAAAGGGGTGATTACAGGTAAATTTAAAAAGCGGAATAGAGGTAAAATTGTTTCTACTTTTATGTGTGGTTCAAGAAAATTGTATGATTTTGTTGATGATAATCCCCTCGTAACAATGATGCGTGTTGATTATGTGAATGATACTTCTATTATTCGCCAAAATCCTAAAGTTACTGCAATTAATAGTGCCATTGAGATTGATATTACAGGGCAAGTTTGTGCTGATAGTATTGGTTATAGTATGTATTCTGGAGTTGGTGGTCAAATGGATTTTATTAGAGGTGCTGCCCTTTCTGAAGGCGGAAAGCCCATAATTGCTCTAAATGCAACTACTGCAAAAGGTTTGTCAAAAATCGTTTCTCATTTAAAAGAAGGTGCAGGGGTAGTAACTACTCGTGCTCATGTACATTATGTGGTGACTGAATTTGGAATTGCCTATTTATTTGGGAAAAATTTGGTTGAAAGAGCTAGAGAATTAATTAAAATTGCTCATCCTGCTCACCAAGAAACATTGGCTCGTGAGGCCTACGAACGTTTTAAACATTATAGTTCAGCAATGTTTTAAAGAAAAAAATAACTACACATTGATTAGTATTTAGATAAAATAACTACCAATATTTGTTTTTATAAATAGAACTTGTTTAGGATTAACTTTTATATTTAATTTTTCGTAAAAAACGAACTGAGAATGCCAATAAATTTAAAGCCACCCAGTTAATTGCTTTCGTTTCAAACCTGACAAGTAATGCTTTGAAACTATCCATCCAAGCATTAGCGTGCTCAATGAGTACTCGTCGTTTGTATAACTCTTCATCAAAATGCTGATATTCAGTAGATTGATTTTCTATTTTGTTATTTCGAGAATTAACATCAATATTGGCTTCAATTTCTTTATTTTTACAAATTTGACGAAATTCTTTGCTATCGAATCCAGCATCAGCATTTAGAAAAAGGCCTCTGAGATTAATTCCTGCTTTTATGAGCATTTGACACAGTTCTTCAAAGAGTTCCTGAATATTATAAAGGTCGTTGTGTTTTCCTTCTTGTGGGCTGGCACATGCCAACATTTGTCCCTGATTATCAGCTAAAAAGAGCAAATTAGTTGTTTTTGATGCTTTTCGACCTTGATACCCAACAGCTTCACCTCCACGTTTGGCAAGTGTATGACTACCATCAAGTTGGATACAAGATAAGTCTAAATATGAATAGTTTGATGCTAAAATATTTATCCAAACTTTTGTCCAAGAGCCGTCCTTGACCCATTCATTAAAGTGATAATAGACTCCTTGCCATGTTAAAACCTTATTATTAAAAAATTGCTTTACTGGCAGTTGACGCCATTGACAACCTGTTTTCAAACGATATAAAATTGCTGAAACAATAGCTGTCAACTGTTCTATTTCACACTCTTTTCCACGTAAACCAATACTTAAATTTGGTAATATATATTGTTCAATCGTATTTTTACTCAAGATTTCCACTGTAGGTCTTTTTGATGATTCGCACCACAAAATTCAACCTATTTTGGGAATCTTTTTATAATACTAAACAACCTCATAATATATCTATTTTTGTCGAAAAATAAGGATAAAACAATCTTTTATAAAATGGCAAAAGTAACCGAGCATCTAAAGAGTAATAATGGGAAACCTATTTTTTCGATAGAAATTATTCCGCCTACAAAAGGTACGAATATCAATGAATTACTCAACGCCATTGAGCCAATGATGGAGTTGAAGCCACCATTTATTGATGTAACTTTTCATCGTGAAGAATATTTTACGAAACAGATGCCTGATGGTTCGATAAAAGAGATTCGTACGCGTAAACGTCCAGGTACGGTTGGTATTTGTTCATCAATTATGAATCGTTTCAAAATAGACCCTGTGCCGCATGTACTTTGTGGAGGATTTACGAAAGATGATACAGAAGACTTACTGATTGACCTCAATTATTTGGGGATTGATAATGTATTGGCCCTAAGAGGTGATTTTGCTAAGCCTTATGATACCTTTAAGCCCAAAAAAGATGGACATCAGTACGCCAATGAATTGGTTGGTCAGATTAAAAATATGAACCAAGGAAAGTATTTGCACGAAGATGCCGAATACTTAAATGCCAGTGATTTTTGTATTGGAGTAGCGGCTTATCCTGAAAAACACTTCGAAGCTCAAGATTTAGAGCAAGATATGGAAAATTTAAAGCGAAAAGTAGCCGCTGGGGCCGACTATATCGTGACGCAAATGTTCTTTGATAATCAAAAGTATTTTGATTTTGTAAATAAATGTCGTGCAGAAGGAATTACAATTCCTATTATTCCGGGGTTGAAAGTTTTGGCTACTAAAAAGCAATTAGATATTTTACCTAAATTGTTTTATTTAGACATTCCTGAAGCATTTAGAAAAGAAGTTTTAGCCTGTGAAAATGATAAACAAGCTAAACAAATAGGAATAGAATGGGCAGTACAACAATGCCGTGAATTAATTGATTTTGGTGTGCCAGCATTGCATTTCTATACAATGAGTAAGTCTGACACTACAATGGCAGTTGCGAGACAAGTATTTTAATAATACTAGGTAGAGACGTTTCATGAAACGTCTCTACTTTATTTTTAAGGTAATATCAACGCATACCCTTTATTCTGAAAGGTACTAAAAGTAATGAGTGCCGATTGAGCCACTTTGATATTGGCATTACGTTTTTCATCTACTAATTTTCTTGCTCTCAAAGACTGTCCACACACAAAGAATTTGACTCCGTTTTTCGCCAATTCATTGATTAGAGTTGTATTTGGGTTGGGTATACCAAATTTTTTCTTGTAAGCTTCATCTTCTAAAATAATTGGGGTAGCTAAAAAATGAAATACGCCAACAACATCAATATTCTCTTTAGGAATTCCAGCTTCCGCATGAAGGTTTACTAATCTGGCTAATTTATCTAAGGAAGCATTCACTGAATCGGGCTTATCAGATGCTTTTGATAAATCAACAATGATTTTATATTTCATTTTTTTATCGGCAACTGGTATTGCTTCGGGTACTTCAAACATACCGCCGCCACTTTTAATCACTGGAAAAACTTTTGTTTGTGAAAATCCCTTAGTGGCTAATAGAATACATAACAATAAAAGTACTTTGTTCATGTTTATGAATATTTAGAGTAAAAAAAGGGCAGATAACTACGTGAATTATCTGCCCTAAATTTATCAATAATATGTTAGATTTCAATTAAATATCTACTTTCGCATATTTTGCATTTCTTTCAATGAAATCACGACGAGGACCAACCTCATCGCCCATAAGCATGGCAAATAAGTGGTCAGCTTCAGCGGCAGATTCAACCGTTACTTGCTTTAAAGTACGCTTGTCTGGTCGCATGGTAGTTTCCCAAAGCTGTTCTGGGTTCATTTCTCCAAGACCCTTATAACGCTGAATACCTACGCTATCTTCACGGCCAGCACCAGCTAAACGTTTCACCGCTAATTCACGCTGCTCTTCTGTCCAGCAATATTCTTCCTCTTTTCCTTTCTTTACCAAATAAAGTGGCGGTTGGGCAATGTAGATGTAGCCTCTTTCGATAAGTTCTTTCATATAACGATAGAAGAACGTAAGAATAAGCGTACGGATGTGGCTGCCATCAATATCGGCATCGGTCATGATGATAATTTTATGGTAGCGAAGTTTATCGGTATTCAAGGCACGCTCATCGCCATCTCTACCGATTTGTACGCCTAAAGCCGTGAATATATTCTTAATTTCTTCGTTTTCGTAAATTCTGAACTCTTGTGCTTTTTCAACATTAAGGATCTTACCACGTAAAGGCAAGATAGCTTGGAAAGCTCGATTACGACCTTGCTTGGCCGAACCACCCGCTGAGTCACCCTCAACTAAGTAGACCTCACAAATACTTGGGTCTGATTCTGAACAGTCAGCTAATTTACCAGGTAAGCCAGTTCCAACCAAAACATTTTTGCGTTGAACCATTTCACGAGCTTTCTTAGCTGCAATACGGGCTTTGGCTGCTAAAATTACTTTATCAACAATTATACGAGCTTCTTTTGGGTGCTCTTCTAAATAGTTTTCAAGCATTTCTGCTACACAAGCACTTACCGCCGATGTTACCTCGCTATTGCCTAATTTAGTTTTTGTTTGACCTTCGAACTGAGGTTCGGCAACTTTTACTGAAATAACCGCCGTTAATCCTTCACGGAAGTCATCACCACTAATATCAATTTTTTCTTTGGCTAAAATACCTGATTTCTCGGCATAACTCTTCAAAGTACGAGTCAACGCCATACGGAAGCCTGATACGTGCGTACCACCTTCATGCGTATTGATATTGTTTACGAAAGAATATACATTTTCACTGTAACTTGTGTTATAAAGCATGGCCACGTCAACTGGAACGCCATCTTTATTTCCTTCCATAAACATTGGTTCAGGAATTAAACGCTCACGGCCTGCATCAATATAAGATACAAATTCTGCTAGTCCGCCTACTGAGTAGAATGTATCCGTTAATGCATTTCCGTCTTCGTCTATTTCACGGAGGTCAGTCAATACAATTGTGATACCTTTATTCAAAAAAGATAGCTCACGAAGACGATTCGCTACTGTTTCGTATTTATATTCAGTAACTGTAAAAATACTATTATCGGGCTTGAAAGTTACTTGCGTACCTGTATCTTCTGCCGTACCGATTTCACGTACTGGATAAAGTGGTTTTCCGATACTATATTCTTGTTCGAAGACTTTTCCTTCACGATGCACTTCTACACGTAAGTGAGTAGAAAGAGCATTTACGCAGGATACCCCCACACCGTGCAAACCACCTGAAACTTTATAGGTATCTTTATCGAATTTACCACCAGCGTGAAGTACGGTCATTACCACCTCTAAAGCTGATTTCTTTTCTTTCGAGTGCATTCCAGTTGGAATACCACGGCCATTATCTTTTACTGTTACCGAATTATCTGGATTAATTGTTACGTTGATGGTGTCGCAATGTCCTGCTAAGGCTTCGTCAATTGAGTTGTCAACAACCTCCCAAATGAGGTGGTGAAGTCCTTTGGCACCAATATCACCAATATACATGGCCGGACGTTTCCTTACTGCCTCTAATCCTTCAAGAACTTGAATGTTTTCCGCACCATAATCTGCCTTTGACTTCTGAGGCTCTAAGCCTTCTTGATTTTCTGCCATAATTAATTGTTTAAAAAAATTTAACTATCAGATTTTCCGAATAGAATATCTTAAAATAGTAAACAGTTTATATCGAAAATTTACTTTTTTAACTACAGTAAAAGATGTAAAAAAACTGTGCTTTTTTGTTGGCAACCTATACCTGAGTATTTAAGTTTGTTACTCACAGTTTTTTGTCTAATTTAGTTGTAAAGATACAAAAAAATATCGGATTTTTAAAATTTATTCCATGCTCAAAATGCTTCAAAATGACGTTTTTTTAGCATTTTTTTGGTAAAAATTTAAATAATGATAAAACTTATAACATAGACACTAATTGACAATCATTTATGAAGAAGTTTATTATTTTAGCATTAATTCTAAGTTCGTGTAAATCAACTTTTTATATTGCACGACATGCCGAAAAAGTCGATAATTCGGCAAATCCACCTCTGAGTACTCTGGGTAAAGAACGAGCCGAAGACCTCAAGCAAGCATTGCTCAATAAGCAAATTACAGACATTTACTCAACCAGTTTTTTGCGTACCCAAAATACCGCCAAACCTTTGGCTGATGCTTTGGGTAAACAAATAAAAGTTTATGCAGCAAGTCCCGCTGATTCGATGAGGGTTTTTATTGAAAGACTGAAGACTATGAAAGGGAAAAAAGTATTGATTGTTGGGCATAGTAATACTTGTAAATATGTGGTAAACGGTCTGCTCGAAAAAGATACGTTGCGTTCTGATATACCTGATAATGATTTCGATAATCTCTATATTGTAGAAAGGAACTTTTTTCCGGTAAGGAAAATGCGTTTCTTTGCAAAAACGTACGGAAAAACTTCGCCACAGTAACACCTTTTGCGTAAGTTTTGCGTTTAAAGTAAAATAAGTTTTAAACTTATTTGATGCACACAATTGCAAGATTGCATTGCCGAAGTAATTGTGTTACAAAAATCTTTTATAAAGTATTCAATCAATGAAAAATCTACGAAAATTTACATTAATCGCTTTAGCTATCCTAACGGTACCTTTTGTTGCCTTTAAGTACGATGACCGTTACTTCGAAATAGCCAAAAACTTAGATATTTTCGCTACGATGTTTAAAGAACTCAACGCTTACTACGTAGATGAAATTAACCCGAATAAGGCCATGAGGATGAGTATTGAGTCGATGTTGAAGCAACTCGACCCATACACCAATTTCTTTCCTGAAGATGATATTGAAGATTATATGACCATGACTACCGGAAAGTACAATGGAATCGGTGCAACTGTATCGCACCGCGATGATAAACACGTGGTTGTGATGATATACGAAGGCTCACCTGCTGACAAGGCAGGAATGAAAATCGGAGATGAAATAGTAAAAGTTGATGGTGTTGATGTAGTGAATCGTAAAGGTGTAGATATTGGTCGATTAATGAAAGGCCAGACTGGTACTACGGTCAAGATGTCGGTAAAAAGATACGGACAAAATTCTCCGCTTGAATTAGTCGTTGGGCGAGACATCGTGAAAACACCAAATGTTCCACACTCAGGCATGATTAATGATGAAGTGGGTTATATTCAATTAAACGATTTTACAGCAACTGCGGCGAAAGAAGTGAAAGGTGCTTTCACTGAATTGAAAGGTCAAGGAATGAAGAAACTAATCCTAGACTTACGTGGAAACCCAGGTGGCTTATTGAATATGTCAGTTGAGATTTGTAATGCTTTCTTGCCCAAAGACCAGTTAATTGTAGAAACACGTGGAAAAGTTGCCGAATGGAATCATAAATATATGGCTATGGAAGCTCCACTCGATACTGAAATGCCAATTGTAGTGCTTATTAATAGTATGAGTGCTTCTGCCTCAGAAATTGTGAGTGGAACTTTACAAGATTATGACCGTGCGGTGCTCATCGGCCAACGTTCGTTTGGAAAAGGTTTAGTACAAACAACACGTGATTTGAGTTATAATACCAAAATGAAAATCACAACTGCTAAATATTACATTCCAAGCGGCCGTTGTATTCAAGCATTAGATTACAGCCACCGTAATCCAGATGGTAGCGTAGGACGTGTACCAGACTCCTTAAAAACAGCTTTTAAAACAAAAAATGGTCGAACGGTTTACGATGGTGGAGGAGTTGACCCAGACATCAAAACAGAAGTGGCAACTATGGCAGCAGTAACCGCGAATTTATTGCAAAAGAATTATATCTTCGATTATGCTACTAAGTACTACTTCGAACATGCTAATCAAAAACCAAAAGAGAAGTTTACGCTTACGGAAGCAGAGTATCAAGATTTTATTAATTGGTTAAAAACTAAAGATTTTACTTACACTACAACAATGGAGCGTAATCTTGATAACTTAGAAGCATCGGCTAAAAAGGAAAACTCATTGGATTTAGTGCAAGAACAAATCAGATCTTTGCGTGAAAAAATCAAACAAGGAAAGCTACAAGATTTGGCAAAAAACAAAGAAGATATCAAAGAGCAATTAGAAGCTGAAATTCTGAGTCGTTATTATTATCAAAAAGCAATGAAGTTTGTAGCTTTCGACCGTGACAAGGAAGTTCAGGAAGCTCTGAAATTATTTAAAGATATGCCACGTTATCAGTCAATTCTGAAAGGAGGGAAGTAAGAAACGCTAAATTTTTCATTTCTGAAATTGATTCAAGAAGTTTTGTAATTTTTTTAGAAAAAGTCTATTAACTTTTTCATTTTGTTGTATTTTTGCAGGGTAAATCTAAACTTAGTACGCTTATGTTCGGTTATCAATATCCAACTTGGGTTGCAATCACATTCTTTGTCGTTCTAATGGCGTTATCTTTCGCTGTTGGTAAATGGTTAGTAAAGAAAGAAAGAGATTACGACGGAATTTAATCATATCTTGAGTGCTGGATTTTGAGGTTCAGCACTCAAAAAATTCCTTCTTCCAAATGCAAAATTACCTTCTCGGGTAATTTTTTTGTTAATAAACGAGCTACAATACTACTTCTGGTGCCATTTGAGCACGCAACCACAATTGTTTGATAGTCGTTTAGTTCTTCCAAACGTTCAGTAATTTCATGTGGAGGAATATTTATTCCGCCAATATTAAAATCTGCAAATTCAGTATTCTCTCTTACATCAACCAAAATAGTCTTTGGTTTCGAAAGAACTTCATCTAATTCGCTTTGTGAGATTTCGGTATATGTTTGCATAGTTTATAAATGAATATGGCACACGCTTGTGGGGTGTGCCATAAAGTATATCAAATTTTGAAATGCAATTACTTATAAAGAGCATCACGTTGCCCTTTGATTTTCTCATCTGTCAAGAAAGTATCAAAATCCATTAACTTATCCAGACAACCTTTTGGAGTAAGCTCAATGATACGATTCGCTACCGTTTGAGTTAATTGGTGGTCATGACAAGTGAAAAGGATATTGCTCGGGAAATCTTCCATGCCTTTATTCAATGCTTGGATTGATTCCAAATCTAAGTGGTTGGTTGGTTCGTCAAATAATAAAACGTTTGCACCCGAAAGCATCATGCGTGAAAACATACAACGTTGCTTTTCACCCCCTGATAGTACTGTACATTTTTTCAAGGCTTCTTCGCCCGAAAACAACATACGACCTAAGAAACCACGTACAAAAGTTTCATCTTTTTCTACTGAATATTGTCTGAGCCAATCTACTAAGTCAAGGTTTCCATCGGAAAAATACTTAGCATTATCGTTTGGTAAGTACGAATGAGTAATTGTTACCCCCCATTTGAATGAACCACTATCTGCTTGTTTTTCGCCCGAAAGAATATCAAATAAGGCCGAAACTGCCAATCCATCTTTGCTCAAAAATGCTATTTTTTCATTGCGAGAAACCTGAAAATTCAAATCTTTAAACAAATATGTGCCATCTTCAAGTTTATAGCTGAGGTTTTCAACCAATAAAATTTGGTCACCAACTTCGCGGTCGGGTTTGAAACCGATGTATGGATATCTGCGTGAAGAAGGCTGAATTTGTTCGATATTCAGTTTTTCAATCATTTTCTGACGAGCCGTTGCTTGCTTAGACTTAGCCACGTTGGCAGAGAAACGACGAATAAACTCTTCCAATTCCTTTTTCTTCTCTTCAGCTTTCTTGTTTTGGTCGGCTTTTTGGCGAGCGGCTAACTGGCTTGATTCATACCAGAAAGAGTAGTTACCGCCATAAAGCGTAATTTTCTTAAAATCAAGGTCAGCGATATATGTACAAACGTTATCGAGGAAGTGACGGTCGTGAGATACTACGATTACGGTATTCTTGAAATCCATCAAGAAATTTTCGAGCCACAAAATAGAATCAATATCTAAGTTGTTGGTTGGCTCATCGAGTAATAAAATATCTGGATTTCCGAAAAGAGCTTGTGCTAACAAAACCTTCACTTTTTCTGAAGGGTTCATATCAGCCATGAGCGTATAATGGTAATCTTCTTTGATGCCCAAGCCTGAAAGCAATGATGCCGCATCAGATTCTGCATCCCAACCATTCATGTCGGCAAATTCTGCTTCTAATTCAGCTGCACGATTTCCATCTTCTTCGGTAAAATCTGTTTTGGCATAAATCGCATCTTTTTCGGCAATAATTTCAAATAAACGCTCATTCCCTTTGATAACAGTGTTTAAAACTGTTTCTTCATCAAAGGCATTTTGATTTTGTTTCAAAACCGACATCCTTTCACCTGGGTCCATGCTTACATTTCCCGTTGTTGGTTCAAGGTCGCCCGAAAGAATCTTTACAAACGTCGATTTTCCAGCCCCGTTTGCTCCAATAAGGCCATATACGTTGCCTGGCGTGAATTTAAGATTTACCTCTTCGAAGAGAGTTCTTTTGCCAAAACTAAGTGAGATGTTAGATACTGTAAGCATTTTAATTAGTGTAGAATGAAGAATTAAACTAGGTTTAATTAAAATTCAAAATTCTATTTTTAAGTTTTAAGAAATACAATAATATATTTTATACACAAAGAATAGAGCGTTTGGGTAAAATTATTCTTTATTACTCAAAAAATCCCTTCATCAGCAAAGCTGAAATAGCCGTTATCGCCAAAAATAAGATGGTCTAGTACGGGTATATCCAACATTTTGCCTGCTTCTTTTACTTTTTTAGTTAATTCCTTGTCAGCTTGACTTGGAGTTAAATTACCTGATGGATGATTATGCACCAAGATAATCGCCGAAGCTAAATATTCTAAAGCAGCTTTAAAAATCATCTTTGGGTCGGCTACCGTTCCTGCCACTCCTCCGATACTTATTTGGTGTGGTTTTATTACTTCATTGGCTCGATTGAGTAATAAAACCCAAAATTGCTCGTGTTGTAAGTCCATTAAGTAGGGGCGAATAGCCTCGTAAGCATCAGATGATGAACCCACTTTCGGTTTTTTTAGAACCTCACTATCTTTTCTTCTTCGGCCTAATTCAAGTGCGGCGGCAATAGAAATGGCTTTAGCTTCGCCAATGCCTTTAAACTTCATTAAATCGTTGATACTCAGCTTAGCTAATTCATGGAGGTTATTATTGACACTCTGTAAAATTAACTTTGATAAATCAACGGCAGATAGTTCTCTTGTACCAGAACCAATCAAGATAGCAATCAACTCGGCATCCGAAAGTGCAGCTTTACCTTTCAGTAAAAGTTTTTCTCTCGGACGGTCTTCTTCAGCCCAAGATAAGATTTTACTAATCATTTTTTATAGAGAAACAGCAAAAGAAATATGGATTTCGAAATCCTAATTGAAACAAAAAATGCCCACGGAGAAAAGTGTTCCATGAGCAAAATATTGAAAATCTTAGAGCTAATTAAGCTAAAGAAGCGATATGCTTAGCTAAACCTGATTTTAAGTTAGCCGCTTTGTTTTTGTGAATAACATTCTTGCGAGCTAATTTATCTAAAGCAGAAGCTGCTGATTTGAACAACTCTGTAGCTGCTACTTTATCAGTAAGACCACGTAATTTTCTAACTAAAGTACGAGTTGTTTTATGTTGGTAACGATTTCTCAAACGCTTAGCTTCGTTTGCTCTGATACGCTTTAATGCTGACTTATGATTTGCCATTGTATTTTATAAATAATTGTCTTATTCTGAAATTGGAGTGCAAAATTAACTATTTTATATGAAACAAAAAACTTAATCTAAAATATTTTTCCTAAAAAATAAAGGCTTCGCACAAAGCGAAGCCTTTATTGAAGATTGCAAATAACTAAATACTAATTATTTAATCTCTGAATTGATAACCAATACTTTTTCCCAGTTTGCTTCGTTTGCTTTCTCAAAAGACTTGTATTGACTACTTTCACGGAATTTCTCAATTTCAGCATCTGTTCTGAATGTAAGATAATGCATTACATCATACTCCGCTGTTGAGTTTTCGTCGCTAAAAGTTTTACCAGCCGAATACCCTGCAATTTCTGGTAACTGACGCTTCAAATCTTGAAAGTCAGCCATGTGCTTTTTAATTGTTTCTGCTGAAGTTCCTTTTTTAAACTTAAAGCAAACAATACGTTGTTTTTGGGCCTTAGGAGGTGTATATGCCGAACCATATGCTACCATTAAAAAAGCAAATAGGCCCAAAGCCATTGCTGGCATTAAATATCTTAATAATGATTTTTTCTGTGCTTGACTCATTTTGTGAAACCGAATAATATTTTGTATTACACTGCAAATATAACAGATATTATTCAAAAAAATTGCATTATTTCTAGAAAATATTTTATTGTTTTTGTAAATTTAGTATTTTGCCAAATATTATTCTGATTTTTAATCTAAGAGAAATATGGTATCTTTCTGATGAAAAAATATTTTTTTGGGAATGAAGTTTAAATTTTAAGGATTTTCGAAAAAAAAATATCCTTTCATTAAAATCAGGTTCAAAATTTGGAACTTATTAGAAAAAAATTATAATATTTTGCGTTTTCAAATGTAAAATTTATGCTTTTGAAATTTTTAGTGTACATAATACTTTGTTTTGTGACCTCAAAATCGAGAAATATTAAAAAAAGTAAAAAACAACTTGCTGTAATGAATTTATTAAAAAGTGTAAAACAAAAAGGCCTGATTTGGTGCCTTGTATTGAGTAGTATTTGGTGTTTATCATCTTTTCGTTATCAATCAATTATTTGGGGATTTTTCGGCCACCAGCGAATCAATCGTTTAGCAGTTTTTACATTACCTCCTGAAATGTTTAGGTTTTACAAAAAGAATATTGATTTCATTACTGAAAATGCTGTAAATCCTGACCAACGGCGTTATGCTGTTAAGGGGGAAGCTCCGAGACATTTCATAGATTTAGATAACTATTCTGATTCCATTCGTAAGCAGTTACCATTGCTTTCTTGGAGAGAAGTGAGTGAGAAAATTTCAGAAGATACGCTTAATCGGCACGGGATTGTACCTTGGCATATAAACTTCATAAAGTACCAACTAACAGAGGCTTTTCGAAAAAAAGATGCTCGACGAATTTTAATGCTTTCGGCTGATATTGGTCACTACATTGCTGATGCAAATGTGCCGCTACACACTACCCAAAATTATAATGGACAATTAACTAACCAGACTGGTATTCATGGATTTTGGGAAAGTAGATTGCCTGAATTATTCGCTGATAATTACGATTTTTTTGTTGGACAAGCCGATTATGTAAAATCCCCACAAAAAAGAGCTTGGCAAGCTGTTTTGGGGGCAAACACAGCTTTAGATTCTGTACTAAGATTCGAACAAGAATTAACCAGCCATTTTGCTGAAGATAAAAAGTTTGGTTTTGATGAGCGAAATGGTATTACTACTAAAAGTTATTCAAAAGAGTTTTCGGAGCGATACCATACAATGCTTAAAAATCAAATAGAGCGTCAGATGCGTGCCTCTATAAAAATGGTTGGAGATTTTTGGCTAACGTGCTGGGTTGATGCGGGGCAGCCAGATTTGAATAGTTTGCTAGCCTATCAGCCAAGTAAAGAAGAAAAAGAGGCGGAATTAGCCGAAAAACAGTCGTGGCTGAAAAGGGTTTTGGATGTTAGAAAAGAAAGTGATAATTAAAGGTAGCCCGACAGGTATTTAGCCTGTCGGGCTATTTTCTTTATATTTTTATGAAAATTTTCTTCTTGTAAAGCCAATTTAGAATTAACCAATAAATGAGAAGCATGAGCCCACCATGCACAAGCGACTGATAAGGAAGCCCAAACAGATTGGCATAATTTTCACCTAAATGGATTTTTAAAGATTTTGAGATATAAACGCCAAGAGCATCGGCAATACAGTAGGCCGCAATTGAGTTCATACCAATTACTTTCAAGAAATAAGCCCAATCAGACTTTCCTCGAACATCTATTATCCAATAAAAAAATGCTAAGAACAAAAAGCATAAGCCGCCGCTGAAAAGCACCCAAGTGGGTGTCCAAATACGTTTGACATTTGGGCATATTCCTAAACGATTAAATATTATGCCAAGCATTAGCCCAGAAACGCCTAAAATAATGAATTGCTTGAGTTTTTCGTCTGCTTTTGTTTCTGATTTTAAGATATTTCCTGCTAAAAGTCCCAAAATCATTGTACCAAGTGTAGGGATAAAACTGAGGGTAGCATAGCCTCCACCATTAAATAAAAATGCCTTTTCACGAGGAAAAAGATTGAGAAACCAGCGGTCAAATGCCCAAGCAAAGTTGGTGTTTTTATTCCAATGAGCAGAAAAATCGCTCAGATTATGTTCCCAGTCTTTGGCAACACCCGCATTGACATAGTCGAAATTAGCATCGGGAAGTGGGTAAAGTGCAAAAGCTAACCAATAGCCAACGAGAATAATTATTAGAGCTGAAATCTGAACCTTTTGAGAGCGAAAAGCCAATAAAAATAAAAATGGATAGCCCATTCCAATTTGACTTAGCGTATCTTCAAATGTAAAATAAGTTTGAGATTTGTACTGAGAACGCAAAAAGATACCTAAAAGAATGAGAATTAAAGAACGTTTAAGTGCGTGTAAAAATGCGGCGTTAGTACCTTCTCTTTGTGTAAGTCTGCGTGCAATAGAGTACGGAAGAACCACGCCAACTAAGAATGAAAATGAGGGTTGAATGAGGTCGTGTAATGAACAACCAACCCATTCTACGTGGTCTTGGTGAAAAGCTAGGAATGCCCAAAATGAGCTTTCTGGTAGTGCTTCAGATACTTTTCCGAAGTGGAGTACTTCGGCCATCATCAGTAGCATTACAAAACCACGATAGATGTCGGCCGAAGTTAGTCGATTTTGTGAATTCATTAAGATTAGGGTTTATGTCCTAAATATAATGAATTTCTGAATTTATAGAACAAGATTTCAACTTGTCGTTATAGGTTAATGTGAAAATAATAAGTTTAAGACTTAATTTTATAAACGTACGATAACACGCCCCATTTGTCCACCTTTAAGTATTCTTTTTATTTCTTTAGAAAGACCCTTGATTGTGATTGTCTTTGTAATAGATTGAATACCTTTTGGTTTCCATGATTTTGCTAAGTTTTTCCACATTTTTTTTCGCCATTCGATATCACATTCTGAAGAATCAATTCCAAACATCGAAACCCCTCTTAGGATAAATGGAAAAACACTTGTAGGTAATTCAGGCGAATTAACTAAACCACAAATAGCAACAACTCCATTGTATTGCATTGATTTTAAGATAGTTGCTAGCATGTTGCCGCCAACAGTATCTACACAAGCTGCATAAACACCTTTAAGTAATGGACGCCCCGATTTATCATCTACTTCTTCGCGAGAAATTACTTCTTTCGCCCCAATTTTTAAAAGAAAATCCTTCCCTTCGGGTTTTCCCGTAACCCCCACCACATGAAAACCAAGTTTGGCAAGAATCATTACTGCCATTGTGCCTACGCCACCAGTAGCCCCTGTTACAATAACTTTACCTTTTTCAGGAGTAAGTCCGTTTTGTAAAAGTTTGTCAATGCAAAGTGCGGCAGTAAGACCAGCCGTGCCGAAAATCATACTTTCTTTGGGTTTTAATCCACGCGGAAGTTTTACTACCCATTTGGCTGGAACACGGATGTATTGCCCGAAACCACCAGCTGTATTCATGCCAAGGTCGAAGCCAGTTACGAGTACTTTATCTCCTTTTTGAAAATCAGTAGATTGACTATCCTCGACGATTCCCACAGCATCAATACCGGGTGTATGAGGATAATTACGCGTAACGCCTCTATTTCCAGTTGAAGATAGGGCATCTTTATAATTGAGTGAAGAATATTGTACCTTTATTAGTACTTCACCAGCTGGTAGATCTTCAATTTTTCGCTCAATGATATTTTGAGAGAAAGTCTTATCTTCGTTTTCGGTAATGTAGAATGCTTGGAAAGTTGACATTGTTTGATAGATTTGGTTGTACTCTTTTACATTTGAATACATCAAAAATCGCAATTTTGTTTTAGAATAGGAGTTTTTCTGGAGATTATTATTTTAAGGATAAAAAATAGTGTCTGTAAGAACATTATGATTTTTCCTTTGCAAGTTATTATAATTTATAAAAGGTATTAGAAGTAAGTTTTAAGTAATGGTAATTTTAGTATTTTGAATGAATAATTTTATCTTGAAAAAATATTTCATAATGAATAAAGAAAAAACAGCGATATTATTATTAATTATTTGGTGGGGAGCATTTACTTTTTATGCAGGTGTGGTTATTCCCATCGGTTCAAAAGTATTGGGAAGCCACACCCCAATGGGTTTTATCACGCAAGCTGTTACTGTGTACTTTAATTATTTGGCATTGTCGATATTTATCTTTTTTACTTTTGCTTTTCGGAAAGTTAGATGGACATACATTTTAGGCATTTTATTAATCTTGGGTCAAATAAGCTTGTTTTTCTGGCATTATAAATTAGACCCAATGCTTAATTTTAAAACGCATGAAGTTGTAGAAAAACAAGAATTCTACGCTCTTCATCGAGTTTATCTATTAACTTCTAGTGTTATTTGGTTGATTGTGAGCGGTGTATTGTTTAAGAACATTAGGTTTACCTAACAATTTGTTGGCTGGGTATTGTAGGCTGAAAACCGCCTTTAAAATCCGGTTTTGCATAACGATTGCTTGAACTAAAGATTTGAATTTCGGTTAAAACTGTCATAGATTCAGTATTGATAAACTCAGGGAGCTGATTATCTGGATATTTCATTGAAGGATTTTCACTGAGATTTTCAAAGACAAAAGCAATGGGTAAAATATAAGTTCCTTCATAGCCTAAACCGAGTAGGGGTAGTTTTTTCAAGCCCCTTTTGATAGATGCCTCAAAGCCGATACTTTTCTCAACATGATTGGCCATTTTTGGGTAAAATATCTCTACACCCTCAATTTTACCAGCTTTGGTTACACTAAATTTCGTGAATATTCGTCCATAAATACTTGAAAGCGTTGCTACTTTAGGATATTCAATAGTTTTTTTCGCCAACTCAAAGAATACCAAATTTCTATCTAAATCTTTTTGGGCGTAGGTTTGAGTAGTAATGAAGATGCATAAAAAAGATGCCAAAGTAGCTTTCATGTTGAATGTGATTTTAGTGAAATTAATAGCGTTTCTATACAAACTTGTAGAAAAAATAATATAAAAACAAAAAGGCCTCAAGATTTCTCTTGAAGCCTTTTTTATAAAATATGGTTTGAATGACTATTACATCATGCCGCCCATACCACCACCGTGTGCATGGCCCATATCTGGAGCTTTTTCTTCTGGAATATCAGATACGACTGCTTCAGTTGTAAGCAATAAACCAGCAATCGAAGCAGCGTTTTCAAGAGCCAAACGAGTTACTTTCGTAGGGTCGATGATACCAGCCGCTAACATATTTTCAAATTTATCTTCGCGAGCATTATAACCGTAGTCATCTTTGCCAGCTTTTATTTCTTGTACAATTACTGAACCTTCGCCACCAGCATTAGCAACGATTGTACGCAATGGTGATTCGATTGCCGAACGGATGATTGCGATACCAGTTGTTTCGTCAGCGTTTGCACCTTCAAGACCTGCTAAAGCAGCTTGAGCACGGATTAAAGCTACACCACCACCAGCAACGATACCTTCTTCTACCGCAGCACGAGTTGCGTGAAGTGCATCATCTACACGGTCTTTTTTCTCTTTCATTTCAACTTCTGTTGCAGCACCGATGTAGATAATAGCTACACCACCAGACAACTTAGCTAAACGCTCTTGTAATTTCTCACGATCGTAGTCAGAAGTTGTAGTTTCGATTTGAGCTTTGATTTGGTTTATGCGTGCAGTGATTTGGTCTTGGTCACCAGCACCATTAACAACTGTAGTATTGTCTTTGTCGATAATGATTTTATCGCAGTGACCTAAGTATGAAATATCTGCATTTTCAAGTTTGAATCCTCTTTCTTCAGCGATTACAGTACCACCAGTAAGGATTGCGATGTCTTCCAACATTGCTTTACGACGGTCGCCAAAGCCTGGAGCTTTTACAGCACAAACTTTCAATGCACCACGGATTTTGTTTACTACTAATGTAGCAAGAGCTTCGCCATCTACATCTTCAGCGATGATTAATAACGGACGGCCAGTTTGAGCTACACCTTCTAACACTGGAAGAAGTTCTTTCATTGAAGAAACTTTCTTCTCAGAAATCAAGATGAATGGTTTTTCCATCTCAACTTCCATTTTCTCAGCGTTAGTAACGAAATATGGAGATAAATAACCTCTGTCAAACTGCATACCTTCTACAGTTTTTACTTCTGTTTCAGTACCACGAGCTTCTTCAACAGTGATAACGCCTTCTTTACCTACTTTCTCCATTGCATTTGCAATCATTTGACCAATTTCATGGTCATTGTTTGCCGAGATAGTAGCAACTTGTTCGATTTCCTTTGAAGTAGAGATTGCTTTAGATTGATCTTTTAAAGCACCAACTATTGCGGTAACCGCTTTGTCGATACCACGTTTCAAATCCATTGGATTCGCTCCAGCAGCTACGTTTTTAGCACCGATAGTGTAGATAGCTTGTGCTAATACAGTAGCAGTTGTAGTACCATCACCCGCTTGGTCAGCAGTTTTAGAAGCTACTTCTTTTACTAATTGAGCACCCATGTTTTCAATCGAATCTTTCAATTCGATTTCTTTTGCCACACTCACACCGTCTTTAGTGATTGATGGAGAACCGAATTTTTTGTCGATGATTACGTTACGACCTTTTGGTCCTAATGTTACTTTTACTGCGTTTGCAAGAGTGTCAACACCTCTTTTCAATTTCTCTCTTGCATCTGTATCAAATATAATTTGCTTTGCCATTTTTTTTAAAAATAAAAAATTAAGAATTAAAAATTAATAATTGTCGAAAATTATAGAGTGTATCCTGTAAAATGACATTTTTCATTCTACATTCTTAATTGTTTTAGACAATAGCGTAAATGTCTGATTCACGCATGATAAGATATTCTTTACCATCAACAGTGATTTCCGTTCCAGCATATTTACCGTAAAGAACGTTGTCACCTACTTTCAATAAAGTTGGTTCGTCTTTCTTTCCTGGGCCAACCGCTACAACGATTCCTCTTTGTGGTTTTTCTTTTGCGGTGTCAGGGATAATGATACCAAATGCTGTTTTTTCTTCTGCCGGAGCAGCTTCTACCAATACTCTGTCTGCTAAAGGCTTAATGTTTACTGACATCTTATTTTTGAATTTTTAGAGTTTAAAAAATTAGTTATGAGTAATGAAATATGAATTATGAGATTATTTGTCGGTTTTGTCGTAGCAAAATTTATGATAATCGAGCAACTCATAATTCGTATCTCATATCTAATGATTTTGCGATGACAATTCCACAAAAGTTTTGCCAACGGCCGACAAAGGTACTGTTTTCTGCCAAAATTTCAGTTTTGACTGACAAAAATGTTTCAAAGACTGACATGTTTTTTTGTGTCATACTCCGAAATAGCAATAAATGTCAGTATTTAACTCAGAAAAAACTGTATTATTTGAAGTTAAATCTTAATGCCAAACCCAATGAGTTTTCATCGGGTTTGAGTTGTAAATTGGCAGAAGTGGGTTGTCCGAGTGCTTGATTGTATCTAATTGCAGCTCTTTTTATGTGAGCTTTGCCAATAATGTTGCAGGTGATACTGCCTACAAGCGACACCCCAAGCATGCCAAGATAGGTGCCAGAATAATAGCCACTTTGTCGGGTTCGTGCTTTATTGAGCGTTGAAAGTATGTAGATGGTCGGAATAAAACTGATAGCTTGCCCTACACCATTAAATATTTTGTAGCGTTTATAATGATAATTGACAATAGGGTCATTCAATTCAAAAAAAGGTACTTCAAGCGAATTGAAACCGCTTAATCTTCTTTCTCCATAATAATATGTTCCGTTTACCTTCTGTAAAGGTTTTAGGTAATAATGTTTACGGGTTATATTCGATTTATAAAAACTTGAATCTTTTTGAGCAAATAGACTAAATGATGACACTATCAGTATAACTATGGTAAGGGTTTTCATGAATGTTTATTTTATGAAAGGCAAATTGCCTTGAAACTTTCGCTTATGCTAATATTGGTTTAATGACTTTTCCACCTACATCGGTCAACCTAAATGGTCGTCCTTGGAAAGCATAGGTTAATTTTTCATGGTCAAAACCCATAAGGTTTAAAATGGTTGCTTGGAGGTCATGAACGTGCGTGCGGTCTTTTACACCATAATAACCCAAATCATCAGTTTCGCCGAAAGAAACTCCTTTTTTCAATCCACCACCTGCCATAAAAACAGTAAATGCTTCTAAATGGTGGTCTCGGCCTTTGAATGGAAGCGTTTGACCATCGCGATTTTCTTGCATGGGTGTTCGACCAAATTCACCTCCCCAAACAATGAGTGTTTCATCGAGTAAACCACGCATTTTTAAGTCTTTGATGAGAGCCGTGACAGCACGGTCAGTAACCTGACATAAATCTTTAAAGCCTCCATCGAGTGAAAGCCTTTGGTCGGTGCCGTGCGAATCCCAGCCCCAGTGAAAAAGTTGCACAAAACGTACACCATTCTCCACTAAACGTCTTGCTAAAAGACAATTATTGGCAAATGAACCCTCACCCGGAACCGCCCCATACATATTTCTTATCCATTCAGGCTCTTTACTGGTGTCCATTACTTCAGGCACTGAAACTTGCATTCTAAAAGCCATTTCGTATTGTGAAATACGTGTCAGAATTTCGGGGTCTTGTACGGTCTCATATTGTTGGCGATTGATTTCGTTAATTGCTTCAATAGTTTGTTTTCGAATATCTCTACTCATGCCATGTGGGTCAGAAACGTATAAAACAGGGTCACCACCCGTACGACACTGCACACCTTGATAAATAGATGGCAAAAAACCATTTCCCCAAACACTTTTACCTGCATCGGGGCTTCGGCCTCCAGAAGCCAGTACGATAAAACCGGGTAAATTCTGATTTTCAGAACCTAAACCATACACTGACCAAGCACCTAAACTTGGCCTCCCTAATCGGGCACTGCCTGTGTGCATGAGCAATTGGGCAGGGGCATGGTTAAACTGGTCGGTATACATGGCCTTCAGAAAGGTAAGGTCATCAGCTACTTCGGGTAGATAGGGTAGGAAGTCTGAAATTAAAGCCCCCGATTCTCCATGTTGACTAAATTTTCCAATTGAGCCAAGCATTTTAGGTACTCCTCTAATAAATGCAAATTTTTTCCCTTCTAAAAATTCTTGTGGACAGTCTTTCCCATCAAATTTTTGAAGAGCAGGTTTGTAATCAAAAAGTTCTAATTGTGAAGGAGCTCCGGCCATGTGTATGTAAATCACTTGCTTAACTTTTGGCGGAAAATGAGGTTGTTTTGGATACATTGGGTCAGTTTGAAGCATATCATTTGATGCTTTTTCATTGCCCGAAAAACAGCCACCGAGTAATGAGCTAAATGCCATTGTGCCTAGTCCAGTTGTGCAGGTTTGTAAGAAATGGCGACGGGTTTGATATTGAGCTTCAGCCAATAAAAATTCTTTGATTAACTTTTGCATGGTAAGGGTTGAATTTGCCTACTAAGTTAGGTATTTATTGCGAGAAGACACTATTAAAAAAATAAAAAGTCCTCAACGTTTTTAAGATTGAGGACTTTAAAAAGTTTTATGATAAACTTACTTTTTTTGCATTGATACTCTCATATACCCCATCCCAAAGTTCGATACGCTTTTTGAGCGATTCGATGGTAGCATTTTCGGCTTCTTGCCAAAATGTTTCGTTATCTCCACAGAGATTAGCGGTCATTTCTAAGGCCAAATGACTATGATGGTCGCCATCTACTTCGATGTGTCGTTCGAGATAATATTTAAAAATTGATATTCTCTCAGGAATACTCAAATGAATATCATTGATAATTGATAGAAACATTCCCGGTATTAAATCTTCTCTACCAAATGTAAAAATAGCTGCTTGAAGGTAAGATTTTTGACTTTTAATAATATCAAAGGTAAAATTTACAAAACTACGAGCAGCTTTTGGTGTACCTGCAACTACAAATGCTGAATCGAAATTTTCAGATTCTTTCAATACTTCAATAAACTTTTCAATGTGGCTTGTATCGGCCTCAGCTTGGTGCATGGCATCGAGGTAAAGTTCAAAGTGACTTTTACGATTACCATCCATATCAACATCTGATTCTTCTCCAACTACAATTTCGTTGATTAAATAACGAGTATCGGCAGAAGCGGTAGGAAACCAAGGAACTTTTGTACACGTAAGGTTATTTTGAAGTGATTTCAGTAACGACATAAAGTCCCAAACGGCATACACGTGGTATTGCATAAATACCTTTAGGTCGTCGAGATCATTGATGACAGAGTAAACTTTGTGATTAATAATTTGCTGTCGGAGCGGTTCGATTTTTTCTTGAATACGGTTAATGTAATGACTCATTTTACTTTGGTTTGTTTATTTCTTAAACTTTCTGTCTTACTGAATAGTTTGAATGTGGCCTTAAAAATACTTGATAAAAATAATTAAGTTATTTCTCTGATTAAGTTTATGGTGCTTTAATAAAGAAATGTTTAAAATATTACCTGATTTATTATTAACATTAAACTTGGAAGTTTAATGTTGATTTTCTACTAAATTGAGAAAATATCAAACCTAACCTACTTATGATGATTAAGATTTGTTTCATTATTCATGGAAAAAGCACAAATAAAGTTTCGCTAAGCGGTAAGCTAAAAAAAACTTTCGATGCTAATAATTTTATAGTAAAAATCATAGAAACTGAATATGCCAGCCATGCAATATTGCTAACTGAAAGTGTAGTAAACGAAGGATTTACAATTATTGTTGCTTGTGGTGGAGACGGAACCCTCAATGAAGTTGTCAATGGAGTTATGAACGTAGGGAATGAAAGTGTAAAAGTATGTTTATTGCCCAATGGTTCGGGCAATGATTTTGCTAAAACCATTATTCCAACACAAACCATTGAGTCGTTAAAGGAAGCTATTTTAACAGGAAGTATTAAAAAAATTGATGTAGGATTGGCGACCTTTAAAGATAAAAATGGTCAGCAAGCAAGCCGCTATTACATCAATATTACCGATGTTGGCATTGGAGGTGTAATTGCCAAAGAGCTTTTTTATGCAAGTAGGTTTTTTGGTGCAACTTTAACTTATCAGTATTTTATTCTTAAAAACTTTATCACTTACAGACCTCAAAATATCATTGTTAAAGGCGATGATTTTGTGTATGAAAGTAAAGTTATGAATTTTTGTGCCGCTAATGGAAAGTTTTTTGGGAGTGGACTTGGTATTGCCCCCGAAGCAAAAGTAGATGATGGCTTGATTGAAGCAGTTGCAATTGGAGATGTGAATTTGATTGATTATTTTTTGAATTTCCCTAAGATTAAAAGATGTGAACGTTTGACACATAAAGCAGTCAAATATTTTAAATCAAAATCTTTAAGTTTTGAGTCAGAAAGTGCAAATACTCCTATTGATATGGATGGAGAATTCGTTGGTTATCTACCGATGAGTATTACCGTGAAACATAAAAGTATAAATTTTATCGTCTGAAAATGATTACTGAACAACGTGTTCGAGCATTGGCTTTATCGTTTGAAAATGCCGAAGAATTACCACATTTCGAAAAGATTTCATTTCGAGTGAAAAAGAAAATTTTTGCCACACTCAATCTGAAAGAAAATAGAGCAACACTTAAACTCTCAGAAACTGATCAGTCAATATTTTCATTGTATGGTGATAAAACGACAGTTTATCCTGTGCCGAATAAATGGGGCAAAATGGGATGGACGCAATTTCGCTTGGATAAAATTGAAGAGGCTTTTTTTTATGATGCACTCGTAGCGGCTTACTGCGAAGTTGCACCAAAAATTCTCGCAGAAAAATATTTGAATAGTTAAAATCCAAAAAAGTCCGAAATGTTATTATAGAATTTCGGACTTTTTGGTTGCTGTATTTTAGAAAACCTCAAAAATCATCGTAGATTTTGGCGAAATTGTTAGGCCATTTTTCAAGGTTTGGATTTCGTTGTTCAGAATATTTTTGGCGGAAGTTTTATTCTGCAAGATTTCATCAAAACGCTTGGTTTCGAGCTTTATTTCTTTTTCATTTTTATTCATCACAACCATCACCGTTTTCTTATTATCGTATCTAAAATACACATAAATTCCATCAAAAGGTGCAAAATGTAGTGTTTTTCCATGGGCAATTACTGAATTATTTTTCCGCCAATTTAGCAGTTCCTTCAAATAGGCTTTAGTACTTTTTTGTGCTTCTGTAAGGCCTTTTTCGGTGAAAACATTTACACTGTCTTCTTTCCAACCACCTGGCAAATCGGAACGAATCAGTCCATCTACTTTATGATGACCAGTGTTTTGCATCAAAACCTCTGTGCCATAATAAATTTGAGGTATTCCACGTGTAGTAAGCAAGTAGCCCAATGCCATTTTAGTAAGGTCAACATCTTCGTTGAGTTGCGTAAAAATGCGGTCCATATCGTGGTTATCGCCCATAATTAGAATATTCGAAGGGTCGGCATACACAAAATCATTTGCCAATGCTTCATACAAAACAACCAAGCCCTTTCCCCAAGTTTCTTTTTCTTTGAGGGCATTGACGAGGGCTTCTTGTAGTGGAAAATCCATGATGCTCGTTAGGCAACCGTTGTAGCCATCGGCATTTTTTTTGCCTCTTTGCCAGTACGAAGTAATGAGCGGGTTGACGCTCCATTCTTCGCCAACAATGCTAAAATTAGGATATTCGTTCATGATGGCACAACTCCAGTTTTTCAAGAAAGTCTTATCCGAATAGCCATAAGTATCTTGTCTGACTCCGCCCAGTTGAAGGGTTTCAATCCACCATATCGTGTTTTGTATCAGATAGTTAGCCATGTAAGGGTTTTCACCGTTCATGTCGGGCATCATTCTATCAAACCAACCTTTTTTCATGAACTCTTTGTCATAATCTGAAGCATAAAGGTCTTGATTGACAGTGCGTCGATGATTGGTAGAGGTTTTGGTGTCAGGATAATTAAGCCAGTTTTTAAATGGCAAATCATCTGTCCACCAGTAGCCGTAGCCAGTATGATTCAATACTTCATCAAAAATCAACTTAATACCTTTTTGGCGAGCTTTGGTCGAAAGTTCCTTATAATCATCAAGCGTGCCGTATCTGGGGTCAACTTTGTAATGGTTTGTAATGGCATAGCCATGATAAGAATAGCCTGACATATTATTTTCAAGTACAGGCGTTGGCCAAATGGCCGTAAAACCCATATTGGCAATGTAATCAAGGCTGTTTATCATTCCTCTAATATCGCCGCCGTGGCGGCCACCATCAAAACCACGATTGATTTTGGCTTCTTTCATGCCTGCAACTACATCATTTGAGTAATCACCATTGACAAAGCGGTCGGGCGTGATAAGGTAAATGACATCAGAAGAATTAAACCCACGCATCTGGGCTGATGCTTGTTGCTTAGGTAGCAGACTATAATTGTACGTATAAACGGTTTTACCTGCTTTCTTGAAATTAATAGTAAAACTACCCGCTTTGGTGGTTTTGGCAATCACTAAATCAAGGAAAAGATAGTTTTTACTATCAGCTTTATTGACTTTTTTGATGCTTACCCCTGCATAGTTGATAGAGGGTTGAGTTTCGGAAATATTCTCGCCATGAATCAATAATTGTAGGTTTGGATTCTTCAAGCCTACCCACCAATTCAGTGGCTCAACGTGCTGAATTTGAGCATTTGCCACGAAATGAAAGCAGCAGAGATATATAAGGAAGTAAATTTTTTTCATTTGTTTAATAAGAATTTTAGTGGAATATCAAGACGTTGATTCCAAGATTTTTCTGAATGGTCGGCACCAATAAATTCTTTTGTAAGCCAATTTTTATCAGAAAATCCTTTTGATTTCATAACAATATCGACCTTTTCTTGGAAAGGCTTGTAAAGTGCATCTAAGGTTTCTGTACCATAATCGAAATATATTTTGTGATTTTTTGGTGAAGGTAAATGTATTTGTAAGTATTGCAAAAATGTTGCTGGAATAGGGTTATTTTCTACCGTAAAAGTGCCAACCCAGTGCGTTGATAAACAAGCAGCACCCGCAAATACTTTGGGGTATTCACAAATGGCATACATCGAAATCAATCCACCCATGCTTGAGCCACCAATAAATGTATGTTTTTGATCGGTGAAAACAGCGTATTTTTTATCAATGAAAGGTTTGAGTTCTTCTACAATGAATTTTAAGTAATTATCAGAATTGATTTTACCTGCGAAAAGTGCTTGGTTTTTTCCACGCGTAGCTTTATAAATCGAGTCTTGTTGTGCCTGACTCAACATTTCAAATGGTTTTTGTGGGAAATAATCAGAGTGTCGATTGGCTGCGATATTCCAAATACCTACTACGATGCAGTTTTGAATGGCTTTTTCATCCAGTAATTTTGTCATTATATCATCTACATCCCAAGCTTGTTTATTCCAAGTGCTTGCGGCATCAAATAGCATTTGACCATCGTGCATATAAAGCACCGAAAATTTGCTTTTGCCATCGTAGTTTTTGGGTAGCCAAACATCTACATTTCGGGCAGCAACATATTTCGATTGAAAATTAGTTTGTCTTTCTAATCGACCACTCGATACCACCTGTGCATACGTGTTGAGTGCGAAAAAACAAAACAGAAGAATATTAATGATAGCATTCATTTTTATCATGAAAATAGGTTAAAGTGTTGGTTATAAGTGGAATATGAATAGTGGTTTCTGTACAAAGACTCAAAAAAATCTGCATAACAAACGTTATGCAGATTCTGATTATTAAACCTATGATGAATCTTATTTCACCTTTGTAGCTTTGTAAGTTGGCTTGGCAGGGTCTTTAAGGTCTAAAACAAAGTTCCACGTACCAGCTTTTACTCCAAAGTTTTTACCATTGGCCAATAGACCTCCACTGGCGGCAATTGGGTCAGGCTCCGTACTACCCGTTGAACCATAATTCACGCCCCAATCATCGTTTAATCTGAATTTGATTTGACCGTCTTTCAGTACAACATTATTTAAATACCAAGTTTCAGTGCTGAGGTCATAGCTGAATTTTTGGTCAGGTTTTTCGCCCCACCCCGTAGCAGTAGCATCGCCCACAATTCCCCACGGAGCATATTTTGTAATCGTATATTTCATTTTTTTGAAATCTACCGTAATCAAATACGTTCCTTTCTTTACAGCAATATTATCTCCACCTTCTTTCAATACTCCGTTCGAACCACCATAATTCACACCCCAGTCGTTGTCTTTACGAATCTTGAACTCACCATCAATAAGTGTCACAATGCCAGTCCAAAGGTCAACGCTTGGGTCGTAGTTGAGCGGTGCATCAGGCGTTGCCCCCCAGTTATTGTAGGCACTTCCTACAATTCCCCAAGAATATTTCTCAACCTTATAAGTAAGTGCAACTGGGTTAAAGGTGATTTTATAAGTTCCCGCTTTTACAGCAATATTATCACCATCTTTTTTCAAAACACCATTTGTTCCACCATAATTTACTGCCCAGTTGTTGTTTTCACGAATCTTGATTTCACCGTCTTTCAACGTTACATACGCTACAAATACATTTGGTACTTCAGTTTTGTAGAATGGCATATCAGGGCCATCCCAACCGTTGGTTGTGGCACTGCCCACTACACCCCAAGTTGAGCTAAGGTCTAATTTATCAAGATAAGGCGTGGCCGTCAGGCTACTTACTGTCGAACTCAACACCGTAGAAGCTCCCATTGTAGCTGTTATTTTGATGTCGATGTCGGCAGGTGTGCCAGGAGCAAGACCAAGACCCAATAAAATGCCGTTTAACTCAGCAGTTGTAAAGGTTTTCTTTAGGTCAGAACCAGCCGTAATGGCTGATGCTTTTGAGAAATTTCCACCTTTTTTATCAATCAAAATGGTGTTGGTTGCTGCCGCACTAAAACCATAATCGGCTGCCCATGAGATAGTTAGAGCTTCTTTGGTGGCATTGTCTTTATTCAATACAACGCTTTTGCTCGAAAGCGTAACCACAGGAGCTGCCCCTGTGCTTAAAATTGCTCGTTCTTCTTCTTTTTCGCAGCCCCACGCAAACAAAATCGCCAGCCCGAAAAGAAATAATTTATTGAATGTTTTCATATTTTTATCTTAGATTTTTAGGTTTTAGAATTGAGGTTTTAGGTATTAATTTTAAAATAAACTATGTCTAAAACCTATCTTCTATTGCCTTATTAATATCCTGTATTTTGTTTCAAAGTAGGGTTTGCAATAAGGTCAGAAGCCGCCAACGGGAATACCGAACGGAAAGTTTCTACGTCTTTTCCTGCTTTGATTCCACCTTTCCAAGCCCAATTATAGCCAGTTGTAAACTTCCCAAATCTAACTAAGTCAGTGCGGCGATGTGCTTCCCAGTATAATTCACGACCACGCTCGGCCAAAAGATTGTCGAGTGTCAGTGAAGAAAGGTTGGTAGCACCTGCACGTTTGCGAAGTGAGTTTACTAAGCTAAGAGCCAAAGTACCATCGCCACTACCGCCACGAGTAACGGCTTCGGCGTAAATTAAATAAGCATCGGCTAATCTAAATAACGGGAAATCGGTGTCTGTATGCGTTAGGTTTTTGCCTGGTTTTCCATCTCTTTTTACGTTTTTCCATTTCGTAACGGCATAACCATTCGAGAAAGTACCCACTTCATCAATTTCTAATTCTTGTCCGTTTGTGTAGAACATTCCACGTTTATCGGCTTTGTCATTGAATAAAGACACAAATTCTTTGGTTGTACGGAAGCCGCTCCAACCACCGTCAACGCCAAATTCAGCGGCATTCATGCTTCCACCTATCGAAGCGTGAATGATGGTTGTAGTTCCACCCCAAGTTTGGGTTTCGTTTCCATCATAGTTGATAGCAAAAATGTTTTCAGTAGAAAGGTGGTTGTCAGCTAAGAAATTGTGCTGATAATTGTTTTCGAGCGTATAACCCGCATCAATTACTTTTTTGGCGTAAAGGGCTGCTTCGCTGTATTTTTTCTGACCTGTATAAACCTCGGCATTCAAATATAATTTAGCTAAAACCATCCAAGCGGCTGCTTTATCGGCTCTTCCATACTCGTTTTTGCGTGCATCTGGAAGTTCAGTTTCAAGAGCTTTCAATTCGGTTTCTAAGTAATTGAATAATTCTTGACGAGATGCCTGTTTTGGCAAATCAGAACCTACTTTATCGTTTTCGGTTACGAGTGGAATACTACCAAAAAGGTCGATTCCATGCGAATAAACCAATGCACGAATAAAACGTGCTTCGGCACGGTAGTTTTTAATATCTTGTGAATTGGCAATGCCACGGCTGCTTAATTTTGCGTCAGTAGTTTCACGCAAAAACTCATTTGCTACGGCAGCTTGGAATAAGATTCTTGAATAAAAAGCTGATGTCCAAGCATTTGAGGCTGTCCAAGACATTTTGTGCAAATCAGGTAAACCTGGGTCGCCCCAACCTACGATTGCTTCATCGGTCGTAAATTCTTGCAAGTACCAATATACACGCATGTAGCCCTGAAAACCACCATCGAAGTTTTTCAAATCCACGTCATCGTCTTTTGGTTTGATACCCGAAACCGCCAAACCTGCGTATAATTTTGCCAAAATTTCTTTGTAATTATTGGCATCTTGATAAACCAATTCTGAAACTTGCCCCACATAAGGCTTGGTATCTAAGTCTTTGCACGACCCCATCACGAAAATCAGTGCTAAAACGGCTATTAATTTTTTAGATATATTTTTCATTTGAAATTTAGAATTAGAAGTTGATGTTTAAGCCTACCGAATAAGTGCGTGGTCTTGGATAGATTTGACGGTCGATACCATCGGCAATCTCTGGGTCTAAACCTTTGTATTTCGTGATTACGAATACATTTTGCACCACAAACGATAATTGAGCTTGGATTTTCTTCGCTCTAAACAAATCGCTCAAATTATAACCAACGTTCAAGTTGTCCATGCGTAAGAATGAAGCGTTTTGTACGTAATAATCTGAAAGAATGGTTTGGTCAGTGCGAGTTTTGAAATTTGTTTCCAAAACATTGGCCGAAACGTTATTGATGAAGTTGCCCGCACCCGTAATGTTTTGGTAAGTTGCCATGCTTGAATAAATATTATTCAAGGCGTAGTTGCCGATGTTTGAACGCATTACAAAGCCTAAACTTGCTTTTTTGTATGACATCTGCGAGCTAAAACCTAAGAAATATTTAGGAACAGCCGATTGATAACGATAACGGTCTAATTCAGTGATTTTTCCATCACCATTGAGGTCAGCAAATAAACCTTCGATTGGTTTTCCTGCTTCGTCATATACTTGTTTATAGACAAAGAATGTATTTGGCGTGTAGCCGGTTGAATGTACTTGTGCGTAGTTTCCTACACCACCACTGATGCCACCTACCAAAACACCCACGTAAGTCGGGTTATCAACTTTGGTCAAAGCCGTGATTTTTCTTTCGTTATAAGTAAAGTTTCCACTAATATCCCAATTGAAGTTTTTGTTCATGATTGGCGTGTAGTTTATCACCACTTCAAGACCTTTGTTTTCGAGTGTTCCAACGTTGGTTGTTACTTTATTACTGAAGTTTGAGCCCGCCGCTACGTCGATTTCGTTAATCAAATCGGTAGTTTTCTTTTGGTAAACATCAATGCTACCAGAAATACGTGCTTTTTTCAATCCAAAATCTAATCCTAAGTTAGTAGAAGCCGTTTGTTCCCATTTGATATTTGGGTCGTAGGCATTCGGACGAAGTAGGTCGTAGTATCTATCACCAAACTGATATTTCAAGCCTTGTCCTTTCGTGTAAGCGTTCAAGTAAGGGTAATCACCCGTTGATAAATCTTGTTGACCCGTAAGTCCCCAACCAAAACGTAGTTTTAAATCAGAGAAAATCTCATCGTTTTTGAATTCTTTGTTGAGTTTCCATGCTAAAGCTACCGACGGGAATGTTCCCCAACGATTTTCTGGAGCAAAACGAGACGACCCATCACGACGAACGGTTACGGTAGCTAAGTATTTATCATTCAAAGCATAATTCAAACGACCAAAAAACGATAATAGAGCGTAGTCAGTTTTGAAGTACGAGTAAATTGGCACTACACCGCTGTTACCGTAAGTAGTTCCGTTTTCGTTTTCTCTCACAAATCCTTGGTTTTCAGCACCCGCCATGATATTAATCGACTGACCGTTCAAACCTTTTACATAGTTTAGGTAAAACTGGTTGGTGAAATTATTACGAGTTTGGGTATAATAGCCAACCGAACCTTGATTAGTAAATGAAGTAGCCGAAAGTAAGTTTGATTCTGTTTGGTCGCCTCTGGTATTTGAGCGGTCGAAACCAATATTCCAAACGGCACGAAGGTCTGGGAAGAAATGGAATTTGTAATCAGCTTGGATATTTCCAATCATACGATTAAGCGTTCCGACATTGCTTTTTAGGTTCAATAAAGCCAGTGGATTAATTGGTGCTAAACCAGCCAAATCACCATTTTGTGCCAACCATTGGAAATAACCACCGAATTTGTTTTCGGCATAGACATTTTGAGTTGGGTCGAAACCAATGGCACTTCCAATAGCTCCTTCATCAGCAAAATTGCTTTTGGTTGATGAATATTTGAAGTTAATATCAAGTTTTAAATGCGATTTGAAGAACGTAGGCGTAAGACCAACCGATGTTGAAGTTCTATCCATCGACGAAGTTTTCAAAATACCATTTTGTTTGGTATAACCCACTGATACACGATAAGGCATTGTTTTCAAATTTCCTGTTACACTCAAATTATTATCGCTACTCAAAGCTGTACGGAAAATTTGGTCTTGCCAGTTGGTATTGGCATTTCCCAAAAGTTTTTGCTGTGTGGCAGTTCCGTAAGTTTTCACGGCTGTTCTGAACTCATCGGCTGTAAGTACATCTACGTTATTCACTCTTGAAGCTGACGAAAACAATGTACTAAAAGCCACATTAAGCTTATCTTTTTTGCTTCCTTTTTTGGTAGTGATGATGATTACACCATTGGCCGCACGTGAACCATAAATGGCTGCTGCTGAGGCATCTTTCAAGATATTAAACGATTCAATATCATTTGGATTAATAAAACTCAAAGGGTTAGCAGCACCCGAAACATTGCTATTATCGAGCGGAATACCATCAATGACAATAAGTGGGTCATTGCTGGCACTTAACGACGAACCTCCACGAATACGGATACGGCTACCCGAACCTGGAGCTCCACCGTTTGAGGTGATTTGCACACCCGCCAATTTACCCGAAACCAATTGCTCAGGCGTAGCGATGTTTCCTTTTACGAAGTCAGTTGAAGTGATTGAAGTAATTGAACCTGTTAAATCTTGTTTCTTTTGTGTACCGTAACCTACCACTACCACTTCTTGCAAGATTTTGTTATCATCAACCAATTTTACATCAATCGTTGAGCGATTACCCACCGCAATTTCTTGAGTTGCTTTACCAATAAAACTGAAAACTAATGTTGCATTGGCTGGTGCTGCCACTTGAAAGCTACCGCTGGCATCGGTTTGTGTTCCTGTACTTGTTCCTTTGACCGAAACCGATACACCCAGCATAGGAGATCCATCGTTTTGGTCAGTAACTTTTCCGCTTACTGTTTTTTGTGCAAAAGTCACGCTCGTGAGCATTACCGCAAGCAATACCGAAACGATACTCTTGCTGTAAGCCATGCGTTGGACTCCCGCCGCAGTTAAGACTTTCCAATTGTTAAAGTATTTGTTCATAGTTTTGAAAAGTAGTTTGTTTTAAAAATTAAAGTATTTAGTTAAAGTTTTTGGTTTGATTTATATTTACCGAGTGTCGGCCTCCACGGAAGCACAGATTTTAAGATTTACACGAATGATTTGAGTGATTTCTCTATGAAAATTTGTGTAACCCGTGTCTCTGTGGCGGCCGTTGCTCGGTTAATTTATTTATAAAGCTTTTGATTGAAAAAATCGAAAACTGGCAATGCCTCGTTACCTCTCTCAGCATCAAAGAAAATGGCATTGTCCCAATGGGAGCCTTTTCCCCAAGCTGTACTACAATTGGTTGAAATCCAAGCAGGTTCCCAATAGATAATTCCTTCTCCACCACCTTTCACGACTGCTTTTGTCAGGTCAATCATAAATTTTAGTTGTCCGTCTGGCGTGTAATCATAACCCGCAATTTTTCCTTCACCGTCTAATAAATTATTGGCAGCATCAAAGTTTTTTGGCGAGTACGGATAGCCTGTTTCAACAATCATTACTCGTTTTTTGAAATCGGATTTCAGTCTATTTACTTCATTTGTTAAACCCAAAAGGCTGAATTTTGACCATTTTGGGTAATATGAAAGGCCAATCCAATCGTAGTTGATGATGCCGTTTTTCTTGGCATTTTCAAACCAATTGTAGGCTTCATCGGGCTGGGCAATGTGCAGCATGGTTTGAATTTTTTGTCCACGTATAGCTGAAATTTTATCAACGGCCTCAATTCCTCTGTTCAGCAATGCAACATTCCGTTGCCAGTTGATAGTTTTGGCAGCATCTTTTGTGTATTGCATTACTTCACTATTGATTTCGTTGCCTACTTGCACAAATTCGGGCGTTAGATTGGCTGCAGCGAGTTTGTTGAGTACATTAAAAGTGTAGGCATAAACAGTATCTCCCAAGATTTTGGTGTCTTTAATATTCTCCCAAGCTTTCGGAATAGTTTGATGAGCGGGGTCTGCCCAAGTATCGGAGTAATGAAAATCAAGCAGCACTTGCATATTTTGCTCTTTGGCTCGGCGAATGCTTTTCTTTACGTCTTCAAAAGTTGAATACTTTGTCCAATCAGGCGAATGCCACAAGCGAACTCTTACTATGTTTGCCCCTTTGTCTTTGAAGAGTTTGTAGGGGTCAACTTTCACCCCATTGCTTTGGTATGTTCCGCCACAGTCTTCCATTTCATTGACATACGATAAATCTCCACCCAAAAAGAGTGGTTCTTTTTCAATGTCTTTTACTTGGCAACAAAAACTCGAAAACAAAAAAGCGATACCTAACAAGTAAGTTTGTTTCATCGGGAAAAAATAGAATGATGTTACAGAATTTAGTGAGTATAGTTAAAGTATTTCCTGCAAAAGTACAATTGATATAAAGGCGTGTCGCCCCACTTTATAAATAATATAAAAAAGGAGTTAAACTATAATTTAGAAGATGTAATGTGTTGATGTGTAGTTGATTATAAAAGCCAAAAGAGTGTCCACTTTATAAAGTGGAACTACAAAATGAGCAATTTAATCATTGATTTGTTCAAAAAAATCGCTTGGAGTTTGGTTTGTAATCTTTTTGAATGAACGATTGAAGGCAGTTTTAGAATTGAACCCTACTTCAAAAGCTAAGCTGAGTAGTGTAAAGTTTTTATAACGTGGGTCTTCGATACGACGTTTAAACTCTTCGATTCTGTAGGTATTTATCAAATCAAAAAAGTTTTTATCAAAACCATCATTGATAACTTTTGATAAAACATGCGGCTGAATCTTGAGTTTTGCGGCAAGGTCGTTGAGCGTTAGTTTTGGGTTTTCATAAGGTTTGTGTTTGTCCATATAAGTTTCCAACTGACTTTTCAAAACCATGATATTTTCATCGACCACCTCGCTTTTATCGGGAGTAGGAGCATAATTATTGGCCTGATTAATAGGTAATGGATTTTGAAAAAACTCAACTTCTCGTTGGGGAAGTTTAAATATTTCAGGTTGATGAATGGCAAAATAACCCAAAAAATAAACAATTGTAGAGAATACTAACCAAATTGTATCGATGCTTCGCTCGGCAATTAGACTATCATTTACTAATCCTTCGTATGAAAATATTGTCCAGATTCCTGTAAATAACCAAAGTGTTAGGCATACAGCCTGAATTGAAAGTACAGTGTTGAGGTATTGAAGATTTTGCTCGTATGAATAATTATGGCTATAATCTCTTTTATAGGTTTGAATCATTTTACGGCAGATATTCCAGTAGTAAAAATTACTACACCACCCAATCAGCCCCATAATTGCTAAAATGATTTGTAAATCATTGTCTTCATTGACTAATTTTAACCTAAAAACATTAAAATCCATCAAAAAATAGGGCAAATATACTACCAACTGTATAGCTGGTAAAATGAAATGGAACTGCCATTTTTTTGGTAACTTCTTAGTCTGAAAGAGAAGTTTACTTAAATAAAAATAAAAAAGAGGGGCATATAAGAATAGTAATAAATTGGGAATTAGTAAAAGTTTAGAATAGGTTTGGGCAAATTCTTTATGGTTCGACATTTCCCTTAGAAGTACCATGAGAGAAGTCACAGCTATCAATAATACCAACCAACGATTAGCCGCCCGATTGTAATCTTGAATAGTAGGAATGGCGATTATGAGCAAAATGCCTTGAAAGGAGGCAAATAGCATTAATAAATCGAAAAGTGAAAAAAAGTTAAAAGCTCCTGAAAAGTCTTCCCAACTTTCGATTTTTATCTGAATTGTCTTTAAATCTGTCGTATTCGAACGATTAAATACTCGATTTGGGCGAGCTTTTCCACTTTGGCGGCCTTCAACTGATTCCCATGTACCACGAGTAAATTTATATTCTAATCGAGCTAAATCGCTGTAAATTATGGTGCGATAAGTACCATCAGCTTGGCGTTTGAGACGATATTTTTCTTCTCCGGGATTCCAATTATTAAAATTACCAGTGATATAAATATGAGCATCTTTGGGCGTATTCTCTGGTATTTTTTCAATCACCATGACGTATGATGGTTTCGACTCCCAACTTTCAATTTTTACTTTTATAAATTTAGGATTGGCTTCTGAAGAGGCATCATAAATTCGATTTTGTCTGCTTCGGCCGTCTTTTCCTCCTTCCACAAGCATCCAATTTCCTTGTGTAAATTTATATTCAAAGTAGGGGATTGAGTCGGGTAATATTATGAAGTAAGAACCATCAATATCTTTCTTCAGGGCATAATTGGGGTCGCCCGGGCTCCAGTTATTTATCGAACTGGCCATATATAGCTCACCATCAGGTATCAGAAAAGTAGGATACTCCGAAACCACAATTTTAATTTGTGCTTCCGCCCGATTTCCTAATATTAGAAGAAGAATGGATATTATTGAAATATATAGCTTCATTAAGGTCAAAAAACTTAGGTTTTTGACAAATTTTTTGTCGTTAGTTTATCAAAGTTAAGCAATAAACATTTAGAAATTATTGTAATTTAAGAAACCTGTTGATAGATATTCACATGCTCAGATATAAATCTTTCCCAAGAAAATTTGCTCGCCTGTAAAATGGCTTTTTTACTCAACTCATTTCTAAGTTTTTCATTCTTGTAAAACGCAAACATTGCTGCTGCAATGGCAGTTTCATCGGTTGGTTCTACTAATAAGCCAGCATCGCTAACTACTTCTGGAATAGAACTTTTATTAGATGAAATAACGGGTGTACCGCACTGCATTGCTTCAAGCGGAGGAAGCCCAAAACCTTCATAAAGCGAAGGATAAACGAATCCAATTGCCGAAGAGTATAAAGAAGCTAAATCTTCATCGGCTACAAAGCCAGTGGTAATGATACGTTCTTTTAAGGTAGGGTTTGACTTTATTTCTTCAAAAATTCCATCAAATTGCCAGCCTTTTGTGCCTACTAATACTAAATTTAAATCGGTGATGTGTTCTTGCTGAATGAGTTTCAAAAATGCTCTGATTGTACGCTCAAGGTTTTTACGTGGTTCTAAAGTAGAAACCGAAAGTAGGTGCTTACTTTCAGCTGATATATGATATTTTTTTAAGGTTCTACTTATTTTTTCTTGATTACTTTCTTGATAAAATATGTCTTTTGATGCCGCTAAATGTACTACCTTTACTCGATTAGTGGCAATGCCAGTGGCCTCACAGAGGTCGTTTTTAGTAGCTTCCGAGATACAAATAGGAGTAGTATGTTCATCAATACTTGCTAATATTTTTTTGGTAATGATTTTATTCCATTCGCCAAAGAATTGAGGGAATATATGCGGAATCAAATCATGGATAGTGATGATTTTTTTAGGTTTAGCAAATCCTTCAAATTCTTCTGGAATCGGCAAAAAGGGTGAATGATAAATATCATAGTTAGAGAGCGATGTAGTATCAAACTTAAATTTAGGCTTAAGATACCCACGTGTACGCACGAACGCTTCACGAACTGCTTTTTGTGGCAGCGATTTAAAAGGAAATATTGATATAAGCGAACTTTCGAGTTTCGCTCTTACTTTATCGGAATTTTTATTTACAATATTGAAAGATTTTTCAGGAAAATGCTCCTTTAAATAACTTATCATTTCGGGTAGATGCTCAGTATTGGCTAATGATAATTCAATTGAAGGAGAAGTATGTAATCCTTTAAAAAGTTCTTCAACTACACGAAAAATTCCTGTACGTGATTGTTCATTGAAATGGCCAAGCCCCAAAACTGATGTATCTAAAATGACTTTATTCATGTAATAATTTGCTTATTTTGTTTAAAACCAAGGCTTTTACTGCATCGGTTTCAACATTTTCTTGATACACAACCTCGACATTATCTCGCTCAAAAGTCATGCCTACACTTGGTTTGTGATTGTGAATAAGATAAACTGGGAAATTGGCTAAAGGAAAAAATGGATAGCCTGTGCCTTTGAAAATAGTAATAGTTTGACTAAAAATACAACACAAGTGTTCAGGAAATGAATCAAGTGTTAGTGCAAATTTGGCGTTTTTTGATAAAACTGCAATTTCTTGAATATTGATTTTTGCTGAGGTATCAATAATATTTTGTTTATGTGCACCGTCAACTAAATCTAAAATCTGTTTCGACATTTGGGTTTGACCACAAAGTAATACATTTAGTTGGTGTGCTTTCAGGGTTTCATCAATGATTTTCGCCCAAAATTCGACTGAAAGTTGCTTATGTTCACCGCCTGATTCTGGGAAAAGCATTAAGAAGGGCTTATTTGCTAATCCTATTTTTTCTTGAATTTTTTCAAAACTAACATTCGGCGGAATTGGGAAATAAGGTTCGATATCAGCAAAAGAGCCTTTTACGTCAATTTCACGAAGTAACATAAAATACATATCAAAATGATGAAACTCGTGAGTTGGAACATCAAATTCTATGTCTAAAAGTCCACCCAAAGCACGTCTCGAAAAGCCATAAGCTTTTTTTACACTAATAAATGGCAAAACAAAATGGGCGACTGCATCGCTATAACGAATGTCTATGTAGTAATCATAATCGTTTTGACAAAGTAGGGGTAGAGCCTGACGAAATGTGCGATAAAAATCCTTGATTTTCTCCCAAGATGAAATCTTACGTCGGTTAGTTTGAAAATGATTAATATAAATTGTCTGATTAATGTGCGGATTGTGCAAGTTTACGGGTTCGCACCATTGAGCTGTCAATAAATCAATGCTTGCATTTGGGTATGTTTTCTTTATTAAAGGAAACATATACGTTACCGTCAAAGCATCGCCAAGATGCCCTAAAGAGGCAATTAAAATTCTTGGTGAATTATGATTAATGGGTGCTAATTTTCGTTTTTTATAGAAAAGATTTGCATAAATATCCACAAAAAAATCCATGATTCTAAACGGAATGGTTTCTTTTGGAGTGCCGCAGTATTTTCTCATATTGATAGGTAGGACAGGTTTTTAACCTGTCAATTTAATTTAGAAGAGCAAATCAAAATTTATACCCAAATTTCTCAATCTCTTTTTTCCAAAATTCGGTTTCGTAAATATCCCAAGCGTGGCATCCAAAAGGTAAGCCGCCGTTGAGTTGAAAAGCTTTTTGAGGCAGATGTTCAACACCAAATTTGAGGGCAGTTCGCCAATTAGGAATTCGTAGGTTTGGCCAAAAACGATTCATTTCAATGCCCCAAAACATATCTTCATTATAGGCTGGGTGTGTCTTTACCTTTTCTAAATATTCTTCAATTTTAGCTTTATTTTTGGGAATTAAACTTAAAAGTTTTTTCGTACGTCTCAAAGAAAACCCGCCATTGCCAACGGCTCGTTTCATGATAATTTCCTTAGGGCCATATTTGCCATGAAGTTCTTCTTTAAGGTCGAACCATAAAGCAATTTTTCGCTTGAAATGCCAAATTAGTTCCTTAATTTTTGAATCAAAGTCAATTTCAATTCGCCACGGAGCTCCAATATAATCATAACCTTGTTGGCACCAGTATTCTAATTCATCTCGAAAAACAAAAGCATCAAGTTGATAAATAAGCATGAACTCATGTGCCAAAAATCTGCTGTAGAATTCTTCCGATAAAAGTAAACGATTATAGGTAAGTGTACTTTTAAAAAAAGAATCATCAAATGATTCGAAAGTAATTTGAGGGTATTGCTCTTGTAAAAGGCTTAAATTGAGTGTTTGGGGCTTTACAACTATGATAGGGTAATGCCCCAAAACTCGCATCCCTTGGGAAAGCGATATTTGCTCAAACTGACTTAGTTTATCTTGATAAATAGGTATTATTACACAAACATTCATTCTTTGTGATTAAAATTGAGATGGGGTCGTCCATGCGATTAAGACTAGAGAATAAAGGAAAGTACTTAATTCTCTAGTCTTAATTCCTAATTAAATTATCGTTCCACCATCAATGGCAAAAATACCACCCGTTGTATAGCCAGATGCGGCCGAAGCTAAATAAAGAGCCATCGGAGATATTTCTTCGACAGAACCCATACGTGCAATAGGTAAACGTTTAGTAAAATGAGCCAAAACTTTATCATTTTCCCATAAAGCTTGACTGAATTTCGTTTTTATCAAGCCTGGAGCAATGGCATTTACTCTGATACCAGCTTCTCCCCATTCTTTGGCTAATACTTTGGTAAGCATATTCAATGAAGCTTTACTTACGCTATAAATACCTAAGCCGGGGTCAGGTGTATGTCCAGCAATGCTACTGATATTAATGATACTGCCACCCCCGCGTGCTTTCATGATTGGATGAACCATTTTAGCTAATTCAAAAGGTGCTTTAACGTTGATTTGCATAATCTTGTCGAATGCACTATCTGAACACTCTAATGAAGGTCCATAAACAGGGTTAGTTGCTGCATTATTGACTAGAATATCAATACCACCGTAAATTTCAACCGTTTTTTCTACTAATTGACGAAGTTGCTCCATATCGCCTGCGTGTGCAGCTATGCCCACACATTCGCCCCCTTCGGCTTTTATTTCTGCGGCCAATTCATCTAAATCGGCTTGTTTTCTACTACTAATGACTACTTTTGCACCATAAGCTGCATAGATTCTAGCAATTGCTTCACCAATTCCTTTGCTAGCTCCTGTAATCACTGCTACTTTATCTGTTAAATCGAATACATTTTTCATACTGTGTAAATTTTAAATGGTTGATAGTTTTTGATAGTTTGAATACAGCACCTCTTGATGTGTTGGGCTACTGCAAAATCAGTCCACCATCTAAAATTATGCTTTGACCTGTAATGAATGAAGACTCTTCGGCAGCTAAATAAAGAATAGCACTGGCAATTTCTTCGGGTTTGCCAAAACGTTTCATAGGAGTGGCGTGTTGAAGAGCTTCTAAATAAGCATCGTCGGTATCTGCACTTTCAAGCATTGGGGTTTGGGTAAAACCCGGACAAACAGCATTGATTCGGATACCATGTTTGGCGTATTCTATTCCTGCTGTTTTAGTCATACCTACAACGGCGTGTTTACTAGCTGAATAGGCGATATGACCAACCATTCCCAGATGTCCAGCAACAGAGGCGATGTTTACGATATTTCCGCTACGCTGTGCAATAAAATGCTGAAGGGAAACCCTCATGCAATTCCAAAGACCTTTGACGTTGACATTGATTACTTTATCGAAATCTTCTTCAGGATATTTATCTGTACGAACTCTTGGTCCAAGAACTCCCGCAGAATTTACTAAAATATCGAATCTTCCCAATCTACTGATGGTTTGTTCAATCATTCTTTGCACATCATCAAGGTCAGTTACATTGACTCTTATAAATGAAGCTTCGCCACCATTGGTTTCGATTTCTTCTACTACATCATCACCGATTTTCTCAGATAAATCGGCAATCATTACTTTGGCACCTTCCTTGGCGAATAAAATAGCTGCTGCTTTGCCAATACCAGAGTTGCCCCCAGTAATGACAACAACTTTGTCTTTAAATCTCATTAGTTAATTATTATTTGGTTGATAGATGTAGCACAATCCTCTGAATTGTGTATTGATGAATTTATTAGCAATTTATAAAAATGCCTTACTTTTTTTCACAGAAGTAAACAATTTCTTCGCTTGGTAAAGAATAACGCTTCACTAATTCTTTCGGCATTTTCATTACAAAATCGTCTTCTGTTACGGTAAAACCTGCTTTTTCAAGTTCACGCCCATAATCACGCCCAAACAGACGAAGGTGGTCGTTTTGCCAGAAAACACGTTCACGTTCACGTGGGTCGGTGATTGTTGGGTCTTCGAATGTATGTTCTTTTGTCCAATCTTGTGGTGATTGAATAATCGCCCAACCATTTGGTTTTAAAACTCTGTATAGCTCCGACATGGCTTTGTGGTAGTCATCAACGTGCTCCATTACGTGATTACAGATGGCTACATCAAAGGTATTTGCTTCAAATGGAATCTGATGAATATCCATTTTAACTTTAGCTAATGGCGATTCAATATCAGCCGTGATATAATCTAAATTTTTCATGGACTCGAAACGGTCGATGAAACAATATTCAGGTGCAACGTGTAATACTTTTAGGTTTTCTGCCTTAAAGAAATTAGTGCGTTCTTTTAGATAAAGGGCCATTAATCTGTGGCGTTCGAGTGCCAAACAGTTTGGACAAAGTGCATTTGGACGAGAAACTAAGCGGCCATAAGGCATAAATTTAGTCAGTTTCGCATCACATACTGTACATTCAACGGTATTTCCTTTTAGGAAAAAAGTATATATTTTAAGTGGAATATGGCTAAATAGCTGTAAATATTTACGTGGGATAAAGCGGAGTAAAAGACTAATAATTTTGCCCATTCTTTTAGGAGTGCTATTTTAGGAGTGCTGAACTAATTGTTATTAAAGGTTTAATTACTACCTTAAAAAACGAATAATTCATTACTGATTGTTGATAATTATTGAAACTTTGCCTCAAAATTAGTTATTTTTGTGGTTAGATTTTACACCAAGAACGATAAAGATTCAATTAAGATGGAACTAAAAAATAAAAAACCGCCTGGAAAGAAAATGTTGAAACGAATGAGTCTTTATACCAAATGGTTACTTTCTTCAGTAGGAGGGCTATTATTGATTGGCTTTGGATTAAGCCTTTTTAGCGAAGCAGGGCATTTAAAGCATACAAATGAACCTTTTTTGCGTTGGTTTTTGCTCGGTACTTATAGCCTAATTATGATTTGCAGTGGTTTATCTGTATTTGGGCAAGGGATTATATTCAAAGTCAGAATTGAGAATAAGAAGCTAATTAAAAAGGCTCTCAAACAGAGAGAAAAAGTAGCAAAGAAAAAACTTACAATTACAAAAATAGACAATTCTAAGATAGAATAGTATTATATTGCAAATAAGTATTTGTACTTAGATTTTGTGTGTAAATATTTGATAATCAAATACTTGTATATTGTTGACTTTGTTTATAATTTTGCAAAATTATAAAACTAATTAATTTAATATTGCATGGCATCATGCATATTAGATTTGTATTTGTACATGACTTTTTTTTCAGCAAAAGATGCTGCAGTATTGCCAAGTGTTCAATATTCCAGAAATATTCTAATTGCAATTGACTTAGGGCCTTATTCCGAAATTCAATTGACCTACACACTACTTCTCACCAAAGATTTTCCATGTAATTATACGGTTGTACATTGCATGAAAGAAAATGAAGATGAAATTGCTTTATCTAAAAAAATTGATGAAATAGTTAGAAAAGCATCTTATAATCTTTCGTTATCAGTAGAAAAAAAAATAGTTAAAGTTTTTTCGAAAAATAATCTACTCGCAACAATTAATGAGATTCATGCTCAGAATTTTCAATCTTGTGTATTTGTAGGAACTTCGAATAGTATAGAATCTACCAAAATGAGTCGGCTGACTTCTCAACTCTTATTGCAGAGTGATTTAAACCTATTTGTTATTCCGCCAGACGTGATACTTTCATTTCCAACTAACATAAGTATTTTAGTCGAAACTACTCATCCAGAAAGTATCGAAAAATTAACAGGATTTAATAGATACATTTCGCACTATAACGCTTTTTTGAACTTTGTCATCTTTGCAGATAATCAAGATGATTTAGTGCATTGCCAGTGTGTGGCTAAAGATTACAAAGCGTTTTTTCGAGAAAGCTATACGTTTACCTTTGTTGCTCAGTGTGATAAGTCTTACTATAACTTTTTGAAATATATTAAAGAGACTCAATGCGAGAGCGTTGTGATACCTTGGAGTAGCGATTCGGATTTTTTTAGGCCGTTTATTGAAAATGAAGATGTTAAGATTCCTTTTAGTCCAAAGATTCCGATATTTTTTTCTAAAAGAAGAGAGCCTATTGAAGCTGCATTTGAGTTTTAACAAAAAAAAGAGACAACCCTAAAGTTGTCTCTTTTTTTTGAAATGCTTTATTAAGAATTATTTAGCAAACTCAGCTTTCAATTCTTCTGCATCTACACGCTTAATATCTACTTTTAAAGATAAACGTTTGATGGTTGCAATTCTATTTTTAGCTACTGCTTGATTTCTTTTTGCTTTACGCTTCAATCGTGTTACTGCCATTGTATTATGTATTTTAAACCCCAAAACCCATTTTCTAATGAGATTTAGAGCATAGTAAAAAATTTTTTGGAATATCAGTGACCCCATTTTGGGGTTTGGGGCAAAATTAGGGTGCAAAGCTACAAAAATCAATTCACATTTAATAATTAACAATAACTTTTTTAAGCTATTTTTGTGGCAAAGAAAAATAATTATCAAAAATACACCGTCTTTACCAAAGTTTTGACGGTATTTCGAAGGTTTTGTTCTATTTCATGAACACTTCGAAAACACTTAAAATAAAATGAGTAAACCAAGTTTAGCAAGAGGAACACGTGATTTTGGACCATCGGTGATGGTTAAGCGAAATTTTATCTTTGATACAATCAAACGCACTTTTCAAAAGTTTGGTTTTCAGCCAATTGAAACACCTACTATCGAAAATCTTTCGGTATTAATGGGTAAATATGGTGATGAAGGCGACCAACTTTTATTTAAAATTTTGAATTCAGGCGATTTCGCAAAAGACCTGAGTCAAAAAGACCTTGATGAAGGTTCGAAGAAGCTTACACACAAAATCTCGGAGAAAGGTTTGCGTTATGACTTAACGGTTCCGTTTGCTCGCTTTGTGGTGATGAATCGCAACGATTTGGTAATGCCATTTAAACGTTATCAAATTCAACCAGTTTGGCGTGCAGACCGCCCCCAGAAAGGTCGTTACCGTGAGTTTTACCAATGTGATGCCGATGTAGTAGGAACCGATTCATTAATTTGTGAAGCGGAAATCGTATTGATGTTGCAAGAAATTCTCCAAAACTTAGGAATCAAAAACTTTACGATAAAAATTAATAACCGTAAAATTTTATCAGGCATTGCAGAAGTAATAGGGGTGAAGGGTAGCGAGGTTCCGCTTACAGTAGCTATTGATAAGCTAGATAAAATTGGCAAAGAAAAAGTAGAAGAAGAACTCCGTGAACGTGGTTTTTCGGAAGAAGCTATTGGAAAACTACAACCAATTTTTGAAATTCAAGGTAATGATACACAGGTTTTCGAGAAACTACGTTTGTGGTTAAAAGATTCGGAAACAGGCTTGAAAGGAATCGAGGAGTTAGAGAAAGTATGGAGTTTGGTAGAAGGATTTGGCTTGACTAATGCTCAAACCCAACTTGATATTACGCTTGCCCGTGGACTGAGCTATTATACAGGTGCAATTTTTGAAGTGAAAGCCAACGGCGTACAAATTGGAAGTATTTCGGGTGGTGGCCGTTATGATAATCTGACGGGTACTTTCGGAATGCCAGGGCTTTCGGGCGTTGGTATTTCATTGGGGGTTGACCGTATCTTTGATGTGATGGAAGAATTGAATTTATTTCCAGATAATCAGGATGTTACGACTAAAGTTTTGGTTACGAATTTCGATGCAGAAGCTGAAAAATATTCATTGCCACTTTTAAAACAACTGCGTGATGCAGGAATCAATGCCGAAATTTACCCTGAATCAAGTAAAATCAAAAAACAATTTGATTACGCCAATCGCAAGAATATTCCATTTGTTATCGTTGTAGGTTCAGATGAAATACAATCAGGTGAACTTACTCTAAAAAACATGGAACTCGGAGAGCAAGAGAAGCTAAGTATAGACCTAATTATAGAAAAGCTAAAATAAAAATCAATGTTAAAAAATAGAAAATTTATTGCCTACGCATTAGTTGTTGTTACGACTGTGGCGGCTACTCTAACCTTTTATTTTTGGCAAGTAGCCAATAGTGCAAACCTAAATGTTGATGGTAAAAAAGATTTTGTATTGTATATTCCAACGGGAGGAACTTACAAAAGTGTAGTTGATTCTTTGCATGAGCATAAAATGATTCATGATGAAATATCTTTTCAGTTTTTATCAAAATGGATGAGTTATCCTGAAAAAGTAAAAGCTGGTAGATATATTATCAAACCTAATTCAGGAAATAGAGAAGTACTTTCAAGATTACGCCGAGGCCAGCAAGATGAGGTACGTCTGACATTCAATAATGTTCGTCTTAAATCTGACCTCATCAAGAAAATGGGTGGTCGTTTTGAATTCAAAACTGAAGATTTAGTGGCACTTCTGCGTAATCCAGAGGCTTGTCAAAAATATGGATTCGATACAACTACAATTATGTGTATGTTTTTGCCTAATACTTATTTTATCAGATGGACAACCACACCTGAGAAATTTATGGCAAGAATGCACGATGAATACAATAAGTATTGGACTAACGAACGCCTTTCACAAGCTAAATCAATCAATATGACGCCAATTCAAGTGGCAATTTTAGCTTCGATTGTGCAATCTGAAACCAATAAAGTTGATGAAATGCCACGTGTAGCAGGTGCTTATATCAATCGTATGGCGGCTAATATGCCATTACAAGCAGACCCAACTGTAAAATTTGCCGTAGGTGATTTTAGTTTACGCCGAATTCTTTACAAGCACCTTTCTATCAATTCGCCGTATAATACTTATAAAAACACTGGTTTACCTCCGGGCCCAATTGCTTTGCCAGAACCAGTAGCTTTGAATGCTGTGCTTAACTATGAGCGTCATAAATACATGTATTTTTGTGCGAAAGAAGATTTTTCGGGCTATCATAATTTCGCCGAAACCTTCCAAGAACACACCAATAATGCTCGTATCTTCCAAGAAGCTCTTGATAAAGCTAATATTAAGTAATTATTAACTGAATAAAATAGCACAGAGTTATTCAAATGATATTCAAAAAAGCGAGGTAAGCAATAAGTTTACCTCGCTTTTTTGTTAATTTGCACCAACAAACTATAAACCTAACTTATGATATCTTTCAAAAAGACATTCTTTTCGAGTAGCCTCCTTTTTGCTACCCTTTCTTTCTCTTATGCACAGAGGTCTTCCGCCGATTTAATTGTGCATAATGCAGTAGTTTACACCGTTGATAATCAGTTTATGAAAGCAGAAGCTTTTGCCGTAAAAGATGGTAAGTTTTTAGCTACTGGTACATCGAAAGAAATCTTAGAAAAATACAATGCAAAACAAAAAGTTGATGCCAAAGGTAAAGCTGTTTTTCCCGGCTTATATGACCCACACAGCCATTTTATGGGATTAGGGCAAATGCTCAGTCAGTGTGATTTGGTTGATACTGAATCTTATGAAGAAATTGTCGAGCGTTTGAAAAAATTTGCTGTACAGCATCCAGAAAACCAATGGATTATCGGGCGAGGATGGGACCAAAATGACTGGAAAAATAAAGAATTTCCAACAAAAGATTTATTAGATAAAGCATTTCCAAATAAGCCAGTGATGCTTACTCGCATTGATGGACATGCTTTATTGGTTAATTCTAAAGCCATAAGTTTAGCTAAAATTTCGCCTTCCAGTAAAGTAGATGGAGGTTTGGTAGAAGTAAAAAATGGACAACTAACGGGTATTTTAGTAGATAATGCCATGGGATTGGTTCGACGTGTAGTTCCAAAGCCAACCGAAGCAGAAAGTAGAAAAATGCTATTAAATGCTCAAAAAGAATGTTTTAAAAATGGTTTAACTACTGTTTCAGATGCTGGTCTAAATCAAGATGATATCGATTTGATTGATAAAATGAATAAGGAGGGAAGCCTAAAGATTAGAAACTATGTGATGGTTTCTTTAGGCATTCGCAATCTTGATTATTTTATCAAGAAAGGTATTTATAAAACCGACCGACTAAATGTTCGCTCGTTCAAACTTTATGCCGATGGTGCTTTAGGGTCTCGTGGAGCTTGCTTATTAAAACCTTACAGCGATGCACCAGATAAAACTGGATTTCTACTCCTTAGTGCTGCTGAATTAGAAAGAAGTCTTACGCAGATTTATAACTCTGATTTTCAAGCAAATACGCACTGTATTGGTGATTCTGCTAATCGTCTGATTTTAGATATTTATGGGAAATTATTGAAAACCAAGAATAATCGTCGTTGGAGAATTGAGCATTGTCAAGTAGTAGATAACAACGATGTGCCAAAGTTTGGGCAATTTTCGGTTATTCCATCTATTCAGGCTACCCACGCCACTTCTGATATGTACTGGGCAGATGAGCGTTTAGGCGATGTACGAGTAAAAACTGCCTATGCTTTCCAAGATTTGTTAAAACAAAATGGAGTAGTAGCCAATGGAAGTGATTTTCCAGTTGAATTTGTTAATCCGCTCTATGGTTTTCATTCGGCTGTTGCTCGCCAAGATGCCAAAAATTACCCAGAAGGTGGCTTTCAAATGGAAAATGCCCTTACTCGTGAGCAAGCCCTTCGTGCCATGACAATTTGGAGTGCCTATGCAAATTTTGAAGAAAAAGAGCGTGGTAGCATTGAGGCAGGAAAAATGGCTGATTTTGTCATTCTTGAAGATGATATTATGCTTGCACCCAAAGAAAAACTTCGTAATGTGAAAGTATTGAATACATTTGTTGGCGGAGAAAAAGTATTTTAAGCTAGCAAATTCAAATTGATTGAACGTGGCGTGGTACGACTTTTAAGATAAAACTGTCCCTCTGGGACTAAATATCGGTAGAAAGGTTGGGCTCCCCCAAAACGAGTTCCATAGGAACGACCTATTTAGTCGTTCCTATGGAACTTAAAATTGAAAAAAACACTATTTACTACCTAGTGTTGGCCGACAATATTTGACCCTTAACAGGGTCTTTTTAATATGACAGGATAACTCATTTAATTTTAAAGTGTCTGCAAAAACATTAAATTCTTATTAATTTGCCAGTAAAATCTACATTTAATGTAATAAATAAGCGAAGTGACTGTTTAGAAACATAATATGTGATTCGACTATTTGACTGAATTTATTCAGTTTACAAGAAAATAGCCCTTTGTTCAATTAATCACTGAATTTATTCAGTGATTATAATGTAAATTAAAAGAAACTCCATAATTATTAAATTAAATCCTGATGATAAAAGTACTTTTTGTGTGTTTAGGCAATATTTGCCGTTCGCCAATAGCAGAGGCTACCTTTAGAGAAATAGTTAAACAAAAAGGGTTGGCTGATAAAATTGAATGTGATTCGGCTGGAACTGCAGGTTATCATATTGGCCAGCTTCCTGACCACCGTACGATGAAGAATGCAGAAAAACACGGACTAAAATTGACTCACAAAGGCCGAAAAATTTCACTAACAGATTTAGATGATTTTAACCATATTGTGGTGATGGATGAACAAAATTTTGAGGATGTATATGAGTTATATTATAAAACTAAGCATCAACCACCGGCGGCTGAAAAGGTATTTTTGCTGCGTGACCACGACCCCGAAACCCGTGGGATAAAAGAAGTGCCAGACCCATACTATGAATCTGAACCATTTTTTGAGGAAGTGTATCAAATTGTGTGGAGGAGCAACGAAGTACTGGTAGAGCATTTAATAGATAAATATCATTTGTTGGCAACAGACTAATGAATCTTGCTGAAATTCTTCAACAAAGGTATTCTAAAGTGAATATCACAAAAATAACCAACTGGATTGGGGTAGATTCCCAACGTTTTGACCAGTTGGTTCAACTTTTTCTACAAGATGATTATGTAACATCCCAACAAGCATCGTGGGCTTTAAGCCATTGTATCGAAGCTTATCCTTCTTTAATTGAGCCTTATTATGTGGTATTTATCAATAAAATCGAAGATGATAATTTGAGCGATACTGCTAAGCGAAATATTATTCGAATGTGGCAATTTGCTGATATTCCCGATACATTTCAAGGAGCTATTTATGATATTTGTTTTCGATATTTGTCAAGCACAGAGGCAGTTGCGATAATTGCCTTTTCGATTACGGTTTGCCACAATATTAGTTTGAAAATTCCAGAACTTAAAACCGAACTTCGTTTAACTCTCGAGGACCTTCTACTAAAGCACCAAGAGGGTGGCTCTCCAGCCATTAAAAGTAGAGCTAAGAACATTTTAGCTAAAATGAAAAAAAAATGACTAAATTTGGGGAATTAAATAACCAAAGAATTTAGTACAATCTCGTATGTTTCTTCGCCTCTTTCATACGATTCGCTTTAATAAAATTCCTCTTTAGAGGCAGGGGGTCTAACTTATGAACAAGAAAGTAGTCTTAATTATCCTTGATGGATGGGGTATCCCCAAAAAAGGAGAAGAATGGCGTTCGGCAATCGAAGCAGCCAATGTTCCATATTTCAGAAAACTCATGAGCGAATATCCAAATAGCACGCTTGAAGCATGCGGTCGTGCGGTAGGTTTACCAAACGGACAAATGGGTAACTCAGAGGTAGGACACATGAATTTAGGAGCAGGACGTGTAGTTTACCAAGAATTAGAGAAGATAAATATTGCCGTTGAAGAAGGTAAATTGGCGAAAGAACCAGTACTTGTCGAGGCTTTTGAATATGCCAAAAACAATGGCAAGAAAGTACACTTTATAGGTTTAGTTTCTGATGGTGGCGTGCATTCACATATCTTCCACGTGAAAGGATTAGTGCAAGCAGCAGCAGATTATGGTCTTTCAGATGTGTATGTGCATGCCTTTACTGACGGACGTGATTGTGACCCAAAAAGTGGAAAAGGATTCTTAGCCGACTTACAAGCTACGCTTGATACAACAGGTGGAAAATTAGCTTCGGTTACTGGTCGTTATTACGCTATGGACCGCGATAAACGTTGGGAACGAGTGAAACTTACTTATGATGTAATGGTGAATGGCGTAGCAGATACTAAAATTGCCATTGGTGAACTAACAGACACGATTCAAAAATCTTATGAAGAAAATGTAACGGATGAATTTTTGAAACCAATTGTTATCACTGAAAATGGTGCTCCAGTAGCTACTATTGCAGAAGGTGATGTGGTGATGTGTTTCAATTTCCGTACTGACCGTGGTCGTGAAATTACTGAGGTACTTACACAAAAAGACTTTCCTGATTTCGGAATGAAAGCCTTGAATTTGTATTACCTTACAATGACTAATTACGATGAAACCTATAAAAATGTAAAGGTTATTTACGAAAAAGATAACTTAAACAACACATTGGGTGAAGTATTAGAAAGAGCTAAGAAAAAACAAATTCGTATTGCTGAAACGGAGAAATACCCACACGTAACATTCTTCTTTTCGGGCGGACACGAACAACCGTTTGTTGGAGAAAGCCGCTTACTTTGCCCATCGCCGAAAGACGTAGCAACTTATGACCTAAAACCACAAATGGCAGCTTATGATATTGATAATGCTATCTTGCCAGAATTAGAAAAAGGAGAAGTAGATTTTGTTTGCTTAAACTTTGCTAATCCTGATATGGTGGGTCATACAGGTGTTTTTGAAGCAGTAGTAACTGCAGTTGAAGCAGTTGATAAATGTTTAGAACAAGTAGTAGAAACTGGCTTGGCTAATGGCTATACTTCAATTGTGATTGCTGACCACGGTAATGCAGATTACATGATTAATGATGATAAAACACCAAATACGCAGCACTCGTTGAATCTTGTGCCATGTATTGTGGTTGATAAGAATGACCGTTTTGATGTAAAAGATGGAAAGTTAGGAGATATTGCTCCCACGATTCTTAAACTAATGGGTGTAGAGATTCCAGCGGAAATGACAGGAAATGTTTTGATTTAATTCCTATAAAAAAGGAAGTCTTCACTTTAAGCGAAGACTTCCTTAATATTCCCCTTAAAGAGAATAAAATTAAGCGTAAACTTTTTCTGCTACTTTGTTGAACTCATCAACATTTACAGTTTTGCTTTCTACTTTAACCGCTGATTTCAAGAACTCACGTACTTTTCTTCCGAATGCACGGTCTGTATAACGACGTACTGCTCCATCTTTGTTTTCTTTCAAAGTTTTACGAGCCATTTGGTCAATCATTTCTTCTAAACCTTCGTAAGAGTAAGCACCGAAGTAATTTCTCATTTCAGCTTTTACTTCTTCCAAAATATCGTTGTATTCTAATTTGATGTCGTTATTGGCAGCAACTTCGTTACGAATTAAATCCATTCGAAGCCCTTTCGCAAAAGCATCATAATCTTTCTCGATATCTTCTACTGTAAATTTACCTTCGTTGATGTTAAACAACCATCTTTTCAAGAACTCATCAGGAAGTTCGATTGAAACGCTATCTAATAATGTTTTTTCAACTTCAAAATCTAATAAATAAGCACTTTCACGAGCGTAATTTTCAGCAATAATTTTTGCAATCTCAGCTCTAAATTCTTCTTCGTTGCTTACTTTTCCTTGTCCAAGAGCTTTGTCAAACAATTCTTGGTCAAGTTCAGAAGCCGCTACACGCGTAATCTTCTCAACTGTTAATTCAAATTCTCCACTCAATGTTGCAGCTTCTTCTTCAGGTTTGCCAGTAGCAAATCCTAAATCTTTAGTATTACTGAAGATTGATTGGATATCAAATTTTACACTGCTTCCTTTCTCCAAACCTTTGAAGATGTGTGCAGATTCCTCTTTCACACGGTCAGTTGGGAAAGTAGCATCTTTCACTTCAAAGCTAGTTGCTTCTTGTTTCAAAGTGCCAAAAATCATATCACCTGCTTCTACTTCTTCCACTTCAGCATCTTTACCAAAACGCTTACGTACGTCTTCGATAGCCTCATTGATTTTATCTTCAGTAGGCGTGATTTCGTAAGTAGTAATTGCTGGAACAGCAGCTAAATCTACAGTAAAATCAGACGCAGTACCAATTTCATATTCAAAAGTAAATTCTTTTTGGTTATCCCAGTCAATATTTTGGGCTGCATCGTTGTCAGGCATTGGGTCACCAACTACACGAAGTTTATTGTTAGCGATATAATCATTAACAGTTTTTGAAACCATATTGATTACTTCATCAACTAAAATACTTTTGCCGTGAAGCTTTTGAATATACTCTTTCGGAACCATTCCTGGGCGAAAGCCTTTGATTTGAGCGGTCTTGCTGTATTGTTTGATTTTTTTATCAACCTCTGGCTTATAGTCAGCTTCTGTGAGGGTAACTTTCAATTTGCCTTGAGTAGAAGAAATTCTATCTAATGTAGTTTCCATTTAGGATTATTTTGATTTTTCGGCCTCTAGCGATAAGCCATCGGCTTTTGCTTTAAAAAGATTTCTAAATTTTTGAAAAAAGGCTTTAGGCAAAGCCAAGTGCCACACCCAAAGGTAAATGGCAAGTACATAACCTAAAAAACCCCCTAACCAAGCAAGGTTCAGAGGGTTTTTCTTCGTACGGGCGGAGGGACTCGAACCCCCACGCCTTGCGGCACCAGATCCTAAGTCTGGCACGTCTACCAATTTCGCCACGCCCGCATTTCCATGACAATTCCGAACTCGGTCGTTGTTGTTTGGGCTGCAAAGGTAGTGAGTATTTTTTATCTTGTCAATAGATGTATAGAAAATATTTTATTTTTTTTTGAGAATATATTTCCCCATATTCATCGAATATTTTAAGGTTGACTATTCTTGGAAAAATATTTGTTCCTAAAAACTGAATTGTTAACTTAGTGTTACGAAAATACAACAAACACAATAAAGAAAGGAGGTCGCTGTGGTAGAACAAGATGTAAGCAATACAACCGAAGTAAGTCATCAAGGCTCAATGATTGATATAGAAAAAGAACGCAACGAAATTTTATCTCGGTATCGCCAATTATTTAGAGCCGCCAAGCCAGTTCTTAAAGGAGATGACGCCCAAAAGATAAGAAAAGCATTTGATATTGCGGTTGAAGCTCATAAAGACATGCGACGTAAGTCGGGTGAGCCTTATATTTATCACCCACTTGAAGTAGCCTTGATTTGTGTGGAAGAAATAGGTCTGGGGGCTACTTCTATTATTTGTGCCTTATTGCACGATGTAGTAGAAGATACAGATATGACACTAAAAGATATCGAACAGGAGTTTGGTTCGAAAGTGGCTCGTATCATTGATGGCCTTACGAAGATTTCAGGTAATTTCGAACAAGGAACTTCCGCTCAAGCTGAAAATTTTAGAAAAATGCTCCTTACACTTTCAGAAGATGTGAGGGTAATTTTAATAAAACTCGCTGACCGCCTGCATAATATGCGTACGCTCGGCAGTATGGCTCGTAATTCACAACTAAAGATTGCCCACGAGACAATTTTCATATATGCTCCATTGGCTCATCGTTTGGGGCTTTATAAAATTAAGTCAGAGCTTGAAGATTTATATTTAAAATATACTGAACCAGAAGTATATAAAGATATTGCTAATAAACTCAAAACTACTAAAGCTACTCGTGACCGCTTCATTGAGACTTTTATAAAGCCCCTTGAGAAAAAATTGCATGATGCCGGCATTGATTTTATTATTAAAGGTCGCCCTAAGCATATCTATTCGATTTGGAATAAATTGAAACATCAAAAAAAGTCTTTTGAAGATATTTTTGATTTATTTGCTATTCGAGTCATTTTGCAAGGAGTTTCAGCCGAAAAAGAAAAATCAGCTTGTTGGCAAGCGTATTCAATCGTAACAGATGAATATAAGCCTAATCCAGACCGCCTCAAAGATTGGATATCTATTCCGAAAGCTAATGGCTATGAATCTTTGCATACAACAGTTATGAGCCACACTGGTCAATGGGTTGAAGTACAGATTCGTACCGAACGCATGGACGAAATTTCGGAGCGAGGTTATGCAGCTCATTTTAAGTATAAAGGGAATGATACTTCAATGGAAGCCCCACTCGACCGTTGGATTAATCAAGTTCGAGAAACTTTAGAGTCGGGTGATAAATCAGCCATTGAGTTTTTGGAAGATTTTCGAGGAAATTTCTATAATGAAGAAGTATTTGTTTTTACACCAAAAGGAGATTTAAAGGTGCTCCGAAAAGGGGCAACAATTTTAGACTTTGCCTTTGAAATACATACGGATATTGGTAAGCGTTGTACGGCAGGGAAGGTAAATGGTCAATTGGTGCCTATAAGTTATGTGATGCAAAATGGTGATCAGATTGAGATTCTAACCACCAAAAACCAAAAACCATCAGAGGATTGGTTACGTTTCGTGACAACCTCAAAAGCAAAGGCACGAATTAAGGATTTACTTAAAGAAGAAAATAAAATCTATTTCAGTGATGGAAAGGAAATTATTACAAAGAAGTTAAAAACATTAGGCCTCGAAAATACCCTTGAAACGCTCAATCAGCTTCGAGCTTATTTCAATAAAAAAGATTATAATGATTTATATTATAGTTTTGGGAAGGGCTATATTCAACCAGATGAAATTAAAAAGTTCAAGACTGAGCGTGAGGCTCGTTTGAATAAACAAGCTAAAATTGAGCTAGATAATAAGGCATTTTTAGATGCTAAAGCCTTTGAAAAAGAATTTAAGAAGGTAAAAGGGGTAGATACACTTTTTATTGGCGATGATTTACAAGAGATTGATTTTACACTGGCCAAATGCTGTAGCCCAATACCAGGAGATGATGTTTTTGGATTTTTGACCATTAATGAAGGAATCAAGATTCACCGTAACTCATGCCCCAATGCTCAGCAACTATTATCTCAGTATGGAAATCGGGTTATAAAAGCTCGATGGTCATCTCAAGTCGCCAAAGCATTTGTCGCAACTATTCATCTCGATGGTCTTGACCGTATGGGAATGATTCAAGATATTTCTAAAGTAATTTCAAGCGAATTACATATAAATATGCGTTCTTTGGCGGTTGATACGAATGATGGTATATTTACAGGCGATATAAAACTTTATATTCAAGATACTCGCCACCTTGAAACCCTCATGCAAAAACTCAATGGCATTGAAGGCATGAATAAAGTAACACGCGTTGATTTAGAGTAAAATTAATACCCAAAAAGAAAAAATAACCTATTATAATGAAAACCTCAACTGTTTTGATGGTTTGGGCTTTGCTATTGTGTTCTGCAAAAAGCTTTGCTCAAAAACCTGATACCTTATATGCAAAAAAAGGATTTTGGAAAACAGCCATTTACAAAGATTCAAATAAACTCACGAGCAGAGAAGTATTGGTTTTGTATGGCGATACGTGGGCTCCGAAAGTCAAATACAAATGGTCTAATATTATAAGGCCAACAGGAGGAGTAGCAATGGTGGGCGGAATAGGATTGATAGCCGTAGGCGTGAAGGGTTTAGATGTGATTACCGTAGTTGAGGGTAAACAAACGAAATACACACTTAGGAGTTTGCCACAAATGGCCGCCGGAGCGGGCTTATTAGTATTAGGTTTTAATATGGTTCTTTCATCGAATTTATTAGTTAAAAATTCAGTGGATGTTTATAACCACATGATTAATTCGAGTAAAAAAATGAGCTATATTGATAGAGTTCGATTAGGCATTACAAATAATAACTCAATAGGAGTGATAGTTTCTTTGAAATAGTCTTAACTATAATTTATCCCCACTTACTTGTCAAGCTTATAAGGCTTGGCTTATTCTTGAAATTCAAATGAAAAAATACATTTTTTTTATAATTATCTTTTTTTTATCAGTTCTAAATACTTTTGCTCAAACAACGCAGGATACACTTTATCCGAAAAGGGTATTTATCACTACCAAAATTTACAAAGACGGTATAAAACTTTCTACCCAAAGAGTAACCGATATATTCATGTTTAAAGGTACTGAGCAATCTTTAATTAAATATAAGTGGTCTAACATTCTAAAACCGATAGGTCCAGTGGTTACAATTGGAGGAATAGGTTTGGCATATGTGGCATTAAAAGGAAAAGACGCCACAAGTATAGTAGATGGAAAAGTTGTCGAATACAAAATTCGTAGTCTTCCTAAACTACTCATAGGAATAGGGTTAGTTGCAGGTGGACTAAGTATGATAGAGTCTTCCAATGAACTGGCCCAACACGCTGTTGATATCTACAACTCAAAAGAAAGAAAGAAAAAGAAAGTAAGTGTGATTAATAACATTCAATTTGGACTAACAGATAGTCACTTAATAGGCTTTAATTTAAATCTAAATTAAAGATTAATATTCTTAAGATACCCTTAAAGCACCATCTATTCTTGGTGCTTTTTGTATTTATCGAAGACTTTATAGAAAAAAATATAGCTAATTGCTTCATTATATTTTTAAATGATGATAGTTCTGTATTTTATTAGTAATTTTATCCTAAAATCATAGTCAAACGCATTTAGTAAAATGGTTTCTAATCCTTCAAATTTTGAAGCAGCAAAAAGTATCTTTACGGCTTATTTGGAAACAAAATTGCTTCGTAAAACGCCCGAAAGGTACGCTATTTTAGAAGAAATTTATTCGAGAAATGACCATTTTGAGGTCGAGGATTTATATATTTCTATGAAAAATAAGAAATATCAAGTAAGCCGTGCCACGGTTTATAATACCCTTGATTTATTGGTTGAGTGTGATTTGGTAAAAAAGCATCAGTTTGGTAAGAACTTAGCTCAATACGAAAAAGCCTATGGCTCGAAACAACATGACCACCTCATTTGTGTAGATTGCCATAAAGTAATGGAATTTTGTGACCCACGAGTACAAAATATCCAAAATATGGTTGGTGATATGCTGAAATTTAAAGTGATGCATCATTCGTTGATTTTCTATGGAACTTGCGAACGAACAGATTGCGAGCACAAAACCAAAGAAGCTTCTTAATCTCAAAAGTTTTGAAAGCGAGATGATGATTTTAGTTGTTGAAAATAAATACTTAGTTTTATTCGTAGAATAAGGTAATTCTACATTCTTAATTCTTACAATTTCAAAATGGTTGACATTCTTTTAGGCTTACAGTGGGGCGATGAAGGCAAAGGCAAAATTGTTGATGTACTTGCTCCAGATTATGAAGTAGTTGCACGTTTTCAAGGAGGACCCAATGCCGGTCATACACTCGAATTCAACGGTTTCAAACACGTATTGCACCAAATTCCATCGGGTGTTTTTCGCCCAGATTGTTTGAATATCATTGGTAATGGTGTTGTGCTCGACCCCATTATTTTCAAAAAAGAAATTGATGGTTTAGGTAAATATAACCTTGATTTGAAGAAAAATTTAGTTATTTCTAAGAAAACAGCCATCATTATTCCTACGCATCGTTTGCTCGATGCAGCTTATGAAAAAGCCAAAGGTGCAGCTAAAATTGGTTCTACTCTTAAAGGAATCGGACCAGCGTATTCTGATAAAGTTGCTCGCCAAGGTCTTCGTTTGGGTGATATCGTTTCTCCAAATTTTGAAGAAAAGTACAAGTCTTTGGTTGAAAAACATACCCAAATCTTAGATTTTTACCAATTCGAGTATGATTTAGCGGAAGCGGAAAAAGATTTTTTTGCTGCGGTTGAATTTTTGAAAGAATTTAACTTACAAGACACCGAATACGTAGTAAATCAATCTTTGAAAGATGGTCAAAAAATCTTAGCAGAAGGAGCTCAAGGCTCATTGCTCGATATTGATTTTGGTTCATATCCGTTTGTTACAAGTTCGAATACGACCGCTGCTGGAGTTTGCTCTGGTTTGGGCGTTGCACCAAATACAATCGGTGAAGTTTACGGGATTTTTAAAGCGTATTGTACACGTGTGGGAAGCGGTCCTTTTCCAACCGAGTTAGATAATGATTTAGGTGAGAAAATTCGTCAAGAAGGACGTGAGTTTGGAGCAACTACTGGTCGTCCTCGTCGTACTGGTTGGTTAGATTTACCAGCTCTTAAATATAGCATCATGCTCAATGGCGTGACTAAATTGGTGATGATGAAAGTAGATGTGCTTAATTTCTTAGATGAGATTAATGTTTGTACACATTATCGTTTGCCAGATGGAACCGTAACCGAACAAATGCCATTTGATTTAACTGATATTGAAGTAGAACCAATTTACACTACTTTTAAAGGTTGGAAATGCTCTTTGGAAGGTATGCGTTCGTTTAAGCAAATTCCTACCGAATTAGCTGATTACGTAAATTATTTGGAAAAAACACTCGAGGTGCCAATTAGCTTTATTTCTACTGGTCCTGACCGTGAAGAAATCATTTTACGTTAATTAAGAAAAATGCTATTTGCTTGATAAATGTGCCTCGTTTTCTAAATGTGGCACATTTATTTTGTATGATATCTAAATGCTTATGGTGTAAAATGACAGGTTTAAAGCCTGTTCAATAATACTAAAACTATGACTTCAAATCTTGCCAATTATCTTTTTAGTAACGAAACGCTCTATAAAAATGTAGTTTCCGATAGCCCTAAAGTTATGGAAACAAAACCTCATATTGAGCCAAAAGTGCTTGTGCAAGAGCCAACTTCTACTCCAACTCAACTAGAGAAAGTTGTGAAACCTACCATTCCAACCCTCAAATTCCGAAATCAAGTTCTGATTTTAGCTGATACGATTTCAGATTCAGAAAAAGCATTATTGGTAAAGATTTTGGGTGCTATCGGACTAACAATTGAACAAGTAGATTTAATAGAATTAAGTAAAGTACATATGCCTGATTATCAGACTTTTGTCTCACAAGCAATTACCAAAAAAGTAATTAGCTTTGGGGTAGGATTAGGGCGTTTGAACTGGAATATTCTCCTAAATATTTATCAACCCAAACAGATAGCGGGTGTTGATTTTCTTCTTTCTGATGAACTGCGTGTGCTTGATACCAATCTCGAATTGAAAAAGGTACTTTGGGGAGCCTTAAAAGCAATGTTTAGTAATTAAATTTGGCAAAGTTCAATAAAATTTCCATCGGGGTCATTCAAAAAAAGCTGTAATATGCCATCTGGTCGTGCTTTTATTGGGAAATACTTTACTCCGTATTCTATCAAAACTTTTTCAGCTAAATAAACATCACTTACCTCCAAAGCAAAGTGATTGCTTCTTACGGGGGTAAAAGTTCGCTCTGGTTGACGACCTATCAAGTGGAGTTCTCGGCCATTTCCTAAATCGAACCAAATAACTGGGTAATCAAAATTAGGTGTTGGGATTTCTTTTAGATCAAGAATTTCTCCGTAAAACCTTCTACTTCTTTCTATTTCACTAATTTGCAAAGCCACATGATTAAAGGCTTTGATGCTTAATTTATTGCTCATTTTCTATTGTTTTTTCTTTCGCAAAAGTAAATAATTACATTGATTGAAAAGCCAAAAACACTTAGAATCCTAATTTTTTTGTAAATTGCAGCATGGAAAAATTTGTTGTTTCGGCCCGAAAATACCGTCCTATCACTTTTGATACAGTCGTAGGTCAGTCGCACATCACAACTACTTTACAAAACGCCATTCGAACCAATCATTTGGCTCAAGCTTTTTTGTTTTGTGGCCCACGTGGGGTAGGTAAAACAACTTGTGCTAGAATTTTGGCTAAAACCATAAATTGCCAAAATCTAACCGAAGATATTTCTCCTTGTAATGAGTGTGAATCTTGTAAGAGCTTCAACAACAATGCTTCTTTCAATATTCATGAGCTTGATGCGGCTTCGAATAACTCAGTAGAAGATATTCGTAATCTGACTGACCAAGTACGTTTTCCTCCTCAATCGGGCAAGTATAAAATATATATCATTGACGAGGTTCACATGCTCTCGCAGGCAGCTTTCAATGCTTTTTTGAAAACCCTCGAAGAGCCGCCAAGTTATGCTATTTTTATTTTAGCAACTACGGAAAAACACAAGATTCTACCCACTATTTTAAGTCGTTGTCAGATTTTTGATTTTAACCGTATTCAAATCAAAGACATTGCCGACCATTTGGCTAACGTAGCGACTAAAGAAAATATAAAAGCTGATTATCAGGCACTTGAGTTAATTGCTCAAAAAGCCGATGGTGGTTTACGTGATGCTCTTTCAATGTTTGATTTGAACGTAACGTTCTCTTCTGGAAATGGACTAACGTATCAAGCGGTCTTAGATAATTTACATATTCTTGATTACGATTATTATTTTCAAATGACCGATGCTTTGGCAGAAAGTAAGGTTTCGGAGGCGTTTTTATTATTCAATGAAATTTTGGAAAAAGGTTTCGATGGTCATCAATTTGTTGTTGGTCTGAATGAGCATTTTCGTAATTTGATGGTAAGTAAAGATCCACAAACCGTAAAACTTTTGCAAGTTGCTGAATCAATTCAACAACGATATATTGAGCAATCAGGGAAACTCTCGCTGGGTTATATCTTCTCATCATTGAGTATTGGTAGTCAGTTAGATATCAATTATAAATCGGCGAAAAACCAGCGTTTACATGTAGAAATTGGCTTGATGAAACTGGCACAGATTCAACAAGTTTTGAATTTGAGTGAACTTCCTAGTAGTGGGGAAGAAAAAAAAAATACTAATTCAGCTGTAAGAACGGAAACGATTTCTGAACAAAAACCGATTCCAGCGGCAGTTACACAAACAACTACTTCACAGGCTCCACCAAGTTATGTACCTACCGTACCAGTAGTTGGGCCTAAGAATATTTCGATGCCGAATATTCCGAGCCCTACACCGGGATTTCAGTCTGCTCGACCTTCGATGGCTTCTTCAAAGCTCCGCTCAACTGTTGATATCGAATCATCGGTTTTTAATCCAAAGACCAATGAGTCAGTTCCAAATAATAATGCCGATACTAATTTATTTAATTATAACGAACCGTTTACATTTGAAGCTGCCCAACAGGCTCTATTTGCTTTCGCTAATGAAAGCGATTTAGAAACTTTGCGGGTAATGCTTAAGCGAGATTTTGAGTTGAATGGTACTACTTTTCATTTGCATTTAGATAATCAAATTCAAATGGATACGCTTACACAAATCAAGCAGGACCTGGCTACTTTCTTGCGTCAGAGATTAAGAAATGTGTCGATACAAATTACAGCAGAAATGCTTGAAACAATCAGTGAGCGTAGGCCATATACCGCCCAAGAGAAGTTTGAATACTTAGCTAATAAAAATCCAGCCTTGTATGAATTGAGAGAAAAACTAGGTTTAGAACTAGTATTTTAAAATAAGAAAAAGTGCGGTAGCTGAGACTACCGCACTTTTTTTCATTAGAAAGTAATTTTCAGTATAATTTTTTCTGCACCACGCTTGATTTCGGCATCAATCGTTTGGCCTTTTTCAAATTTACCTAGTGCTTTCATGTATTCTTGTACATCATTGGTTGTGTTATCGCCCAATTTTAAGATAACATCACCTGTTTGTAAACCCGCTTTTTCGGCTGGTCTTCCTTTGGTTACGCCATCTACTTTTACACCACCTTTATCAAAAGCATAGTCAGGAATAATACCCATGGTTACTTTAAAACTACTGCGTGCATTGCCAGCATGCGGATTATTAGCTACTTGTATAAAATCAAGTTTGGGTGATTCATCAATTTTCTCAATAATACCTTTAGCTAGTTCTAAAACCTTTAGCTCGCCTTCATAATTGATTAAATTCGCATCATCGCTTGGCTTATGGTATTCTTGGTGAGCACCTGTAAAGAAAAACAATACAGGAAGATTTTTTAAGTAAAACGAAGTATGGTCTGAAGGCCCTACACCCGCAGAATCGACATTGTATTTAACTCCTTGATTTAGTGCTAATTGAGGCATATTTTTACCCCAAAAACTACTTGTACCCCAGCCTCCGATTGTTAAACCTTTGTCATCTCTGTATCTGCCAATCATATCCATATTTATCATACAGTTGACACTCTTTAGGTCAATTGTGGCATTATCTGCATAATATTTTGAGCCAATTAAGCCCAATTCTTCACCCGAAAATCCGATGAATAAGAAATTGTGTTTTTCTTTGATTTTGTTTTTGGCATAAAACTTCGCTAATTCAATCAATCCAGCTGTTCCAGAAGCGTTGTCATCAGCCCCATTATGAATCAAACCTGCCGAATTTGCTTCAAGCGAACTCCCTTGGTCGCCTTTGCCGAGGTGGTCATAGTGGGCTCCAATCACAATGGTTTTATCTGAGCCATTATCTAAAAAGCCAACCACATTAGTAGCTTGTACATAACTTACGTTTGGGGGAAGCCCTTTTTTTGCAGGGAATTCTTGTAAATAGCTCCCTTTATCACCATAAGGTTTCAAACCTATTTTTTTGAATTGTTTTTCTAAGTAAGCGGCTGCTGTTTTGCCTCCCTCGGTGCCAGTTCCTCTTCCTTCTAATTTATCAGAAGCTAAATAAGAAATATGTTTTTTTAAATTATCAACACTTTGAGCATGCACAAGATGTGTACAAACGATACCTAAAACAGCAGCATAGTAAGCTATTCTTTTCATAAGTAGATGTTTTTTCAATTGATGAAGAAAAATTTTCCAATTCGAAGGCTAATATACTCACAAAATTGTTTGTATAGGTAAATACAAAAATCTCTTTTCTATTTAAACTTGTTTTTCTGTAAATTGTGATTTTAAAATCTATCATCAGCAAAATGAAAAAACTAATTTTACCCGTAGCCTGTTTATTTTCACTTACCTTAGGGGCTTTTATTTCTAAAGTAGCTGAGTTACCTCCACTTACTGTTGATGTGGTTAACCAAGCTGAAAAAATCTTAGGAATTGATTTTACTGACGCCGAAGCCGATTCGATGCTCAATGATTTGAACGATAATCGTAAGGATTTTGAGGCCATGAGAAAATTTCCTTTAGATAATAGTGTTTCTCCTGCACTTTATTTCAATCCATTGCCAGTTGGTTTTGAATTTGACAAAAATTATCAACCCTTTAAAGCTTCACAAATTGGTACCGTAAAGCTGCCAGCCAATCGCGATGATTTAGCTTTTTATTCAGTTAGAGAGTTAGGTGAATTATTGCGTACAAAACAAATTTCATCGCTTGAGTTGACAAAATTTTTCTTGGAAAGACTAAAGAAATATGATGCTCAATTGCACTGTGTAGTTTCATTTACTGAAGATTTAGCCTTGAAACAAGCAGCCCAAGCAGATGCAGAAATTAAGTCTGGAAAGTATAGAGGTTTTCTACACGGAATACCTTATGGAGCGAAAGATTTATTGGCGGTGAAGGGCTATAAAACTACTTGGGGTTCTGTACCTTACAAAGACCAAATGATTGATAAAAATGCCACCGTTATTCAGCGTTTAGAAAAAGCGGGTGCGGTATTGTGTGCGAAACTTACGCTTGGTGAATTGGCCATGGGTGATGTTTGGTTTGGTGGTAAAACACTAAATCCTTGGGACTTAAAACGTGGTTCGAGTGGTTCGTCAGCAGGTTCTGCTTCTGCTGTTTCGGCTGGATTATTACCATTTGCTATTGGAAGTGAAACACTTGGTTCGATTGTTTCGCCTTCTACTGAGTGTGGCACAACTGGTTTACGACCTACGTTCGGACGTGTACCTCGCACGGGTGCGATGGCTTTGAGTTGGAGTATGGATAAACTTGGGCCAATTTGTCGAACAGTTGAAGATTGTGCTCTTGTGCAAAATATTATTCAGGGTGTTGATAATCAGGATTTTACTTGTATGAACGCTCCTTTTAATTACGATGGCACAAAAGGTATTAAAGGAATGAAGATTGGGTATGTAAAAAGTGATTTCGAAAGAAAATATCCTAACAAAACTACCGATTCTTTAACCTTAACTATGCTGAAGAAACTTGGTGCCGAATTAGTTCCGATTGAACTGCCTACATTACCTTCAAATGAAATTAGCTTTTTATTAGGTGTTGAAGCTGCCGCAGCATTTGATGAACTTACTCGTTCGGGTAAAGATGATTTGATGGTACGTCAAGGTAAAAATGCTTGGCCAAATGCTTTCCGTTCTGCTCGTTTTGTACCTGCGGTTGAATATTTACAAGCAAACCGCCACCGTACTTTATTAATTCAAGAATTAGATAAAACGCTTAAAGGTCTTGATGTTTACATAACGCCTTCGTTTAGTAAAAACCTAACGATGACAAACCTAACTGGGCATCCATGTGTAGTTTTACCAAATGGTTTTCGCTCAGAAGGCCGTCCTGTAAGTATCACTTTTATGGGTAAACTATTCGGAGAGGCGAAGTTATTACAAGTGGCAAAAGCTTATCAAGATGCCACTGATTTTCATAAGAAAGATCCAAAATTATAAGCGATTATTGGGTTTAAAAAATCAGGCACATCTCTAAGTTGTGCCTGATTTTAACTCTAAAAAAATGGAAGTAATCTATCCGTAATTTCCTTCGGGCAGGTTGCAATTCGATTGTTTGAAGTTTTGACAAAAACTAAAGTAGTTTCGCCCGTATGTAAAAGTGTTTCTTGTTCATCAAATATTTCATAATTAAATATGATTCGCACTTTAGGCATTTCTTTAATAATTACCCGAATCGTTACCAAATCATCGTATTTTGCAGGAGCAATGAAGCGTGATTTATTTTCATAAACGGGCATGATGATTCCTGTTTCTTCCAAATCTCGGTATCGTAAACCCAATGAACGCAGGGCTTCAACACGACCAATTTCATAGAGTTTAGCGTAATTTCCGTAATACATATAACCCATTTGGTCTATATCGGCATAGCGAACTCGGTAATGATAATCGAATGAATACATTTATTTTTATTAAGATTGATACTTTATCAATTGGACTAAATTTTCTTCGTTTCTGATAAGTCGTAAGTTTATGTGTGTAAGGTAAGAATTTAATAATTCAAATAATGATTCAGTACCTAAAATACATTGCTCAAAATACCATGTGAGTGACTCTCCAGCAACTTCTTCACAAATATCAAAATAATCTTGCATCGAATAACCACGTAGCGGGGTTCCATTTTCGGAAGCTCCAAAACGTTGCCACAGGATTCTCATGACATCATCTATCGAGCGACTACCCCCAGAGGTTCGTTGAAGATGTAAATCTAATATTTGTGCAGCAATAGCTCCTTTATGATAAACCGATACTTTTCGGTCAGGAATGCTTTGCGTGTAGCCATCGAGCCATAAATCCCATGAAGATTCAATCAAAGATTGCGACGCACGGTCAGAATGGTCGAAATGACGTTTGTAATAAGTTTCTAATTCTTTCAAATATTGTTTTTCGTCAAATACTCCCGAGCGATAAAGCATTAAATCGCCGTAATAGGTGGTTACACCTTCGGCCACAAAACAAGTTGGAAAATAGTTTTCTTTCGTATAATCGTAGGGGAGAAGCTCTACTGGTCGAAGTTTACAGATATTCCAAGTATGGAAAAGCTCATGTGAAGCCAAACCTAGTAAATCTATGTAAAGCTCGTCGCTCAGTGAACCATTAAAGTCTTGACCGTCAGGGCCTAAAACTTGCATCGTTGAGCTTCGATGTTCAACACCATGATAGTAGGCAATTGGTAAAATCCAAGTAATAAAATGATATTCTTTTTCAGGAAATACACCGAAAAGCTTGATTTGTTCTTCAGTAAATTTCTTGAAATCAGTACTAATTTTCCCTAAATATGCTCTTGATAAATTACCTTCAAACCAAAGATTAAATTTTACTGCATCAACTTCGTAAGTCGCATGTTTCAAATTGGCACTCACAATAAATGGCGAGTCTGCTAAATGATAAAAATCGTTAAAATTAATTTCAGCATTTCCCTTAGTTATTTTTTGAATATTATTGAGGCCCGCAATTACTTGGTTTTCAAGCAGGAAAAGCTCTAATTTACAAGGCTCATTGATAAAACCTTCAGCATAAACGCAAATATTAACTGGATTAACATACAAAATATTTTCATCAACATAGCTACTTCCCGCATTAACAAGATTTGCATAGTAATTATATTTGGCTGTTATCTCTTTTGCTCCGTTTGTTTGCACTTTCCAGCGGTCTTTACTTATTTTTTGTGCAGGTAATAACTTGCCTTCAGCATCAAAAACTTCAAATTTTTGAATGTTTTTAGCAAAATTTTGTAGTTCATATCTACCAGGCCGCCAAGCTGGAAGTTGTAGTTCAAGTGTCTCATTTTCAACGTTTTGTACTTGAAACTCAACATCAATAAAGTGCGACGATTTATTTTTTGAATATATTTTGTAGTTCATATAAGAAATTTTCTGTAAGGATTTTGTCTTTTTAAAAACATTTTGTACTTTTGCACTCCCGAATTAAGAATTCCAAGAACAAAAATAACAAAATATAATGAAACGTACATTCCAACCATCAAATAGAAAGCGTCGTAATAAGCACGGATTCCGTGAGCGTATGGAAACGGCGAATGGAAGACGAGTATTGGCAGCACGTCGTGCAAGAGGCAGAAAAAGATTGACTGTTTCTGACGAGAAAAAGCATAAATAATACAACCGTCAGTAGGTAATCTTTTATCAGTACAGAGCTATTTGATGTAAAAGATATTGAAAGCCGCCTTTTGGTGGCTTTTTTGTTTTATCGAAATGATATTTTTGCAAACGAAAAAGTTTGCCATTCAATGAAGCATACATTTAAGAAAAACGAACGACTTTGTAGTTTAAAAGTCATAGATACGCTTTTTGACAGAAAGAATTCTGCCAATGAGGGCGTTTTTTCTTATCCGATGCGAGTGGTTTTTCAACCCAAAGAATCTACCGATACAGACTCAACTACGCAAGTATTATTTTCGGTACCGAAACGGCAGTTCAAACACGCCGTTGATCGAAATCTTATTCGAAGAAGAATGCGGGAAGCGTATCGTTTGAATAAGTCGATGTTAAATGCTCATTTCAATATTGCTTTTATTTACATTGGAAAAACAATAGAAGAATATAAAGCCATTGAAAAAGGAATGAAAAGTGCACTCAAGAAAATAAATGCTTAGAGTCCGAGGCGTTGCCTAATTTCTGGGATTTTCTCCTCGTAAGATGCTCCAATTGATATTTCATTACCCGCCACCCAAACCGACTGGCGGGTAATTTTTTGCACTTTATTATAGGCGATAATAAACGAACGATGAATTCTAACAAATTGATTACTAGGTAATTGATTGATACAATCACTAATATTTTGTCTGCAAAGTAGTTTTCGATTCGCCAACACATACGCCATATAATTTCCTTCTGCTTCTATATATAGTATATCGTCAAATAAAACTTTTTCTTCCTCGTATCCTGTTTTTATAAAGATAAAGTCCTGTTCAGTGGCTCCGTTTTTAAGTGTTTTTATTTCTAAAGCTTTATTACAAGCTTTGGTAAATCTTACAAGCGAAAAGGGTTTTAAAAGGTAATCAACAGCATCTAGCTCAAAACCATTAACGGCATATTCCGAATAGGCGGTTGTAAAAATAATCATTGGTGATTTTTGCAAAATCCCAACAAATTCAAGACCTGAAATGTCAGGCATTTTTATATCTAAAAATATCAAGTCTATTTTATTTTGTTGCAAATAAGGAATTGCCTCAAAAGCGTCAGTAAACGTAGCTTTTAACTCCAAAAAAGGTACTTTTTGAGCATGAATTTCGATTACTTCTAAGGCTCTTGGTTCGTCGTCTATCGCAATTGCAGAGATATTCATATTTGGTTAATCAAGGGCTTGCCCTTAGTAAATTCCTAAAATTAAAGATACAAAATAATCATTATCTGATACTTGAATATCAAGTGTATGCCGATTGGGATAAATCAATTCAAGACGTTTTTTTACATTTTCAAGACCAATACCATGATTTTTCTGCTCTGTATCTTGTTCATTTTTAGGATGAGTTGAATTATGAACTTTAAAATAAAGTCTTTGTGTATCCTGCGTTAGCGTAATATATATCCAAGATGGCTTTCTAAAACTAATTCCATGTTTGAATGCATTTTCAATGAATGGGTTTAGCAACATTGGTGCAATGAAAATATCTTTTTCGGGTTGCTGAATATTTACTTTTATCTCGATGTTATGATTTTCATCAATTCTCATTCGTTGGATTGCAATATAATTTTCCAAATATTCTACTTCTTTGCTTAGTGGGATTCTTTCTTGATGGTTTTCATTCAGCATAAAACGCATCATATCTCCTAGTTTTTGAATACCATCGCTGGTGCGTTCTGCTTGTTCTTTCAGAGAAATAGAATAAAGAGTATTTAAAGCATTGAATAAAAAATGAGGGTTTATTTGTGAGCGAAGATTATTTAATTCGGCAGTAGTTTGCGAAATCTTTACTTCAAAATTTTGTTTTTCATTGAAAAAAGCCCAACGAAGTCCAGCGGAAGATAATCCAATTATGTTTGGAATTGCATACAACGTTAAGAAAGAATCATAATCACGAACTATAATCATCCAAATGGCCATTAGTACAATGCCGAGTAGAATATAGGCACAAAACCCAAAGAAAGCATATAATGTATTATCTAGTTTGTTGTAGTCGAGTTTGGCATAATATGGAATGATTAACTTAAAAAATAAGTAATGAAAACCAATACTCAACATGATGATGAGTATCGACTGGAAAGTTCCACGGCCATTGATAACCAAATTGGCAATACTTCCTTGAAGCATCCAAAAAATAATTAACGCAAGACTGATACTGAGAATAAAATACCCAAAAAACTGATGTTTAGGTTGTTTAAACTGATTGTATAGTTTTTGGTTATGATAAAAAACTTGTGCTACTGCTTCATACAGCAAAATAACAATGATACCCGCATAAGTATTTGTAATTAAGTGAAGTTTTCGGAATAATGAAAAAACTTTAAATCCAACAATTTCATGGAAAATATCATATCTAAAATCCCAGTAACGCTTCATGTAGCTATAAACAAAAACACTCGCAAAAACCAAAATGGCCGAGGCTACCAAAGAAGTATAAAAGATGTATTTTTGTTTTAATTCTTTATTTCTCCAACGAGGGAAAGCTTCATAATGAAATAGATACCAAGCTAAGAAGAATAAAATAGCAGCGGCGGTGGTTGGAAAAATTGTGTTAAGGACGTGGTCATAAGATGCTAAATTTCTCCATATTATGAATGGTTGCACGCCTAGGTCTTCTACTCTTGTAACATCAGAATCGAAATCAGCGGCAATGTAAAATAAACGCCGAGTGATGTAAACAACAAAAGCGAAAAGGATTACTCCAAATTCAATTTGCCTAAATTTTTTTAAAGATTCGTACATAGCTTTTTCGTAATTTTCAACAAAACTATGCTCAAAATTTACGCAAAATATATAAATGTTATAGAAATACTCGAAAATGTGATGAATTTTTGCATTGCTTTGTTATTCCTTAGCAAGATTAAAATCCAATTTTTCTTCTTTCGGGTTCTTCTGTAATTATTTTTAAGACATTTCCTGCAAAACGACTTTCATATTTTTCCTTCCAATACGCCGCTACGACTTGCCATTTTTCTAATTCGGCTTTCAATTTATCGTTTTCGAGCTGAAGTTTTTCCGAAGAATTTAGTTCTTGACTTTCAACTTTCAAAACAGGAACATCTTCTTTCAATAATTCAATAATATTCACGCCCAATATCTTCGCTATTTCATTGGCTCTTGAAATAGTCAAGTCGGTTTTATTACGTTCGATATCTCCATAAGCGGTGGTTGAAATACCAAGCATATCGGCCATATTTTCTTGTGAATAGCCTTTCTGAAATCTAATTTGTCTGATTCTATCACCTGTATTCATGTATCGTAATTATCTATATATGAGTGCCTTACAAAGTATTTTGAAATTGTAAAAGAAAATTATTTTGGTAAATGTTGCTTTTACCGAGAAAATATCTGAAATTCTGACTACAAATTTCTAAAAGAATTAACATCTTTGTATCGAACAATTCGGCAACTTATAAAGTTCTGAATTGAACTTTGGCAAGAAACGAATCGTTTTATTGATACAATTACTAATAATAGATAACAAGTAAAAATAGCAAAAATATGAATTTTGGAGAAGAATTTCGTAAGTATGCCGTACATCACATGGGCATGAGTGGTCTAGGAATTGACGATTACATTAAGCACAACGTTCAGAATATGACTCCTAATATCATCGAAGAGCGTCCGATGCGTTTTGCTGCCATCGACGTTTTCTCTCGTTTGATTATGGACCGCATCATCTTTTTAGGAACGGGTGTAGATGATTACGTGGCAAACGTGGTTGTGGCTCAATTATTATTTTTAGAGTCGGTTGATGCGAAAAAAGATGTTTTAATGTATATTAATAGCCCTGGTGGTTCGGTTTATGCGGGTTTGGGTATGTATGATACCATGCAATATGTTCGTCCAGATGTTGCTACTATTTGTACTTCATTAGCTGCGTCAATGGGGGCTGTATTATTGGCTGGTGGTGCTGCTGGAAAACGTTCGGCTTTACCACACGCACGTGTAATGATTCACCAACCAAGTGGTGGAGCACAGGGTCAATCACGTGATATGGAGATTACGGTGAAAGAAATTATCAAACTACGTCGTGAATTGTACGAAATTTTAGCAAATCATACAGGAAAAACTCTTGAGCAAATCGAGCAAGACTCTGACCGTGATTATTGGATGAAAGCAGAAGAAGCCAAAACTTATGGTTTAATTGATGAAGTATTGTACCGCGAAAAATAATAGGTAACACAATTCTCTGAATTGTGCATATCGGCCACAATTTGTTATCGTTGATAATAAATTGTGGCACTTTTATTTTTTAGAATTACTTACCTTTTGGAAGGATTTGAACAAAATAAAATTTCGTCCCACGACTTTTAGCCCTAACTTTGCAAAAAACATTCAAAATTTTATGAGTTCTCTTTCAAACGAGGTAATTATTGCCCCTTCAGTTTTAGCCGCAGATTTTGCAAATCTTCAACGTGACTGTGAAATGCTTAATGCGTCGCAGGCAGATTGGTTTCATATTGATATAATGGATGGCGTTTTTGTGCCAAATATCTCTTTCGGAATGCCAGTTTTGGAGGCAATTCAACGCCATGCAAAAAAGCCACTTGATGTTCACTTAATGATTGTTCAACCTGAAAGATATTTAGAAACTTTCAAGAAATTAGGAGCTGAAATCTTAACGGTACATTATGAGGCTTGTCCACATTTACACCGCACAATTCAGCAAATAAAAGATTTAGGTTGTAAGGCTGGTGTTGCACTTAATCCACACACGCCTGTAAATGTTTTGGAAGATATCATTCATGATATTGATATGGTGCTTATTATGTCAGTGAACCCAGGCTTTGGTGGGCAGAAATTTATTGAACATACTTACGAAAAAGTAAGAAAAGTACGCAAAATGTCACCTTCAGTAATGATTGAAATTGATGGGGGCGTTAATTCAAAAAATGCCAAACTTTTGGTAGATGCAGGAGCAAATGCTCTTGTAGCAGGAAGTTTTGTGTTTAGCTCTGAGAATCCGATTCAGACAATTGCAGACTTAAAAAATAACTAATAAATGCAAATACAGCAGCTTATTAGGCAAAATGCCATCTTAATACTCATTGGAATTCTTTTGATGGCATTTGCTTTAAGATTTTATAAAATTGGAGCTCACGGACTGGCAGGCGATGAGAAATATTCTCTCTTCGTGAGCCAGTTTGTTACTTATGAGGGTAATAACCAGCACGATTCAGTCCGAAAGCCTAATAACCCTTATTTCACACCAAAAGAATTTTGGTCAGAGAAATCATTGCCTGATTTTTTTGACTCAATTGCTCGTTTAGATACAGGAAACGGAGCTCTTTATACCTATTCTCTGCATTTCTGGACAAAATTATTTGGTGTTTCAGATACGAGTTTAAGGTTTCCTTCGCTACTATTTAATCTCTTTACGATTATTTTATTGTTTATATTCGTAAAGCAACATTTCCACTCAAAAAACTTAGCACTTTTGGTGGCTTTCTTGGCTGCTATTTCTCCTTTTTACATCAATTATTCGCAAGTGGCACGTAATTATAGCATGAATATGTTTTTTGCGTTGTTGGCTACTCATTTGTTATTACAATTAATCAATGAAGAAGAGAGTGACCAGAAACCCAAGTGGAAGTATTTAGCTTATAGCCTTAGTGTCTTAGCTTGTGAGCTTTGTCATTTAGCAACTTTTCCTTTGTTTATTATTCATGCCATTTTTGTATTAATGTTTTTTCGTAAGAAAAGAGGATATATTGGTTTTATATTGGCAGCTTTTATTTCAGTTGGAGGAGTGGCTTTATGGCTTAAATCAGATGGGGGTAGGTGGTTGATTGATTATGTTTCAAATAGTGTAAAAGTTTATAATCAAATGGCTCTAGAAACACCAGATGATTATTTGAGTTTGGCAAATCCAAAGAATATTCTTAAACAACTTAGATATGTAATTTCAGCGATGTACCTTTCAATTGATGGCTATCCAACAATTTCGGTTTTTCATAAGAAAACATTTATCGCTACGATATTAGCTTCGCTCTTCGTACTTGGTATTTATATTTGGGATTTAAGAAAAGCTAGTAATATTAATGCAATAAAGCTTCCTGTTTTCTTACTCATGCTTTCTTTTATTCCAATCTTTACACTGATTGTATTTGCCTTTCAAGATGGCAATACTTTTAGAATCATGCCAAGATATGTAGCCTATTCTTATAGTTTTTCTTTGGTATTATTGGCTTTACTAATACAAAACCTTTTTAAAAAGGCTAATATTATCAGATTTCCAATTCTCCTTATTTGGGCAATTCAGTTTTTAATGATTTTGAAATTAGTAAACAATGTTTGGAATGATAAAGCCCCTCGATATTTTATGTCATTTCCTGAGCCTCGCAAAGAGAATCCTTACCAAACTTCAGCCAATTTAATTATTAAAAATTATGCTAAAGGCGATACAGTTTTGTACCCTTCGGTATTTGTTGAAAAGAGGGGAGGGCTTGGAATGCCGAGTTATTCAGTGGTTGATGCACAGTTAACGAATTTTTATTTACCTAAAGATTCTGAAATAATTCAGAGGGTAAATCTTAATGAAGAGAACAAAATTTATATTCAAAAACCTGATGGTAGTCAGCAGTTAATATTTGATTTTGAAGGTACCAAATATAGATATTAAGTGAGGTTAAGCACAAAAAAGAGGTGTCGGAATTTCCGACACCTCTTTTTTATTTACCCAATATTTATAATTAAAACTTGTACACACGCTTTGTAAGTTGTTGCGTATCTGTACGAAGGCTAATTGTATAAGTTCCTTCTGAGTAATTATTCAAGTCAAGACGATATTCCGTTTGATTTGGAGATAATAATGTTTTAGAAACAACTCTATTCGTGTTATCAGTGATAATAATCATTCCAGAACCTTTCAATAAGTTTTCCGAAACCGAAACTTTTACACCATCAGATGTTGGATTTGGATAAACTTGGAATACCTCATCTGCTGCAATTTCAATACCTGCAGAAGCCTTAGCAAGGGTAGTGATTTCTAATACATTCGTGTAGTCAGAGTTTCCTTTGATATTAGTAGCTCTTACACGATAAGAGTACTTAGTTTTATCTTTTACTGTTTTATCAACGTAAGTAACTTCATTGCGGGCAGTTGTTCCGATTTTTGTAAATGTTTTACCATCATCAGAGCGTTCTACTTCAAAGCCCGCTTCTTTATTAGAATCATCACCCCATTTTAAGCTTACATCAGCAGCAGTTGCTTTTCCTTTTAAGTCATATGGAGCATTTGGAGTAGCGGTTACTGGCATTTCAAGCTTTACTGTGCTTGAATACTTTGATGCACCATATTGATTTGAGGCACTTATTCTGAAGAAATATGTTACACCTTCTTCAATTGGAAGACTTGTCGCAGTAACAGTGTTTGAGTCAAGGTCTGCTTTAAGCACACCTGTTGCAAAAGTTTCATCTGTTGAGCGTTCAAGTGCAAAGCCCCATTCGTCGTTTGAATTATCTTTCCATGTTACTTTGATAACAGTATTACCTAATGCATCATTAGCCAAGGCCGTAGCTAGTTCAGTTGGAGCATAAGGAGGGCCTAAAGTAGTTGCACTAGCCAGATTAGAATAAGGTGATTGACCTTGGAAATTGGCAGTTAAGATTTTGTACCAATAGGTAGTTTTTGGTGAACAAGTATTATCAGAATAACTATCTTCGTAGTTACCAATAGTAGCAATTCTAATGAAACCATCTGTGGCACTCACCGAAGAACGATAAATTTCTTGTGAAACACGGTTGTTTGTTACACCATCTTGCGTACCTAAATTCCATTTCAAATCAATTTGGGTGGTTGAAATAGTTTTTGCAGTAAGATTGAATGCCGGGTTTGGTGCTACCCTTTTCAGCGTAGTTGCTGGCAAAACATTTGAAGGATCACTATCACCACCAGAGTTGAACGCAATAACTCTAAAGAAATATCTTTGTCCTTCATTTAAGTTTGTTGCAGTAAAGCCAAGTTCGCTATTAGCAGAAACGGTACCTATAGTAAACCAAGAGTTATTATCGCTTGATTGTTGTACATAAAATCCTATCGCATTAGGTGCTCCATTTCTCCAGTACATTTTAATGAAGTTAAGCCCTATAGGATTTACGCTTATCAAACCTAAACTATTCGGAGCAATTGGTCTGTCTGGAGGAGTAATGAAAGATGCTGTCGTTGCTCCTGTTACAGACTGGCCAATAATATTTTTTGAATAGATGCGGTATTGATATTGTGTATTTGGTAATGTTGTATTATCAACATAAGAACGTTGACCTGTACCTGAAACACCAGGCATAGTTGCAATCTGAGTGAATGCACCACCACTACTTGAACGCTCGATGATAAATTCGGTTTCATCTGCTGAATTATCATTGAAGTAAACAGTATTTGTTCTTTGTGAATAAGGAGTGGCAACTATTGCATTAGTTGGTGCAGCTGGTATAGCACCTGTTGAAATTTTTAATAAATTACTCCAACAAGATGGTGTATTGCCAGTAGGAGCTGAATTAGTAGGTTCATTAGCCACTGGAGTACATGACCCTATACTTCTTGCAACATCTGCACGTAAAGCCCTAACCCAAATATAATAGGTTGTGTTGGGCGTTAGTCCGTTAAGTGTTGTAGCTCCAGTAGAGCCACTTCCCGTAACAGCAACAGCGGATGTGACTAAATATGTGGTAGAATCTGTTGAATAAGCAATTTCAAATTCAGTTTCATCAACTGAATTATCTGTCCATGTTAAATTGAGTTTTGTCGCATCACCACCGACTGCAGAACCAGAAAGACCACTAGGGGCAGCTGGAGGTGCGGGTATTGTGACTGTTGTGCGGGCTGCCTTGCCATTTTTATTGATTGATTTTGAACCATTGGAGGCTTCCACCTGCCAAAAAGTTATCATCAACAAAAGTAGAGATAGAAAATAATTTTTTCTCATAGCTGAACGATCAGTTTATGTTATTAATATTGGGAGGGAACTATTGTTTTTTGTAAATATAAAAGAATTTCTTTATTTTAAATCTATCACGATGCATGAAAATTATTTTACGGCAAACTTTATTTCTTAATTAAAGACTCATGCGTAAAATAAACACTTGATAGTCAATATAATGACTTTTTATTAATTTCAAGTCTCTATGACACGAAAATTCTAAGCTACAGCAATTACAGAAATTTCTACATTCACATCTTTTGGAAGACGAGCAACTTGAACTGTTTCTCGAGCAGGTGGCAAGGAAGTGAAGTATTGCCCATAAACCTCATTTACTAGAGCAAAATCATCCATATTTTTTAGGAAAATACTCGACTTTACGATGTTTTCGTAATTCATACCAGCTTCAGCGAGTATATGTCCGATGTTTTCCATTACTTTTTGTGTCTCGGCCTTCAGGTCTCCAGATTGTGCCAGTTCTAGAGCAATTTGGCCAGATACATAGAGTGTATCTTCAACCAATACCGCTTGACTATAAGGCCCAATTGGTGCAGGAGCTTTTTCGGTATAGATAATTTTTTTCATGTAAAAACTATATTAAATGTTTGTTTTGTGAAATGATTTACTTGTTCTACTCAACCTAGTGAGTGATATTTTCGTAAGTTTGAAAAACAAAAATCAGAATAAAACTGAGAATTTACAATTTTAATTACATATTATTTATAATGAAAGCAGGTGCATTAGCCGACAAAAATTTCCCCCAAAAATGCGGGGCTGTACAAGAAGAAGCGATTATTATTTTTATTAAAAATCCTCGATTGGGAAAAGTAAAAACGCGTCTGGCAGCGACCCTCGGTAATGAGCGAGCATTGGAGATTTATCATGAATTGATGGCTCACACAATGTTAATCACCAGTGGCCTACCAGTGGATAAGTATTTATTTTATTCAGATTTTGTAGATAATAATGATATCTGGAATAATGAAATGTATAAGAAAAGCGTTCAGCATGAAGGCAATGACCTAGGCTTAAAAATGCAAGAGTCGTTTATGAAATGCATGAACACTGGACATAAGAAAGCATTAATAATTGGAAGCGATTGCCTTGAACTATCTGCTGAACTGATAGAAGATGGATTTAAACTACTTTCTGAAGATTCGGTTGTAATTGGACCAGCCAATGATGGAGGATATTATATGATTGGCTTTAATTTTGAATTACTTTCTGACCCCATTAATTTACTTGAAAATTTGTTTTTAAATAAAGCTTGGAGCCATGAAAATGTACTTAAAGAGGCCATTGAAGTTTGTAAAAAACTCAGCATCAGCATTGCTGAATTGCCTACTTTGACTGATATTGATGAAGAAAAAGATTATGAAAAAACCAAGCACTTGGCTCTAAAATTAGTGATTTAGTTGTTGGTGAATTGCTAAGATTTGTGGAATAAGTAGTTTCTTCTCGTCGTTTTGAATAATATAATCAGCTATTGAGGCAAACTCCTCTTCTGTTTTTTGTCGAGCAATAATTGCTTTTATTTGTGTCTCACTTCGTTGAGGGTCTCTTTGTTTGATTCTCTTAATTCGAATGTCTTCTGGGCAGCTAACTACAATTATTTTATCTAAATCATTGCCTTGTTTTGCCGCATTACTTATGGCTGCTTCACGTAAAACATAACTTTGGTTTTGGTTTTTCTCAAGCCAATTTTGAGTATCGGCCAATACCCTTGGGTGTATTAGTAAATTGAGCATTTGTAATAGGGAAGGGTCGGTGAATACCTGTTCGGCTACCCATTTTCTATTATACAATCCATCTTGGTCGTAGGCTTGTCTGCCTAAAAGCTCTTTTATTTCTTTTCTTAGTTGTAAATCGTTGTTTGTAAGCCAATTAGCTCTTGCATCAGCATAGTAAACGGGAATCTGTAAAAGTTCAAAAAACTTACAAACGATACTTTTTCCCGAACCAATACCGCCAGTTATGCCTATTACCTTCGCCATTTTATACTTGAGGTTTATTTTTTCTCACAAAATACTCCCAAACAATACTTTTGGAGTAAATGGGATAAACTTGTTTAGTTTTTTTTCTTTCAAGCTTCGGAATCATCACATAAAATGCAAAATGAGCTTTGATGATTGCCAGACAATCATTCAATTGACCATCTAAAACTAATTTTATACCCGAAATGCCATCTAAAATTAACCTTAGCAGAATCGTATAAAATACCTTTCCACTTGGTAGATTTTTATAGAGCATTGCCAAGCCATTTCTGTAATTAAGGAAAGTTTTGCGTGGATTAGATTTGTGTAAAGTGCCTCCACCAACGTGATAAACTTTTGATTCCGACGAATACATGATTTTATAATCGGCATTTTTCATTCGCCAGCATAAGTCAATCTCTTCCATGTGAGCAAAGAAATTTGCATCAAAACCTCCTAAACTATGAAATACATCAGCACGAACAAACATACAAGCACCAGTAGCCCAAAAAATTTCTTTGGTATCATTATATTGACCAGTATCTTTTTCGTAGCTATCAAATACTCTACCTCTGCAAAACGGATACCCCAACCAGTCGATATATCCACCAGCAGCACCCGCGTATTCGAAGTGTGTTTTTTCATGATAACTCAAAATTTTAGGCTGGCACGCTGCAATAGATTCATCATTATCCATGAGTTTTATGATGGGTTCTATCCAGTTTGGTGTTACTTCCACATCAGAATTTAAAAGAACATAATATTGGGCTTGAACTTGTTGTAAAGCCGCATTATATCCTCCTGCAAATCCTTGATTTTGAGACATTTGAATGAGTTTCACTTCAGGAAAATGACTATGTAAAAAGGCTACTGAATCATCTGTGGAGGCATTATCTGCAACAATTACCTCATTGCCACCAGAGTTTTGAATAACTGATGGCAAAAAGGTTTCTAGAAATGTTTTTCCGTTGTAGTTTAAAATTACTACGGCTACTTTGCTCATAGAATTTTATTTAAATAATTTGTCCAAATCCATTCCTGGAATATTAGGCATTAATCCCTCAGTAGATTTTTGAAGTTCTTCTTTGGCTTTGATTTCAACTTTTTCTAAGGCTTTATTTGTAGCCGCTACAATTAAATCTTGCAAAATTTCTCGGTCAGTCGGTTTCATCAAATCTTCATCAATTTCAACACTAACCAATTGTTTTTTTCCATTGGCAGTTACTTTCACCATGCCTGCACCAGCTTCACCCATCTCGGTGATTTTTGCTAAATTTTCTTGAGCTTCTTGCATTCGGGCTTGCATTTCTTTCATTTTACTAGCCATCCCGAAAATATCTCCCATATTCATAGTTGTAAGCGTTTTATTTTCATGCAAATATACAAAAAAGGGCAGTCGATTATAGACTACCCTTTTCAAATAACATATTAAATGGATTTTTGTTTCATTTAAGAAGGACTATCGAACCCGTCTTTTGAAACTTATTTCCCCCAACATCTAAGCCCCAAATCTTGAACCCATAATTACCGGGTGGTGCTTGTGTAATACCATCAGTAGTGGTGCCATCCCAACTAATATTCAAATCATTGCTTTCAAATATTACGTTTCCCCAGCGGTCATAGATTTCTAAGTTATATTTTACAATAAATCTACCTTTTGCTACAAAAGCATCATTACTACCATCTGTATTTGGGGTAAATGCAGATGGAATATACAATTGTACGGGTAAAATAAAAGTATAATCATTCGAATAGGCAGAATAAGAACCTTGTACGGCCTTAACTCTGAATGTAGCAGCCCCATTGGCATTAGGTAAATTTATAATATCCTCAATTTGCTGCTTTAACTCTATGTAATTATTGGTTGAAATATTTACATTTAAAATATTGCCACCGGGTTCAAATGATTCGATGTAATACTGAACAGGTAAAGTAGAAGAAGGGACAGAGAAATCTGTCCAAGAAAGAATATTATCCTGATTTGAGTTTGCAAAAATACTGCAAAACGCAGGTGATAAATCAGAAGTATTGCCACATTCATCTTGATATGCTACTTTATAACAGTATTGCTGTTTTGCAGGGTCAACACCTATATCATCGTAGAAATCATCTGGTGTTCGCATGACTTCAACAAAATTTGAACTACCTCCAACAGAGCGATAAAAAATATACTTACTTTCTTTTGTAGAAAAAAGCTTGAAATTAATTGTATTTGAATTTGAAACCGATACAGTTCCAGTTGTTTTGGCTGGTAATTGTATCGTAATGGCAGGGTCTATTAAAATACTTGGCGATTTTATGATTACCTGATTACTAGCTGGCCCTATGAAAGCCGTAATTTGAAAATTATATTTTTTCCTGCAATCAAGATTATTAAGGGTATATGTAGTGGCAGTTGGTGGTGAAGGTACGTCGGTATTGGCATTAGCTCCAGTAGGTGATTCGCTAAAATCAACGGTATAGCTTGAAACGCTAGGGTCAGGAGTGTTCCAGTTGATGGTTGCTGACTTAGTGCTCGTAATATTTGCTTTTGGGACAATACTGCATACCTCATTTGATAGCGTAGGGTTAGTACAACCATCATTAGCTTTTAATCGAAAACAATATTCATTCGAACCATTCAAACCATTTACATCTAATGTAGCAGATGGTTGACCCGAGTTACGTTTCATTTTCTTTCCTGTATCTATCCAAGTGCCATTGTTTGTTTTTTGTTCAAGATTATAATCTTTGTTTTCGTTACCCTCTTTCATCGTGATTTTTACAATCGTACCGCTTGATAAACCTTCTAATTCTGTAAGTTTGGGTGGAATATTAAGCTCAAATGTGTAGCTCTTTGAGCAGGCCGATGTATTGGTTCCACTGATATATTTAGTAATTATACTAGGTTTTGTAGTGGGAGTGCTGTTATATAGGTGTGGTACAACAATTGGAAAATTTGTCAAATCAGTTATTGGTTCTTTATTTCCATCTCCCCAATCTATTTCATACGAGCCATGTTTTCTATTTTTTGGCGTAGCTAAAAATTCAACAGTGATACTATTTGGGGCACAGGAACTTACGCTAATATCAGGGTCTTCAGGCTTGATTACTTCGAAATATTTACAGGTAATATAAGTTTCGGAATTTTCATTACCACTCTGTAAAATCCAGTATTTTCCGGGGGTACTAACTGTCCACGAGGTTTGAAGCGGAGGGAATGTTGCCGCGAGACTTCTATTATCTTTTAAATCAAATATATAACCTAAGTTATTGGTGGTATTACCAGTTGGAGATAAGGGGTTTTTGACTGTAACCGTCACTGTCGCATTAGGGTCAGATGGATTCAAACACCCAAATTCAGGGTCCATTATAAAACTCCCTCCAATAGTTCTGATACCATAAACTGCTGCACCAGTTGTAGTACATTGCACAGGCTTTGTTTCTTGTTGTCCTAAGGTCGAAAAGCTAATAAAGAAAAAGGCTCCCAGCCAAAATAACAAATATTTGAAACGGGACATAGTCAAAATCTTTTCATTTGTTCATTCACCGAATAATGTTGTTTTACAAAAATCATGCCCGATAATTGTATAGTTACTTATAAAACGATGCGATGAATAGAATTATTAAGCAGGATTTGAAAAAATCAAAAAAAACTGCTTTTGTTAGTTTAGAAAAGAATGAGTATGAGATTGATAATCAATGAATTAAGTAAAGGTAGTTGGTTGTTTGAGGTTTCGGGTTCATAATAATTAGTACATCTAAATGATAATCGGATTTACACCTTTTATTGTTCCTGTACTAAATATAGGAATAAATCGAGCGAAAAGTTCTTCGGAGTACCACTTTTCATTGTGTGTCTTTTTTACAATTTGAGCGTGTTCTCTTTGTTTATAGGCAAATTGCTTGACGTCATCAAGGCTATCCCAAACTGAAAAAGTAGCTTGTCGGATGAATGGAACTTCTCCGATACCTACTGAGGTAATAAATCCTTGAGCCTGATTCATCGAGGCAGATACGATTGGCACATTTGACCAAAAACTTTTTAACTTCGACCAACTGATGGTAGCTCGGGTGAGAACTGCAATCGGGCCAGAATAATTACGGTCAGGTATTGGTTTACCGAAAGGTTCTTTTTTATCCCACTTTCCATGTGATTCGTATGGAATACAACCAATTGTCCATTTTTCGTGACAAAAAAAACGCCACCATTTTGAAACCCATGAGTTTTCTTGAAACTTTTCAAAATCTGACTGCTGATTCCAAACACCTAGCATACCCCATTGCTGAAAGTCGGGCTGAATATCGAAAGTGCCGTTTTTGCCACAGCCTAGTAGTTTCCAAAAACTCAAGCCTCTTGTAAAAAAGAGAGGTAAGTGTAAAATGGCCATTGATAAAAAGGCAAAAGGGATAAAGTACTTGGGGTATCGAACAATTGTGAGGCTAACAAACATTGGACTGAAGTAAGATTCTTATTTTAAAACTCTTAGGACTTGAAAATGTTTTAATTATCATTTTTTGACAATAATTAGCCAACGAAATGCCCATTTCCATCTAATTTGATAGTTTTTTATACCAGCTTGTTCAAGTAAATGCACTAATTCATGTTTTCTAAAACCTCTTAACACTGATAAAGGAGCATCGTTTTTAACTAAGTAAGATTTTGAGAAAAGTTTAGTCAAAATCTTTATTGAATAGTAAGCTAAAGGATGCCGATGTAAATCGGCAATAATAAATCCAGATTGAGCATGTGTATGCATCCATCGGAACATTTCTATTAATTGTTCATCTGTAAAATGATGACAAAATAATGAGTTGAAAATGATGTGAGGTTTTCCTATCGGGAAAGTAGAAGCTTGGTAGTCAGATTGTTCGTAGTTGATGTTAGTTGAATTGAATTTTTGGGCGAAATTTATACAATCGGCTTTTAAATCAATGCCGCATAGTTTGACATTTATTTTTTTCTTACTTAAAAACTTCGCTACGGCCCTTAGGTTATCTCCACCACCGCTACCAATTTCATATAAATTTATATTTTCAGTATAATTTGAAAATATTGAATTATCGATATTATTTGAAAATATAGAATTATTAAATCCATCTATAATTACTGAATGTCCACCTAAATAACGATTGATGAAATCAAGTTCCTTTAGGTTTTGGTAGAGGTCTTCTTGTGGAATGTGTTCATTATCAAGAAGTTCGGATTCATAAGAGCGAGTTTTGAAATTCATTTCTCTAAAATTACACTTTCCATTGTTAAACCAGGGCCAAAAGCAACTGCAAAGATATTTCCCTTTTGTTGAGAATTTTCGAATATTTTTTTCAAAACAAATAAAATGGTGGGTGATGACATATTTCCATAATTACGAAGAATATCATAAGAATTCTCCAAATCAGATGCCGATAAACCTAAGGCGTTTTCTACTGCTTCAAGTATATTTTTTCCGCCCGGATGTACTGCCCATTCATTGATATCGGCTTGATTGATTTGAAGTTTATCTAAAGAAGCCTTAAGTAAATGCTTCATTTCTTCTTTAATTAATTTAGGAACGTAACTCGACAAGGTCATTAAAAAACCTGTACTCGAAAGTCTCCACGACATATCTTTTTGTCCATCTAAGGCTATTTGAGAATAAAATTGTCTGATAGAAAGTCCCTCTGAGGCATCATTTCCTGTAATTAGGCACGCTGCCGAACCATCAGCAAACAAGGTAGAAGAAAGTATGGCATCGGTATCATTTGATTTTTGAAAATGGATAGTACAAAGCTCCGTGCACACCACCAAAACCTTTGAATTGGTATCAGCTCTACAAAAAGCATCGGCTATTTTAAGGGCATGTAGAGCTGCATAACAACCCATGAAATTTACTGAAGTTCGCACAATATTGGTTGATAAGCCCAATTGCTGAATTAATTGTATGTCTAACCCGGGAGCTGATAAACCAGTGCAAGTAACTGTAATTAAGTGGGTAATTTCCTGAATATCAGTATCTTTAATGCAATCTTTAATAGCTTCAACAGAAAGTGCAATAGCCGCATCATTGAAAGAATTCATTCTTGCTTCAAGTGGGGGCATCGTGCAATTATTCCCAAAGAAATTCCATTGCCCTCTGATTTTAGAGAAATCTTCAAAAACCGAATAACGGGTTTCTATGCCACTTCTATGATAGAGAATTGGTATTAACTTTTTATTTTTCTCATCAGGATTGTTGGCATCGAGCATAAACTGCATAATATCTTTTTGTTGATGACAAAAAGCTGGTGTGGCTGTACCGATTGAAACAATCTTTGACATGCTGGTTCGAATTTTTTGGCGGGATTGATAATTAATGTACGAAGTACAACTTAAATTGGTTGCCGAAGCTTTCAATTTAAAAAATCATCAAAAAACAATTAAGCTTGTAGATATAAACTTAAAATAAGGAAGATAGTTTTAGAAATTAGCAAGCAAATTTAGGTTCCAGTTTTGTTCGGGTGAGTAGTGGAGGTAACCATTTGCTACAACTAGCGGACTTGGAATATTATTATGATAAAGTGAGCCTGTTCCTAAGCCTTGTGGCATAAGGTTTTTGTATTCGGCAGTAAATTGGGCGATGGCATTTAAGCCAATATTAGATTCGAGAGCAGAAGTCATCCACCAACCAATATGAAGGCGTGTAGCAATCTCAATCCATTCTCGGCAGTGTTGAAGTCCACCCAAAAGGCTTGGTTTTAAGATTATATAAGTAGGTTTCAGCTTTTTTAGAAGCTGCATTTTCTGCACGTAATCTGTTACGCCGATTAATTCTTCATCAAGAGCAACAGCAATCGCACCGTTTTGACATAAATTGGCCATTGTTTCAGTTTGCTGCGGTTTGATTGGTTGTTCGATGCTATGAATTTGATAATTAGCCAATTGCTTGAGTTTCTGAGGGGCATCATCTACTGAAAAAGCTCCGTTGGCATCGACTCTAAGTGTGATTTCATCGGCCGAGAACTTTTCACGAATACTTGCCAAAATAGCTAATTCTTCGTCAAAATTAATCGCACCAACTTTCATTTTAATTGTCTGAAAACCATTTTCGAGTTTTTCTCTAACCTGTCTAGCCATAAATTCAGCACTACCCATCCAAACTAAGCCATTGATATCTATTGCACGTTTACTCCTTACAAAATCATTATTAAAAATCACTCTTTTTCCCCCATTTAAAAAGTCAAGCAAGGCCGTTTCAAAACCAAATTTGATGGATGGGAAAATATCGTCGATGAGCTGAGAGAGAATAATATTGATATTCCATTCGAATACTTCAAGGTCTAGGCTATCAAAAGTATCACAAATATTTTGTAGTACTTCTTCAAAATTCGGTATATCATCAACACTTAAGCCTTTTAGGGGTGCGGCTTCTCCCAAACCAAAAACCGTTGGATTTTCAGAATCGAAGATTTTTATGAAATAAGTATCTTTCTCAGTATAAACACCTCTCGAAGTTCCTGCTTCAAACCTGAACATCAAAGTGTGCTTCAACCATTTCACTTTCAGACCCATTTAAAAATGCTTAATTTTGGCAAAAGTACAGAAACTTTTGTTTTTAATGATATAATTAGTCGATTTATATACTTTTAGAGATACTCAGCTGTTAAAATTGTTATATTTTACAAAAACCAAACCAACATGAAGTTACTTGTTTTGTTATTTAAAATAACACTTTTTCCTTTATATGGCTTGTATTACGGTATCATTTTTTTAAGAAATTACCTATATGATTCTGGAATTTCTAAATCAATTCGTCCTAAAGTTTATACCATCAATGTTGGAAATTTGAGTTTAGGAGGTACAGGTAAAACTCCTCATGTTGAATATTTGGTTCGTTTGCTCAATAAAAAATATCAAATGAGTACTTTAAGTAGAGGCTATGGAAGACAAACCAAAGGGTTTTTAGTAGCTGATAATCAAGCAAATGCACAAATAATAGGCGATGAACCAATGCAGTATTATTTAAAGTTTGCTCAGGAAATAAAGGTAGTTGTATGTGAAGATAGGGTAGAAGGGGTAAATAAAATACAGACAGAATTTACTGATAATAAGCTGGTTGTATTAGATGACGCTTTTCAGCATAGAAAGATAAATCCACATTTGAATCTTTTACTTACAGAATTCGATAAGCCATTTTTTGAAGATGCTTTGGTGCCATTTGGCCGATTACGTGATATTCGCCAAAGTGCCCGAAGAGCCGATGCCGTAATAGTCACGAAGTGTCCACCTCAATTATCTCAAAATAAAAGAAATGATTTAGAGTTCGGTATAAAAAAATATACTGATAGTCAAATTCCCATTTTTTATTCTTCTATTATTTACAGGTCTATAGTGGGTTATATTCCTACAAGTACTTTTGAACTAAATCAACAATGTGTTATTGTTTCTGCAATAGCAAAACCAGAAAAATTTGTTGAATATTTGAAGACTCAAGTACCTAACATTCAAAAAACAATTGATTTTCCTGACCATTATGCTTTTTCGAGAGATGATATTGAGAAATTACTCAAAGAATTTGGTACAAAAATTAAGTTTATTAGTACAGAAAAAGACATGGTGAAGCTAAAGCCACTTTTAAGTAAAACTGAACAAGAAAAGTTCTTTTATGTACCAATTGAGGTAAATATTGTCGGAAAATCTAATTTCGATGATTTTATTCTACAAGCTATTCAAACTTATTAATATTTATGAAGAAATACTTTTTATTACTCTTTTTGCTCGTTATCAATTTGAAGGGAATAGGGCAGCAAAAACTAGATTATAGCCGAACTTGGGTATTTATGGTTGGTGTTTTAGAGTGGGCTGATGCGAATACGTTTGCATCTTTTGACAAGAAAGGAAGGTTAGATACCAAAATCTTGAATTTCTTTCAAAAACAAGGCGTTCCTGCCAGTCAGATGCTTTATTTGAAAGACCAAAAAGCTACTACAAAGGCTGTTAGAGAGGCTTTCGCACCGTTTCTTAAACAAGCCAAAAAAGGCGATGCTTTGTTTTTTTATTATTGCGGGCATGGTTATAAAAATGATGGTGGCAAAGTATGCTTTGCAAATTACCAAGGAGCTGACTGGACAGCCGAAGAAATTGTAAAAACTGTGAATGAAAATTTTGCAGGAAATACAGCCATTTTTACTGCTGATTGTTGTAATTCTGGAGGTTTGGCCAAAGAAGTACAAAAGTATCCTTCAAGAAATTACGCTGCTTTGAATTCTGTGGTACCCACCGATGTTTCTACTGGTAATTGGACTTTTTCCAATGCTTTGTTATATGGTTTAGAAGGTAGAAACTTTGTGGATATAGATAATAATGGACAAATTCAATTGCCCGAACTAGCCCAATATATTGATACAGAAATGGCCATTGTGGAAGGACAAAAATCATTATATTTTGTTCCAAACACAATGAAGAACTTCGAGATAAAAGCTGGCGTTCCGATTAAGAAAAATAGCAGAATTGGAGAAAGAGTTCAGGTTGATTATGACGGTACTGATTGGCTTGGTTTTATTGAAAATGTGGAAGCTGATAAAAGACTAAAAGTTAGATTTTATAGTTATACAAACAATGAGGTTGAGGTGGTGGAAGCTTCAAGAGTGAAGGCTTTTAAATGTACTAAAGATTTTCCAATTGGTGCAAGAGTGAAGGTTTACAGCACCAATGATAAAGCTTGGTACGCTGCTAAAGTACTGAAAAAGTTTTCTTGTTTACACTACATTCATTATGAAGGATACGAGGATGAATATGATGAATGGGTTTCGGTAGATATTATAAAGGAATAATAAAAGAGGAAGTATATACTTCCTCTTTTATTATTCCTTGAACCCTAAATCATTTCGAGATTGAGTATCATTATTCGGGAAGGCAAAGCCTGAGGGTAACTTTTTCGGACTATATCTTTGGAGATTTGGGTCATAAAGCCCGTTTTTAATAAATTCTGTTAGTTGATTTATTTCTGTTACAGAAAGGTTCAAAGGTTTAAATTCAGTAGCCAATTGCGAAGCAGGAACTTTACGGTTCTGAGCTTTTGCCGTATTCTTATAACTAATGACATCTTCTATTTTTGTAAAGGAAGCCCCATGACCATAAAACGGAGAATCTTTTAAGTTATACAGTTGGGGTACTTTAAACTTAAACATATCTTCAGCTTTACCAGTAAAACCGCCACGACCTTTGTGTTCTGCTTGAGTTTCTGTTACGCTAACTACAGTACTTAAGCCATAGGTTCCATTTTGTAAATCGTTCATACCTAAAGCATAAAAATTCATTGCTGCTAATGAAGGCCCATTGTGGCACGCAACACAATTAGCCTTTCCAAAAAACAACTTGGCTCCACTTTTTTGCTCTTCTGTCATGGCATTATAATTTCCTTTAAGCCATTGCTGAAATGGAGCTTCGGTAGCTAATAGAGTGCGTTCATAGGCTGCAATTGCCAAACCAGCATTAATTTTAAGTTGAAAGTTATCATTCAAATCCATGTTGGGATAGGCTTTCTTAAACATTTCTTTATAATCAGGAATTTGTTCTAAGAAGGTTTTACTGATGAAAAGACGGTGGACATCTTGCCCGGCAATCGCCTGTGTTTCTGTACCTTGAAAACCTAAATTATTTTTTTCTTTTGGCGTTCCAACTGTCCAACTCCTTTGAGTATTTTGATTGAGGTGTGTAGCCCCAAACTGACCATTCCACAAAACATTTGTCTGATAGGCTATATTCAAAGCTGATGGACTTCGGAGTGGCTGGACATCTATTTCATTTTCTTTGTAATTGGTGGCACGCACACGTTTTTCTCCATGAACCCCAAAACCAACTCCACCATCGCCAATACCCTGCATCATACAAGCCTGAAACCCTGCCTTTACATGATGACAACTTGCACAAGAGTAGGTTTGTAAATTAGCAGCTTTTAATGGGTTTCTTCCCAAAGCAGTTTCGTGAAAGAGCATTTGTCCAAGCTCCACTTTTTCTGCTGTTATCGGGTTTTTGGGGTCTTGGGGTATCTTTGAATAATCGTTACTTTCAGGAAGTAGCAAGCTACTCTTGCCCTTATCGTTTGTTGCTTGTGTAATGGTCATTTCAAGTTCAGTATCTGTTGAAGAAGCTGAAGTGACTGATTCGTTTGATGAACAAGCAATTATTGAGGCTAAAAGAGGAATGTATAATATTTTTTTCATTTAAGTAGCACAGTTTTCTGATAATACTTGTGCACAATTTCAATGCCATTAAAGTATTTTGATAATACAACTTTTATCAGATTTGTTATAGATGAAAGTAAAATATTCAAACAGTGCCTTAGAGATAAGTGCGATATATTCTGAATTTGTCTCTATTTTTGTGCAATATTAATCTTATTAGAATTGCTCCAAGAACGTTCAAATATCATTAAACAAAAAGCCTTAGAACTGGGCTTTGAGGCTTGTGGTATTTCAAAAGCAGATTTTTTAGAGGAAGAAGCTCCACTCTTAGAAAAATGGTTGAATCTGAATTATCATGGGAAAATGGCATATATGGCCAATCATTTTGATAAACGCCTTGACCCGAGAAAATTGGTAGATGGGGCGAAGTCGGTCATTACAGTTATCTTGAATTATTTTCCAGAAGAACCACTATCTACCGATGAAGATTCATACAAAATCTCAAAATATGCCTATGGTACTGATTATCATTTTGTTTTGAAAGACAAACTGAAAGATTTAATGAACTTTATTTCAGAAGAAATTGGGGAGGTAAATGGCCGAATTTTTGTAGATTCTGCCCCAGTAATGGATAAAGTTTGGGCAAAAAAGAGCGGAATTGGCTGGATTGGGAAACACTCAAATCTAATCACAAGAGAGATAGGGAGTTTCTTTTTTATCGGAGAAATCATTTGCGATTTAGAATTACAAACCGATTCTTCCATGAAAGATTACTGTGGTACTTGCACACGTTGTGTTGATGCTTGTCCGACCGATGCGATTGTGCAGCCTTATGTAGTTGATGGCTCGAAATGCATTAGTTATTTTACGATTGAATTGAAAGAAGCCATTCCAGATGAGGTAAAAGGGCAATTCGAAAATTGGATTTTTGGCTGTGATATTTGTCAAGATGTATGCCCGTGGAATCGTTTTTCAAAACCTTCAGAGGTTACAGATTTTAGGCAACACCCTGATTTAAAGAATTTTACTAAATCAGATTGGGAGGAAATTACACAGGAGGTTTTCCAAGAAATATTTCGAAGAAGTGCTTTAAAGAGAACAAAATTAGAAGGCTTAAAACGTAATATTAGTTTTGTCAAATTGGCTGATTAATTCTTGAATGTTTGAAGAATGAAAGTTCTCCATAAGTATGAGTAGTATTCCGTTAAACACTTTACTTTTATTAAAAAATGGCAGTAAAAGATAATTTTTCAAATCAGGCAAGTATTTACGCTCAGTTTCGCCCAAATTATCCGCAAGAACTTTTTGACTATTTAGCTAAAATTGTCACCAACAAAGAAATTGTTTGGGATTGTGCCACAGGAAACGGTCAGATGGCCAAGGAATTAGCTAAAATTTTTGATAGCGTTTGTGCAACTGATATTAGTCAAAAACAGCTTGATAATGCTTTTCAAGCTTCAAATATTACCTATTCCATTGCCAGAGCAGAAGAAACTCCTTTCGCCAATGATACTTTTGATTTAATAACGGTAGCACAGGCAATACACTGGTTTGATTTTGAAAGATTTTATACCGAAGCAAAAAGAGTTGCTAAGCAAGATGCTGTAATTTTTATCATTGGTTATTCGATGCCTCGTTTTGAGGGAATAATAGATGAGATTTTGCAGGATTTTTACTGGAATATCACTGGCCCTTATTGGGATGCCGAAAGAAAACACATTGATAATCACTATGCATCTATTCCATTTCCTTTTGAAATAATTGAGTGTCCAAGTTTTAGTAATGAATATTTATGGACGCTCGAAATGGCAGAAGGATACTTTAACTCATGGTCTTCAATTCAGCATTATATCAAGAAAAACGGCAAAAATCCAGTAGAAGGTGTCATTGAAAAATTGAAAGAGCATTGGAAAGACCGCCAGCATGTATATTTTCCTTTGTTTACAAAAGTAGGGAGAATACAAAAATAGGCTTATTTATAATCTCTAATATCAACAATATTATTGCAGAAAGTATATTCGTTGGGTTGATTTGAGCAGATAATTAACAACCGATTTTCAGTATGTTTTTCAATTTGTTCTAAATACCAAGCACTTCCTTGAGCATCAAGGTTTGAGGTGGGTTCATCAAGTAGAATGATGGGAGCTTCCGAGTAAAAAGCTAAACCCAGTTTGAGGCGTTGCTTCATACCCGATGAAAAATTCTTGATTGCCTTGTCTTTATGGGGCGTAAGTTGCAGATAATCAAGTAGTTGATGGGAAGTAATATTGTCTTTAAAAGGCTTGAATTTCTGATGAAATTCAATTGATTCAAGCAAAGTAAATTCTTCAACTAATTCGAGATAAGGTGCTGCAATAACAATTTTTTTGTAGATATCATCAAGAGAAACTTCCACGCCATTGAGTGTATATGAAACTTTCCCTTCAGAATGTGGCATTACACCAATAAGTACTTGTAAAAGAGTGGATTTTCCACTACCGTTAGGCCCGACAAAGGTATAACTTTTACCTGTATCAAACCTTAAATTAACGTTTCGGAAAATCCATTCTTTACGAAATTTCTTACCTAAATTCTCTAACTCAATTGTCATATATTTACAAATATCTCGTTGGGAAGAGAATTATTCTTCAGCCCCTTTCTTTACAGGACTTTTAATAATACCACGCTCAGAATTTGAAATAAAGTTTAAGATTTCATCACGTTCTGGTGTTGCTGGAAACTCTAACTCTACTTGTGTAATCGCATCGGTATTATTTAAGCCACGAAGATAGATATAGCGATAAATTGCCTGAATTTCGGCAATTTTTTCATCAGAACAGCCTCTTCTACGAAGTCCAACTGAATTGATACCTGCATAAGATAGAGGTTCACGAGCAGCTTTTATAAACGGCGGTACATCCTTACGGATTTGTGAGCAACCGCCAATATAAGTGTGTTTTCCAATCTTAACAAATTGTTGTACGGCAGTCATACCTCCGATATTGGCATAGTCGCCAACAGTGATGTGTCCAGCTAATTGTACGCAGTTAGCTAAGATTACATTATCTCCAATGATACAGTCGTGTGCAATGTGAGCGTAAGCCATGATGAGGCAGTTTGAGCCTACTTCCGTACGCATTTTATCTACAGTACCTCGGTTCACTGTTACACATTCGCGAATCGTAGTATTATCGCCAATGATTGTGACAGTATTTTCGCCTTTATACTTCAAATCCTGAGGAACAGCTGAAACTACAGCTCCAGGAAAAATTTTACAATTTTTGCCAATTCTGGCACCTTCCATGATAATCGCGTGTGAACCTATCCAGGTTCCTTCGCCAATTTCTACATCCTTATGGATTACGGCAAATGGCTCGATTACTACATTTTGTGCAACCTTTGCATCGGGGTGTATATACGCCAACGGTTGATTCATTTTTTAGGTTTGTTTCTTAAACAGGCAAAACTCAAGGTTTACCTAAATCTATTAGATTATTATTTTGCTTTTTTTACCAAGCGAGCAGTCATATTAACATCGCACACGAGTTTCTTACCAACCCATGCTTCACCGTGCATTTTAGCTACGCCAAGTCTGATAGGAGCAAGAAGTGAGCATCTAATAATTAACGTATCACCAGGTAAAACGTTGTGATAGAATCGACAATTATCGATACCTACCAAATATGGCCAATAACTTTCTGGGTCGCCAGTAGTGGTTAATACTAAAACTCCACCAGTTTGAGCTATGGCTTCTACTTGAATGACACCTGGCAGTACTGGGTTTTCAGGAAAGTGACCCGTAAATTGAGGTTCGTTCATAGTGACATTCTTTACCCCCACAACTGTTTGACCATCGAGATATACAATTTTATCTACGAGTGCAAATGGATAACGGTGGGGTAAGAGTTTGGCAATGTCATTGATATTAAATACAGGAGGTGTATTTGGGTCGTATTGTGGTGTACTTTTAGCTGAATCGCTAATATGTTTTTTGATTTTCTTGGCTAAAGCAACATTTGGTGTATGACCCGGACGAGCTGCCAAAATATGAGCTTTCAGCGGGCGACCAACTAGGGCTAAATCTCCCATTACATCGAGTAGCTTATGACGAGCTGGTTCGTTCGAAAATCTAAGTGGCATATCATTCAGGATACCCGTTGTGCCAACTTTAATTTTTTCTTTACCGAGTAAAGAGGCTAGATTTTCAACTTCTTCTTCAGAAATTTCGCGATCAACAATTACTACGGCATTATCAATATTACCACCTTTGATTAGCCCTGCTTTAAACAAAGCTTCTAATTCGTGTAAAAAAACGAATGTACGACACGGAGCGATTTCCTGCTTAAATAAATTTATATCGTGTAGTTGGGCATGTTGGCTATGTAATACATTTGAATTGTAGTCAACCATTACAGTTAATCTATAATCATTTAAAGGTAAGGCTGCCAACTCAATGCTTTGGTCATCATTACGGAAATGGATAGCTTCTTCGATTTCATAGTAATTACGAAGAGCACCTTGTTCTTCAACTCCTGCTTCTTCAATTAAGTCTACAAATTTAATTGCACTACCATCAATAATCGGAATCTCAGGGCCATCGAGTTGAATTAAAACATTATCAACTTGTAAACCAACTAAAGCTGCTAAGATATGTTCGGTGGTATGTATTCTTACACCCTCTTTTTCTAAAACAGTACCTCTCGACGTATCCACTACATAATCTACATCGGCTTCGATAATTGGCTTATTGGGCAAATCAATACGTTGAAATTTATATCCATGATTGATAGCTGCTGGATTTAAAAGCATTGTTACTTTTTCGCCAGTATGAAGACCTACACCTGTGATAGATACTATTTTTTTGAGGGTTTGTTGTTTAACATTCATTGTAAATCGTACTTATTTTTCTTTAGGCAAATGTAATTTTTATATTGAATAGAGGAATTGATTAAACCAAAACGCCTTGTTGTTGAAGTTCAAGAAATTGCTCTTCCAAGGCTTTTACTTGCTTTTCAAGAGCTGGAAGTTTTCTTAGAACTGCCATCGAACGCAAATAATCATTGATTTCAAAAGCCGGATTACCATTTAAAGAAGTACCAGGTTTTTTCACTGTTTTTGTGATGCCTGCTTTTCCTCCTGCTTTTGTGCCATCGGCAATGGTGATATGTCCGTTTATACCTACTTGTCCACCAATTACGCAATTTTTACCAATCTTGGTTGAACCTGCTACTCCAGTTTGTGCAGCAATTACTGTATTTTCTCCGACTTCAACATTGTGAGCAATTTGAACCAAATTATCAATTTTTGCTCCTTTTCTAATGATTGTAGAACCCATAGTGGCACAATCAATCGTTGAATTAGAACCAATACTTACATTATCTTCGAGAATAACATTACCGAGTTGAGGGATAGTTTTATAAGTTCCGTCAGCTTGTGGTGCAAATCCAAAGCCATCGCTTCCTACAATAACACCCGAATGAATTACACAATCATTGCCAATGATACAATTGGCATAAATTTTTACTCCTGCATATAAAATAGTGTTATCACCAATTATCACATTATCTCCGATATATGCTTGCGGGTAAATTTTAACGTTTTTTCCAATTTTGCAGTTTTTACCAATGTACGAAAATGCACCTTGATAAATTCTTTCACCAATCATTGTGCCTTCGCCTACAAATGAGGGTTGTTCTACACCTACTTTTGAAGCTTCAAGCAATTTTTGGTATTCTTCTAATAATTGAGTAAATGCTATATATGGATTTTCAACGACGATTAATGTTGTAGTATATGATTTTCGTGGTTCGAATGTGCGACCAACAATTACGGCAGAGGCTTGGGTAGTATAAAGATATGGCTCGTATTTTTCATTAGAAAGAAAAGAAATATCTCCTGCTTTTCCTTCTTCAATTTTTGCTAACTGGCTAACCGTGAGCGATTCATCTCCCTTTACTTCACCATTTAGCAAGAGTGCTATTTGCTTAACCGTAAATTTCATAAATTTGGTGTTATGCAAGTTTTAGCTTGCGAAAGTTTTTGCGTTAGTAATTTAACCTTTTATTCTATCTTCATACTTATGAATGAAGAAGATAAGTGGTTTTATTTAAAATAATCTTCAAATAATACAAAAAGTATATCTTTTATTCGCAAAGTCACTACAAAGATACGTTTTTGCCCCAACATACATAGTATTTTTTCACGATGTTGCTCAATGCCTTGATTGTTGGTAAGTCGGATGCATCAGCAATATCGACAACATTTTTATATTTTGTTAAGATATTGATTGTTTCATCTCCCGAAACATAACCTTTATTACTTACATCACCTTGTGTGATGAAATAACTCAAATCCGCTTCTGGAATTCCCTTTTCGACTAATGTTTGTTTGATATTTTGAATGAAAGAATCTTCTATTGGAAAATTTGAAATCTTGACTTTGTACAAATTTCGGTTTAATAAATCTTTGCAAATCGTTGATAAAATTGGGTCTTTACTGTGTTGCCAAGTTTTTATGCAAGCCCAAATATCATAGTCATCAATTTCGGTAAATGCTTTTAAATATTTTTCTTCCTCTTGGAATGATTCCAGAGAAATTTCTTCTTTTAAAAATATTTCAAAGGAGGGGGTAACAAATAAATCGTTTCCTATTTTTATTAATTCTCTAGCACGGCGAATAATTTGTATCAACATGGCTTCTGTACAAATTGAAGTCTTATGAAGATATACCTGCCAATACATTAACCTTCTTGCGTTTAAAAAGTTTTCTACACTTAATAAGCCTTTTTCTTCAACTACCAATTGATTATCGACCACATTGAGCATTTTAATGATTCTGTCAACACCAATTGTCCCTTCGGCAACCCCCGTAAAGAAACAATCTCGATTGAGGTAATCCATCCTATCCATGTCAAGCTGACTTGAGATAAGCTGATGAAAAAACTCTCGGTGATAGGTTCCATTAAACATTTCGATGGCTAAATCGAGTTGCCCATGAAATTGCTCATTCAATTTTTCCATCAATAAGGCTGAAATATGTTCGTGATGAACATCATTCAAGATAGTGTATTCAAGTACATGAGAAAAAGGCCCATGACCAATATCATGCAAAAGAATAGCAATTTGAGCGGCTTCAATTTCAACATCTAATAAAAAATGTCCTTTGGCTTGCAAAACTTGCAATGCTTCACCCATCAAGTGCATCGCACCCAACGCATGGTGAAAACGTGTATGTAAAGCACCCGGATAGACAAACTCAGCCATCCCTAATTGTTTAATACGACGTAAACGCTGAAAAAAAGGATGCTCGATTAAATCAAAAATTAAATCGGAAGGCACACTTACGAAACCATAGACGGGGTCATTAAATATTTTACGTTTGTTGGTCATGTTCATACATGGCTTTAGCAGTTAAACAAAGTTATTACTTTATTTCTTGCTACTTTCCAAAAACAACGCAAAGAAGACAATTTTAGTTGTGAAGTGGCGAAAAATGAAGATAAAATTTTGGAGTGAAAAAAGAAATGTCTATTTTTGCACCACAAAACCAAAAAACGGTTTTAGGGCCTATAGCTCATTCGGTTAGAGCAACTGACTCATAATCAGTAGGTGCCTGGTTCGATCCCAGGTGGGCCCACTTTCTAAAGTACTGATAATCAGTGTTTTATGTAGAGAATTTCAATTATTGGAATTCTCTATTTTTTTTGTTGCACAACAAAATGCACAACATCTCAGTTGTCTTATTGGTTTTGAGTGTAAAAAAACTAAAATTTCCACATACATTTTCAGTAGTTTTTGAATGAGGGAAACAGTCTCAAAAGATGTGGACAACAAAATACAATATAACCTCATTGTAACTACAACACTAATACAAATCTGTGGTGTGAATAAATCTTTCCTCTGATGATAAAAAAGATTTCTTCTGAAAGCTCAGTTTTCACCATCTCCACAGAATAAATTTGATTTTCTATTAAATCATCCCTTGGAATCATACACCTTGCCAGAAAAGGGCAATATACTCGTTTTAATTCTCCTTGTGGATTAACCACCAAAATTGAAAATGGGTCAATAATTATTTTTGGTTCAAAACTTTTTGCCATGTTTGTAAATATTTAAGGGTAGCCACTTGACTACCCCATTTTGTTCTACTAATTCAAAAACCAACTTTCTGAGCCTGTTTGTAATGTACCTACAAGGTTATTTGTAAAGTCAAAAGCATTAACCCCTCTATCTATGAAAGTATCAATGTAACTGCTTTTGTTTGCACCCGTAAATAGGTTGTACACCTTCCAAAGGGAAATACTACCATCTTCATTTCTACAAAATGAATCATCTTTGTAGTAATCTCTTGCTATGAATCCAGTTTGGGTATCTCCAAATAAAAGTGGTGGCAATTCTTTCTTTTGTTCACTCCCTAAAAATGGATACAATCTACACTTACCCAACATTTGAGCAAATTGCTTTTCAGTCAAACTAAACTGTGTGAATGATGCCATAGCTTTGAGATAACTTTCTGCTTTGAATTGACAAATGGCTTGGAAAATCCTATCACTGAGTTCTTTCATGGACCTCACTTTGATATTTCCAGTGTAGCCATCAGACCACACACACAAATTGGTGCAGACTTTATTCTGAAAACCAATGAAAATCTTGAAAACTTCCTCAGCACCTTTTTTTGAATAGATGTTATCCAAATTATATGCTTTGACTCCACCAACAGTGAGTGTTAGTAGGTTGCCATCAATGGTTTCATGGATGGTAGGAATTTCAATAACAAAAGCCATTCTTTCATAGTAAAGTGTTTGCTCATGCTCCAATAACTCTTTGGCAGGTTTGTGTCTTGCTTCTGGAATTCTGCCCTTGATTGGATGTGAAACTCTTATGCTGGGCATTAATATATTTTCCTTGGAGTAGAGGTGATGAACAACTTGTTCAACAGATTCAATGAAATCAATGTGAGAAATCAAAGGTTCATTATCTTTCACAAATACAGGAATGATGTGCTTATGTTGCATTTCTTGAAGTGATACAGGAATTGTATTTGCCTCAATGAAGGGTTTGGCAGTGGAAATTGTACCTTCAAAGATAGTTTCCTCAAGACTAATGATTGGCTGTTTATTAACTGCGATGAGTTCCATTGGTAGAGTAGGTTTGAGGTGGGACATAAACTAATTGGTTTTTTCTGGTGCTGAAATCGGCATTATACTCCTTTTGAGTAATGACATCCAAAGACATATACAAATCTTTCAAGGTATCTACATCTTGGCAAGCATAAATCTGCTCCAAAAGAGCATCTGGTTCAATATAGGTGTCTTCCCTTTCTTGCACCTGTGCTTTTCCCTGATTACACCATGCAGCTAAAATTTTGCCTGTGTCTTGACTAATTTGAAAAGCAGGCAAATCCATGAACAAACTGGTTCTGTCTTTGGAAGCAGTGGCATAGTGCTTGACATCCAAATCAAACACAAGAGTAAACTCATAATCAGTAGAATCTCTCATAACACCCTTTAAACCAACCTTCTCAGGTACCATCTTACCATTCTTTTCATTCAAGACATAATCTTGTTTGGTTCTGATGGTAGCAATGATATGAGCCTTTGTTTGAAGCATTTTCTGAATAAAGGCATTATGTCTTGGAGTGAACTTACTCCAATTAGTGAAACTATTACCTGTAAGTTTAGAATGCTCCTCGATGATGTAATCCCATTCTTGACTTATGCCATCTATGATGATAACCTCCATTTCTGCTTCAATACAAGTTTGAATGGCTTGAATGTATCTTTCAGGAGAAAAAGGTGGTTGCAGGTCAAGGACATTATAAGCTCCTAAGTGTGCATACAAACTGGCCGAATTGTTTTCGGCATCAATGACAGCGATTTTCTGCCAGTCATTGCATAAACCATGTGCCAATAAAAGTGCCGAGTAAGTTTTACCTCCACCCGCACAAGATTGTAAAGCCATTTTGATAAATGCTTTTTTCCTTTCTGCTTGTTGTAATTGCATGATTGAAAATTGGTTAGTTAGAAAATGAAAAAGCAGTGCCTCAATGACACTGCCCTTGGTTGGTTGCAGATAAATGAAAGATTATACAAAGGCTGGCTCATTGGTTTGGTTTACCACTTCTTCCATAGTACCATTTTCTAATGGACAATAATCATAGCGATGATGTCTTGTAATGATTTCTCCTGTATCTGGAATAGTAAATTCATAAGGCTCACAGGCAGTTTTTACAATACTTCCTTGCATTTCTTTACCAAGCATTTTCTTGGCTAAAACTTCATTGAAGGTAGAAGAAATCCAGCACTTTCTTACTGTGACATAGTGTCTGCCAGTAACTTTTGATACAACAAACTCCATATCATCAGATTGAAGTTCAAGGGCAATGTAGGGTTTTCCCTCAGTTGAGGTACGTTCTTGATAAGCTGTTACAGTTACCATAATTGATAAAGGTTTTAATTGAAGAATGATTTTTGAAGTGGCAGTAAGTGGTACACTTTTAAGTTAAGCTATATTATAGTTATAGCTATTGAATTTATTAATGAGGTAACTCCAAGAAAAAGTCAAGATTTGGATTGGTTGTTTCTCATATCTATCAATTCATTTTATGGGGAGTAAGACCACTGCCTTGGATAAGTGGGGCAATAGAAATGTAACCTGCCTTTATCATTTATAGGTATAATTTTTCTTTGGAGAAGGATATGGGGGGCTGTTTGTATGCCTTGAATCAGAGGGGGGATGAAATGTAGTTGTGTGTGTAGATGTAGGTATTCCTAAATTTGTTGTGAAAAAACAAGGACTATTCACAATTAAATTATGAATAGCCCTAAGAAAATAATCATAGCCTAAAGCTGTCAACTATATTGCATTCCTATAGTGATAGTATCTTGGTAGCGAATTTTTTTTAAAAATAATAAGATGGTTTGTTGAGGATTGCTTAGGCTGTGGAACAGAATTTTAAAACCTGTAAATGTAGAGCTTTCTTCATCTGAAACATCTTTCTTTTCAAAGTAATACCCTTCACTTTGTAGAAATTTAGTTGCTTGTTCAGAAATATCATAATACAATCTTTCAGAAGCATTATTAATCATTACTCCTTTTATTTTGAATGAATGTGCCATATTTAGCATCATTTCTTCCCCATCATAAAAAAGAAAGCCATCTCTTTCATCTTCTTCAAATGTAAAGTGTGATACTTTTCTAACAAGATTAATATCTTCTTTGCTGTGAGTCAGATATAGAAAATCAACTACTTGTGTTTTGTTAAATTTTAGCCTTTCAATTGTGGCTATTAACATTTTATCATAGTCTTCCTTTGTCTTTTTGTTAGTTAAATCGTTGTAGAGGAATTTTAAGCCTTTGAAAAATGACATGGTTTTGAATAGTTAAAATTATACATGAAATACCATTTCTGTATGAAAAATACTAATGAATGGTTTTTGGGAAACAATAAATGTGACTGTTATACTTTTTTGAACATCTGTTGAATGATGAAATTTCATTTCAGTACCTTGTCCTAAAAAATTGTTAATTTCTTTTGTTTCTTTGCATTTGTAACCTTCTTGTTTTAAAAAATTAACACCCTTCTTTTGAATTTCTTCAAATGTTTTGGGGGCTAAATCAAACAATGCAATACTTCTTTTATTGAAATTAGTTGAAAGGCGAATATCATACTCAAAATCAGCTTTTGATGCAATTACCATAGTGTTAACATCTTCTTTTTTGAAATTAACACTGGCTTTTTTTCTGAAAGTTTGAACACTTTCATCAGAGGATAGTAGATATATTAATTCAACTCCTGCTAATTTAGATGATTCTAATTTTTCAATTTCTAAAATCAACATTTCTTGATATTCTTGCGATGTTCTTGGCTTAGAAGTGCTGTTTTTGCCAAATAATGATGATAAAAAAGACATAAATAATTAAGATAAAGTGAATGAAATTTATTGAGGTAAAAGTACCTTTACAGGATAAATATTCAAGTCTGATTTTGGTACTGTAAGGATTAATTTTGAACTTTGAGGGAAACTACAATTCATAAAATGGAAATAGGAACAAAAGTTAAGAAGTTGAGGGAGTTAAGAAACTTCACACAGGAGTTTATGGCAGCTTCTTTAGAGATGACACCTTCAGGGTATGGGAAGATTGAGAGAAATGAATCTGAGGTTAGTTATCAGAAATTAGAGAAAATTGCTGAGGTGCTTGGTATTAAGGTGGAGGATATTGTTAATTTCAATGAGAAAATGGTTTTTAATATCATGAATAACAACAATAGTAATAATGGCTATGTAGTTAATAATAATGCTATGTCTGACAATGAAAAAAGGCTATATGAAGAATTAATTGCTCAACTAAAAGAAGAAAATTCTACTTTGAAGAAATTTATTGAAAAACTCCATGAAAAATAGTTTTTTTGAAAAGGCATTATCTTGGTTGGGTTGGTTATAGCTGAAAATATTACCTTCCTTTGGAGTTGGATTATTAAACAAGTGTATTCAACCTACTCCAAGAGAAGATATAAAATGATAAATAAAATTCAATTAGCAGTAAAAAATCAGAGTGCCTGAAATAGGTTACTTTAGCTAAAAAAATGAATTATTTCCAGTAAGGAGGAGAAGAAGTAAATGCAACAATTCCAACATTATATGCCTTAGCCAAAGCCTTCAAATTGAAATGAAGGAACTTGTGGATTTTGAAGCCGTAACATCAGTCATTCACTGTAAGCAAAGTTAATATCTGCTGGGCATTATCAGTCATTAGATTTAAAAAATATTGAGCCATCGGCATAAACTTCTCATCCTCCACATATTTCCAATTATAAGTATCTTTTTCTGTGGTAATCAAACTTGATGGAATTTTGGGAGAGAGTTTTATTCCAACTGTTTTTTTCAAGAAAACGATATTATATTTCAAACTTGGGTCAATTATATAGGTTTTATTATCTATTGTTGTTTCACACCAAGCATGATAATCTCCAACCTTTTTCCCTTTCAGTTTTAGGTTACCATAGATGATATACTTCCCATTTTTATCAATCAGAGCTAAGTTGCCTGCCACATTTCGAGAAAAGAATCCCTTTGAATTCAAAAATTCACTTAGACAAAAGGCAGACATATAGCATGAGCCACTTGGAAAATTACCCACTAAATTTTCGAGAATTTCTTGATAATCAATACAAAGTTTATTCAGTTGGTCTATATTCATTTGATTTTTTTGTCTAATTAAATACACTTAAATAAAATAGTTTTGTTTTACTGAATTTGCTATATACTCAACCTTAATGATACAAACATTTAAATATCTTAGTTAGTATGATTTCACAGTAAAAATTATCCCAAATAAATAACCTCTTTTTCTTCTCTCTCTACAAAATATGCAACTATTTTATCTTTGGGAATGATTAATTTACATACAACAAATTCTGTTTTATAAAGTAAGCTATTTCTTTTTGCAAACATTTCAGCAATACTTTTATCTAATGTCCAGCTAAATCTATATTTTTTACTTTTGTATTCATCTTTGCTCATTCCTCTATAAATAGTTACTTCATCAGGAAGACTTTTTATAAATTCCCTTTCTGAATCTGACATTAAAAACTCCTTTTCTTTTCTATCAGATTTGAATAAATTTACTGTTAGTGCATAAGGGGCAGTACTATAATCTTGCATTGTGTAGCATTCATTCAAATATGACCAGTATTCTTTATCTGATAGTTTATCAGCATACTTACTAAAAGTTTTGATTTTATCTGATGCAGGGCAGAAGGATAAAATATAATCAATATCAAATCCTTTTTTAAGAGTAATGAGACTTAATTCATTTATTAGGTTGTCTGCAATTATCCAATCTATATCACTAATTTCTTTTTTCCTGAGAATCCTTGCTATATGCTTAATTTTTTGCTCAATTTCTGCTTTACCTATGATTTCAGCTTGTGTGCTTTTCATCTCCTCCCATTTTTTTTTGAGGTCTTTAAAAGCTTCTTTAAATTCTTCTTCTGTTGAATACTCAATAAGTTTTCCCATGTTTAGCATTTTCTATTATTATAAAATAACTCAGATAAGAGTTGCTCGGATTTTAAATACTTCAGCACTATTTTTAATATAGTATGTTTTTTGCCAGATAATTATGATTAAACTAATTTAAAAGCAAATCGCTAATTTTCTTACTTTTATCAAAATTCTGGTTTTTTATTTGATTATATGTACCTAACACAGCTCGAAGAAGCCTTCCAAAGTTGGCTATTTTAACAGGATTATAATATAGAAAGTTAATCATTATCAAAGAATAAGTATCGAGTGTTAACATAGCTGAGTTTTCCAAATTATCATAAGTTCTATTGTTAATATTATGATTTTTATCAGTGTGATATTTCACTAAAGTATTCATCCAAGCTTCTGGTTTAGTATCAAAATGTGCTGGTATTCTTTCAATAAAGCTTCTTTTTGAAGCCATACCAACATAAAAAAAGCTATTAGCTTCATCTTTAAAGAGATATACGCCTCTTCCACCTCTTAAAGCTTTACCATTAAAGAAAATCAAATCTTTAAGTGTTAAGGTCTTTAGTGGCAGACCATCTATTAGATTAAGTTTTTCAATTAACTCAAGGACAGTTAATCCTTCTATCTCTTCAAAGTTAAGTAAGTAATCATTCATGATTCCAAAATTTCATTTAGAGTAAAAATTAAAGCATCCTGTGGTTCTATACGCAATTTACTTTGAATGGTATTTTTTTAAGAATGTATATGATTAAAGCTGAAATTTTGAGAATTAATTTGAGAATAACAAGTAATTTTTAATTCAAATTTTATCTTTTTCATTTAATACAACTCTAAAGGTTAAAAAAATAATTATTCAATCTTGCATTCATTTTGTTTAACTTTACACAAATATTTATTCAAAGTGTAGATGGTTCAAATAGAAAACAAACGATTTTCCTTTTCAGGACATGAGTCCTTTCAATGTCGTAGTTTATGGTTAAAAAAAGGATATGATTTTATAAATAGTGGCAAGTCTTTCAATGATGAGGATGCTGTTGTAATATTGGGTGTAGGAAAGAATATGGTAGCATCTATAAGATATTGGATGAAAGCTTTTGAATTGTTAGATTCAGATGATATTCTAACTGAATTAGCACATAAACTCTTATCTAATGATGGGTGGGACCCCTATTTGGAAGATGAAACAAGTCTGTGGATTTTACATCATCACTTAGTTACAAAGGGTTATGCCACGATTTATGGATTAACGTTTAATGAATTAAGGAGAGAAAAAATTGAGTTCACGAAAGATAATTTTTTAGCATTTATCAAACGTAAGTCAGAAATATTAAGAATAAACACAAATGAAAAAACTGTTGGTGATGATTTTGATGTGATGATAAAATTATATTGTAGGCAAGATTCAAAAGATAAAGAAGATACGCTTTCAGGTCTTCTTTCTGAGCTTGAAATTATTAAAGCCCATAATAGAGAGAAAGATGTATATTTTATAATTGAAAACACAGAAAGACCCAATTTATCTGAATATGCAATACTTTACAGTATTTTGTGCGACCAATCATTTAATATGTCAGTTAGCTTAGCATATTTAGAACAAGAGCCCAACAGTGTATCAAGTATATTTGCTTTAAATCGTTCTGGATTAGTAAATAAAATTGAGGCATTGGTATCAAATGATGCTAATATTACTTACAGTGACCAAGCTGGTATCCGAGAATTACAATTTAAAGCTAAACCAACACCTTTTGAAGTATTAGATAAGTATTATGCAGCAAAATAGTCAATATACAACATCAGTTAATATTATCCGTGATGAAAATAGGGATTTGATTTATCATCCAACTCCTAACTCAACAAGAGTAGTAAATCAAATTGCCAATGATTTTAAGAAAGGACTACGTTCTTTCAATATTATTGGCACTTATGGCACAGGTAAATCTTCATTTCTTTGGGCTTTTGGGCAAAGTCTAAGTGCTAAGAAAGTGTTTTTTAATATTAACTTGGTAACAAATCCTTCTCTTAAAATAATAAACTTTGTAGGTGAATATAAATCTATTACAGAATCATTTGCAGAATATTTCCATGTAGAAGAACATCAGAATAAACCACAGCATATACTATCTGAAATTTATAATCAATACCATGAATTAGGGGGAAAAAGCCCTTTATTAATAATTGTTATCGATGAGTTAGGTAAGTTTTTAGAATATGCTGCTCAGCATGAACCAGAGAAAGAACTTTATTTCATTCAACAACTTACAGAGTTTGTAAATAATTCTGACTACAATATTTGTCTAATTACTACTGTTCATCAAAGTTTCGATGGTTATTCTTTTTCACTATCAAATACACAAAGGCAGGAATGGACAAAAGTAAAGGGTAGATTTAGAGAAATTACTTTCAATGAGCCAGTAGAGCAATTACTATTTTTGGCTGCTGAACATATAGACAATCAAACAAAAGAAGAAGGAGATAGTGATTCAATAAAGAGGGCATTAAAAATTACAAAAGACACCAAAGCATTTAGTTTAGATAAGGATTTTGCTATTCAAATAGCTAATAAGCTACATCCTTTAGATTTGTTAGCTGCTAATATACTTACTTTGTGTCTTCAAAAATATGGTCAAAATGAAAGGTCTCTTTTCTCATTTTTGGAGTCAACTGACCATACAAGTTTAGCCAAAGTAAAAATTACGTCAAAAAATCCATTCTACAATATTGCCAACGTTTATGATTATCTGATATTTAATTTTTATTCTTTTATAAATACAAAGAATAATCCTGATTTTTTAGCTTGGACAAGTATTAGAAGTGCTTTAGAAAATGTTGAAAGGTCATTCGATGATAACCTTGAAGAATATGACAAACTGATAAAAACTATTGGTTTATTATCTTTAATAAGTCCTAAAGGTTCTATTTTGGATGAAGACTTTTTAATTAATTATTCAAAAACTTGTTTAGGGATTAAAAAACCTACAATCTTAATAGAAGCCTTAGACCAAAAAAAAATAATACTTTATCGTAATTATAGTAAACGGTTTGTGCTATTTGAGGGTACAGACCTTGATATTCAATTAGCTCTTAATGAGGCAGGTAATAAAGTTAGTGAAATTAGTGATGTTGTGACTCTTTTAAAGAAATACTATCAACTACCACCCATTTTTGCTAAGATGTATTCTTATGAAACTGGCACACCCAGAATATTCGATTATGTTATTTCAGATAAACCTATTAGTAATGCTCCAATTGGAGAAATAGATGGATTTATTAATCTAATTTTTAATGAACAATTAACTGTATCACAGGTCAAACAAAAGTCTTTAGAACAAGAAGAAGCCATTATCTATGGTTTTTACCATAATGCAAAAAAAATAAAAGACCAGTTATTTGAAATTGAAAAAACCCAAAAGGTAATTGAAGAAAATAAAGATGATAAAGTAGCATGGAGAGAGTTACAAAATGTACTGATTCATCATAAAAATTTATTGAATCACTATATCATTGATGGGCATTATAATGGAGAAGTGACTTGGATTTTTAAAGGACAAGAAAAAAGGATACAAAATCAAAAAGAATTTAATAAGTTCATATCACAAGTTTGTTTAGCAGTTTATACGGACACACCATGTTTTAAGAATGAGTTAGTCAATCGACATAAAATTTCAGCATCAATACATTCTGCAAAAAAGAACTATTTTAAAGCACTCGCAAATAATTGGGGAGAATTGGACTTAGGGTTTTCCAAGGACAAATTTCCACCTGAAAAAACTATCTATCTAACACTGTTAAAAAACAATGGCATTGATGTTTCTTCCAAGAAAGTAGATGACATAAATATAAAAACAGGAAATAATTTTATTCCACTTTGGAAAGCATCAATAGAATTTTTAGAAAGCTCGAAGACAGCAAAAAGAAAAATATCAGAATTAAGTACTATTCTTAGCAAAAGACCTTTTAAACTTAAACAAGGATTAATTGATTTTTGGATACCAAGCTTTCTGTTTATTACAAGAAATGACTATGCTTTATTTGGAGAAGGAGGATATATACCTGTACTAAATGAAGAAGTATTGGAATTATTAACCAAATATCCTGAGAAATATGAGTTAAAGACATTTTCAGTAGAAGGAATAAAACTTGACATATTTAATAGTTATAGACTCCTTTTGAACCAAACAACGGGGGAAACTATCTCAAATGATACTTTTATTGAAACAATAAAACCATTTTTAACCTTCTTTAAAAATTTACCTGAGTACTCAAAGAATACAAAAAGACTAAGTAAGGAAACTTTGGCGATTAGAAATGCAATTGCTAATTCAAAAGACCCAGAACAAACATTTTTTACTGATTTTCCAACAGCATTAGGCTTTAATTTGGGTAAACTACAGAGTTCAAAAGATGATTTGCAAGAATATACAATTAAACTTCAAGATGCAATACGTGAACTAAGAACCTCTTTTGAGGAATTGGTTAATAGGATTGATTTATTTATTCAAGATGAAATTATTGGAGAAAGAGTTGAATTTGAAGTTTATAAACCATTACTTCAAAAAAGGTATCAGAAATTAAAAAAGCATCTCTTATTAGCTGCACAAAAGACTTTTGTTCAAAGACTTGATTCACAATTAGATGACCATAAAGCATGGTTAAGTTCTTTGACCCAAGCCCTTATAGGTACTACCTTAGAAAAATTAAAAGATAATGATGAACCATTAATTTATGAGAAATTCAAATCTATGATTTTGGAGCTTGATAGCTTAACAAAAATATCAAAATCAGATTTCTCAGAAGAAAAAGAAGATGTAATAAGTTTGGAGATAAATTCATTTAACTCAGGTAGTAGTAAAAAATTGATTAGATTGCCTAAAAGTAAGCAAGCAGAAGTTAAACTAATTGAAGAATCTATACGTTTAACTTTATCGAAGGATAAAACCATGAATATTGCAGCATTAACAAATCTACTTAATGAATTATTTAAAAATGAGTAAAGTAAGACATGTATTAGGTATATCAGGTGGTAAAGACAGTGCTGCATTGGCGATATATATGAAAAATACATATCCTGACTTAGACATTGAATACTATACGTCTGATACTGGTAAAGAGCTTGATGAAACATACAAGCTCATTGATAACTTAGAAGTTTACTTAGGTAAAAAAATAATTCGTTTAGCAGGAGCAGAAAACAGCCCAGAGCTACCATTTGACCATTTTCTTAAAATGTATGGGGGTTTTTTACCTTCTTCCAATTCAAGATGGTGTACAAAAAAACTAAAACTTGACCCATTTGAAAAATTTGTGGGCAATGACCCTGTAATTTCTTATGTTGGTATTAGAGGAGATGAGGATAGAGAGGGTTATATCTCCAAGAAAAACAATATTCAGTCTATTTTCCCTTTCCGTCGTAATATTTGGAGTGAAGATGTAATTTCAAAAGTACTATCCAATAACAATATTAACAAAGTAATTGAGATATTCAATACTCTGGAAGAAAATGAGAAATCTATTCGCTTCAATGAAGTCTTACTAACTCCACTATCATTATCCTATGGTTTGCATCAAAAGCTAAATCAATTATTGGATTTGAGTGTTAAGGATTTTAATAAAATAGTTTTTACATTTATTCAATCAACTGAATACCCATTAGCTAAAGAATCATCTTTCCCTTTAGTAGATAATGACGATGTACTAATTAGAAGTGATATTTTTAGAATATTAGAAACGAGTGGTGTTGGTGTACCTGAATATTATAAAGAAGTAGAGTTTGAAGTAAATGGAAAAAAAGGAACTTATGCGAGAAGTCGTTCAGGTTGCTTTTTTTGTTTTTACCAGCAAAAAATAGAGTGGGTTTGGTTATATGAACAACACCGTGAGCTTTTCTTAAAAGCAATGGAATATGAAAGAGATGGATACACTTGGATACAAGATGAACCTTTATCTGAACTAATAAAACCTGAGCGAATTCAAAGGATTAAAGAGGATTATATTAAAAGAACTCTTAAAAAAAATAAATCACAATCACATTACTTGCTTGATATTCTTGCTGATGCAGAAGGAGAAGGTTGTGCAAGTTGCTTTATTTAAATGGAAGATATAATACTTTATTTATGCAATTTATCAGATAATCAAGAATCTTTTAATAAATATCATGCTTTGCATATAAATATTGGAAGTTTCCAAATTTCTATATCATTAAATTTAGAAAAGTCATTTATTAATGCTCTTCCAACAATCAATAATATAAACAATTTAATTGATTTTACAGCAGATACATCAGTCACTAAATTTAGAATTTCAATTAGTAACAATTTAGAAAAAAGCAATATAAATGAGACATTGGACGAAGTCAATAGTGAACGTAATTTTGTAGAAAGACCAATATCTATTGCAAATACAATATTACAACTGGTAAAAGACTTATCCACTATTCATGATAATTTAGTCAGTAGCTATAATTTTATAAGTGATAACTCAAATACTGATAAGCTAAAATATATTGGAGAAATTTCAATAAATGTACAAGTATTAGAATTAAAAACTGTCGAAAAAATTATTCATTCAATTAGAACAGCCAAGGTAGTAAATTTAGAATCTATTTATTGCAAATCATACTATAGATATGAGAAACCAAAAAATATTACTTCAGTTCAATTTCTAAATACTAATACTAAGGTTAGAAGATTGGGGTATCTTAAATTATTTTTTAGATTTATTAGAGATAGGAAAAAAATACCTGAAGGATTTATAGACAAGAGATTTGAAGAGTACAGTTTGTTGTTTACTTCACAATTGAATGACTTAGTTAATAATAAGGGAATTATTCAAGACTTTAGAGGGAAATCGGCACAACCCTATATAACACTACTAAAAGAAATGGATTTGATTACAACCATAAATAGAGCTGTTGTACCAACAAAATGGTTAAAAACTTACTTAACAATTCGTGATTTTTTTACTGATAATAGTCTTGAAGTATTTGTTTTAGATAAAATTGATAAACTATTCTTTTTGGAAGTTATACTAAAAAAAGACTTTTTATACACTTCAATAATCCTTGAATTTTTGTATGTTAGACCAGTTTCTTCATCAAAACAAATTATTGAACAATTTCAAAGTTTACTCATATCGAAAATAAAAAAAATATCTAATCAAATAAATAATAAGAATAATAAATCAATTTCTCTACTTAAGGAAATTGAAAAAAGGGTAATTAGCTGGAAAAAGCCTGAAAAATATCTTGAACACATTATAATACCAAGATTAAATTGGTTAGCAGACCTCGACTTAATAACATTAGATAATAATCTAATTAAAATAAATGATAATTGCATAGAACTTGTTAGTGAATTAAATTCATGGATTGATATTGAAAATGGATATGTATTAGATTCATCTGAATTTATTAGAAGTTTTTATCCACATATTTATTCAAAGTCCTGTAATGGTAATTATGGGGCTATCCCTAAAAAAGAACTAATAAATAGTTTAGTCGATGAATATATTGACCAAAGTTTTTCACTCTTTAAAACGCTTGCCCCAAATCGTGTAACATCATCTCAAGCATTTACTTTTACAAAATATTGTTTATATTTAAAAAATAATATTTCTATCAGTGAAAGTGCTTTATCCACAATAATTGAAGAAAATTTTCCAAATAAATATATATATAAATATCAATCCAGTTATGGTGATGGATATATTCAAAAAATTCAACCCCAATAAATTTTATGCCTTATTCTGATTTATTTAATCTCAAATCAAATCCTTTTAGATTAATTCCAGCAATTAATCCTGATGAAATAATTTGGGCAGGATTTCCAATAGTTAAAGCAAAGTTTGAAGGTAGAATTAAAAAGGCAATTAAAATACCTAATTCATCTTTAGTTTTGAATTGGGGTGAGTATGGTAGTGGTAAAACACATGCTGCAAGGTACTTCGGAAAACAGACTGTTTTAGAAGATTTAGCTCGAGATAATGGGAATATACCTTACTTTTTATTCATTACTTTGCCTAAAGGTAAATCACCAATTGATGATTTTTTTATTTCCATAATTGATAAAATAGATATTTCTAACATTCGTGAAATATTTACTCCAAAATCAGATGAATTATTTTTAAAATCCAATAAGGAACTGACGGATTTTATAGATACAATTGGAGATAACATTTTCATTAAAAATGTAGCAAAAGGCTTCTTCAATAAAGCTATTGACGTAAACTTATTTAGAAGATATTTATATGGTTCTACAAATACTTCTGATAATAGAACTCTCACAGATTTTGGCATACAACGGGTTTTAAACCCTGATACCGACTATGCAAAACTACTTGCAATAATTTTTTCTTGTTTAACTTTTAAGAAGTTGTTTTTTTCCTCAATTATACTCTGGATTGATGAATTTGAAGATATTGCAATTCTAACTAAAGTTAATGGTGATAAAACTAACTCATTTTTAAGAGAACTTTTAGACAATACCCCCAATAATTTATTGGTGTTTCTTAATCTTACACAAACATCCCTTTTTAACATTGAAGATTTAGGAGAATATATTAGTGAAGCTGTTAAATCAAGAATTAAAGATAGAATTAACTTTGAAATCCCTCAACAAGCAGAATTATTGGAGTATGTTGCTGAACTTTTAGAGGCATACCGTATTGAAAAGGATGTTGCAGGTGAAAATAAATATCATCCATTTAATGAGGGCTTAATTCAAACCATTGCTACTGACCTTGGAAATGTTTCTCTTAGAAAATTTAATGAAGCTCTTGGAATGCTAATTGAGTTAGCTGAAATGGAAAACAAAACACCTATTGATAATACCTTTTATCAAGAAAATAAAAGCGATGTAATTGGTTGGAAAGAATAAATAATGGAATATATTTTTGATGCTTGTACAGTTATAAATTTACTTCATATAGATGAGGATGAATTTTTATTAAAGAAAATTTCAAATCTTAATTTCAAAATATGTACAAAAGTTTTTGAAGAAATAAATAAAAACATTTTTGTAAAATTTAAAAATATACAACCTTACCCTAAAGACAGAGTTGATTCAATTAGTTCTAAATTAATTTGTATTAGAGAAAAAATATATACTAAAGAAGATTATTTAGATTTGAATGACTCAGTTTTGGAGGTTTTAAAATACACAAAAAAAAATGGAGAGTACTATAGTATCCTCTTAGGATATTACTTAAATACTTTTGAGAAAGCACATATTCTTTTTTATACGGATGATTCACCTGCAAAGTTTTTTTTTACTCCCCATTTAAGTCAAAATCAAATAGGATATATTCAAGATAGTGTCGACTTACTTATTTTTCTATATCGGCAGAATCAAGATTTTACTTCTAATCATTTAAAGAAATATCTATCATCACTTTATTCTGAATATGCAACCGAATATACATTGTTAGAAAAAGAAATGAATAATTTTGAAGTACCAAAAGGTCAAATTAAAAATAAAGATTTTAAATTAAAATTAGGACAAATTAAGTATGCGATTAATGAATTTAAACTTGAAGGTATTTATGAATTATATAAAGATGTAATTAGTGATTCTAAAAAATATGGTATTTTACGCGATATTCTTTTAAAACACTCTTCTTTTTTTGAGAGTAGAATACACTCTGATTATTTTAATAAAATCAAAACCAGTATTGCTCTTGTTGATTCAAAATCTTATTTTAAATACTTTCATAATTAAATTTGCATTTTAGAAATTATTTTTAACCATCAAGCAAATCAATAAAACAGTTTTCATTCTGCAAAAAGAAAGCTGGATTTTCCTCTTTTTTAGACCTAATAATATCAAAACCACCATTTGCATAGTCTTCTAATAATCCACGTAATTCAGTAATCTTTTTCTCAACTTTTTCTTCTTCAAGATTTTCTAATTCATTGAAGTTAAAACCTGACTTTGCTAAAACCCCCATGATGATATAGTCTGTAATATCTTGAGGTTGCCATGCTCTCATTTCTATAAATTTGCTTGTTTCAGTTCCATAAGCAATAGGCACTTTATAGTCTTTCTTTAAACCTAATAATGCAGCATACATATACATCTCATAGCGAGTAGAGAAATATTTCCCCTGTTTCCATCTTGTTTCCTCGTTACTTGTACCAGCTTTCCCCCCCTGTTCAATAGTAAAATCTAATATCATTTGATAATACTGGTTATCATATTCTGGAGCTCTATCTTTTATTCTTTTTAGCAATTCCATATTAATTCAACTTTTCAATGTTAGTAGATAAACTATTTCTATTACTTCTCGTATTCTCTGTAATAGAAGGTGTAATCAAATAAACTTTACCAAGTTTAATCTCAGAATCAGTCAATAATTGTTCTCTAAGCTTAATGTTTTTATAAAACTCTTTACTCATGATTATACTTTGTCTATAAACCTTACTAACTGTCTTACAAAATCCTATTGTATAATCTTCTCCAAATACAGACATAGGAGCATCTGTAATCAATGTGTATAAATCCGTATCTCTTGAACCTTGTCGTGCAGATATAATAGCCATAATAGTTGCCAACTTTATAAGTATAATATTACCAGTATTCAGCTGTAACAACACATTACCATTTTCATCTACTAATTCAGGCATATAATTCTTTCCATTACTTAATTCTCTTAGTCTAATAACTCCCCTTGAAGACATATTATCTTGAGTCATTTCTAAGTAATGTTTATTGGCTTCTTCTTCTAACACTTTAACTAATTTATTAAAAACTCGTTTTCTCGTAGAATGAGCCACCTGATAAAATTCATCTAAAACTCTTACTTTATCCAATAAATAAGCTGGAATCTCACCAACAACTAATTTACTTAATTGAGCCTCAATAGTTAATAATTCTTCTTTTTTCCTTGATATAATATTAGAATTTGAAATAATTTCATTGCTTGAACGTCTCACTAATTCATTTTGAGCAGAATATTCGTTCAAAAGGTTATTTGCTTGGCTTACATTTAATGCTGCATCCACTATTAAACTGTTTTTTTCAGACTCAATTTTTAATAAATCTTCTGATAAAGCTTTCCTTTTTTTATCAAGCTTCCTCAATCTTCTAAAGGTAGAGGAAATATCATCATCAATATTTTTAATATTATGACTCAACCCAAGCCCATTTTGGTATAGTTTTTTTAAATCTCCACTAAAATTATGTACACTTTTTTCTTCATCCTCTAAAGTTTTGATTTTCATTTTAGAACGGTCCATAAGCTCTTTCATTTTAAGCCAAGGGACTGAATCTTTTGGAGCTTCCCTGTCACAAACTAAGCATCTTTCTATGCCTAACATGTGTTCAAGATGGATTGGTTCTGGAACATCAATAGGTAATCTTGCTTGTAACTCTATCAGTAAAGCATTTTCTGAGTCCAGTTTTGCTTTAATATTTGCTTCATTTTGTAACTTTACTTGCTCAAACGAACTATAAATTTTACTGTATTCTTCAAATAAATTTTCAGTTCCTTTCAAAACCCACTTATTAGTAAACATGCGTTTATGAAGGTTTTTCTGCTCTTCATGAAATTCATCTTGTACATCATTCAAGTTTTTCTCTATTGAGAGTCTTTTTGCTTCTATATCTTGTATGCTTTTGGCATCAGCAAATTTATTCAAAAGAAATTCTGACTTCTCCTCTGCAATTGCTAAGTTATCCCTTATCTGTATATCTTGGAGTTCAAGAGCTTTTATCTGTCTAATTAACTCCTGCCTCTTCAACTCTAACTGCTCACTTTCTCCCTTATTACTGCTTAAGTCACGTTGTTTTTTATTATATTCCTTAGATGATGATTCTTTTAAATTTTCTGCGATTGCAATTATATTATCAAATCGAGTAATATTTGATAAAACATTAATTGCTTGGGTCAATGTATCGCTCTTATTAAAATCAATTATTGATTCAACTTGTTCTCCTTGAAACCACATATATGGTTTAATATTATCTGGTAATATATTATTCTTTATTCTTTTTATCTCATCTCTGTCTTTTATTTCTCTTGCATTTAAAAAGGATAACTCTTTAAACCAAATTATTTCCTCACTGTCTTGGTCTTCCTTAATAGTTTCTCCAGACTTATTAATTGTATATCTCCTTTCTAAAATATACACACTATCTTTTTCTGTATTATGAAAGGTAAGTATTACTGACGCTGTAATATTACCATCTTCTTGTTCTTTTATTGCTTTGTCTGAAACTATTAATCTTTTCAAAGAACTTGTTTCTGCAAACTTCTTTAAGGAGGTGTCAAAGCATCTATTGTACATTACCCAATAGAAAGCATCATATAGTTTAGATTTACCATAACCATTATCACCTATGATAACATTTATACCTTCAGTAAAATCAAATCTGTTTGTGCCAGCATAACACATGAAGTTGTTTAGTTCTATGCTTTTTAGTATCATGATTGCCTATTCATTAATGTGTTTATCTTCTTCTCTGTTACATTTGAACTTTCCTTAGTCACTTCACCTTCAATAGCTATCTTAATTACATCAATCAAGTAATTCCCTGTGAGTGATGACCATTTATATTTGTTAGCTTCTCCTTCTTTCAAATATTTTTTTTCTAAAAATAAATTATCCTCTAAGTAGGCTCTTAGTATATCTTCTTTAGTCATTGTTTTTCAATTTATTGTGAATTGTATAAATATTCAAATCATAATGTTTACAAATCTCTGAAAATACATTTTCTGTTTCAAAAGGATTAATAGCCAAGGATGCAAAATACATTACCCTTTCTAACTCTTTTTCAACTAAACTTCTTTCCACTCTAAATGTATCAGAATCAGCATTTGAAGATGTTAAATCAGGTATTACTATAAGGTCGTGTATAACAGCAATATCTTTTTGTGGATGAGTACGTAAAATCCTTCCTCTCCTTTGAATAAATTGCCTTGGATTTCCAGTGCTTGAGCAAAAAATTGCATGTTCAGCTCTTGGAATATCAACACCTTCATCTAAACATTTCATTGATGCAATAACATGAATTTTGCCATCTCTAAATTGGTCTAAAACTTCATTTCTGTTTACCATTCCACTTACAAATTGGTTCACTTTAATTGAATCATCAATTTTACCAATCTCCCTTGTATATTGATTTATAATTTTTATTGTCTCTTCATCACTATTTTCATCCTCAGTTAATTCTTGAGTATTACCTTCTGGAACATACACAAAAGTATAGTTGAGATTACCTTCTTTCTCAAAACGAGTTTCTAAAATCTCTCTTGTTTTTGGTAATTTATTTACTGCTTTATGAATTATTCTCTTTCTTTTCAAAAGCAATTTTTCAACAATATCATTTTCACCAAAGCTATCTGATTTATTGTTGTAAAATTTTGCAAGTTTTTTTGTTATTTCAATATATTCGATTAATTCTGCTTCGACAAGAGTTACAATATGTGGATAATAGTAGTATTTACAAAGTATTCCTTCTTCTATTGCCCGTTCCATTGAGAATGAATAGGTATATGGTTCTTTATCATCAAAGAAACCTTCCATAGCCGCACTGCCCTCAATATCATAAATTCTCTTAGGAGTAGCCGACAATCCAATACGTTTTTGAAGAGTTAATTTTGATAAACTATTAAGTACACTTTTGGAACCAATATTATGGGCTTCATCTGCTATAAATAATGTATCATCAGGTAAAGCCTTAACATATCTCTGAAACCTTTCTTTTATAAAGGAAGCATAAGTGGTAATAATTACAAATGGGGTTGGTATTCTTTTAACAGTTGAAAGGGTTGTAGCTAAATTACTTTCCCAATCAACTTTGGAAGAGACTTTTATAATTTCTAAAAAGTTAAATTTTTTAGCTTCTTCTTCCCACTGATTTACTAAGGTAATGGTAGGAACTAAAATCAAACAATGGTAGATATTACTGTTCTTTTTATTTATTTCCTGCAAAAGGCAGTTTAAAGATGTAATAGTTTTTCCTGTACCTGTTGCCATAGCAAAGATACCTTTATAGCTATTATTCTGCCAATTATTGTAGGCTTGGGCTTGATAATCCCTTGGGCTTCCTCCATTTGGGAACTTTGGTTGTTGTTCTATTTCTTCAAATTTTTCAATCTTTTTATATGCAATTTTTAAAGTTTTATTTAGTTTTTCATTTACTGGTAGTTTTGTTTTCTTTTCTAAAAGATATTTTTCTTCTGCCAATAATTCGTTAATAGATTTTTCACCAAACTCACTTTTAATAGCAACTAAAATATTATCCACTTTTAAATATTCTACAAAATCTGCATGTCCTTCAAAAATTTCATTAAAATACCTACTTTGAGCATTAATCCATTTATTTGACCTACCATTTTCCCAAGACATGAAACTATCTAACTCTTCAAGATTTTCTAACAAACCATAAGCTGTAAAGTTACAAGAAGCTTTAAATCCAACTTTATTTTCACTATCACCAAAAATACCAGATTTGTAATGAGATATGCCTTTGCCAATCTTAGGTTGAATAATTTGTATCCTAATTCTTTCTTTGGCAATCAACCATGCTAAACATTCAAAGAAATGTTTTCCATATTCATCTAAAGTATTTTTAAGACTTTTTATATCATCCAACTTTATACTTGAATAATTTACCTTCCCCTCATAACCATTCTTGATAGCCTCTTTGTCTTGTGGAGATAGTATGTTATTGATTACCATTCTCATGATACCTCCTGAATAAAGGAAATTAGCAAATCCGAGAGACAAAACATTAATTGCAGTAGAACTAAAATAGCCTAATAACAAATCAAACGATTTACTATTGCACAACGCATCTATATAAAACTGGAGAGGTTCATTATCACTTCCAGTTTTATAATCCCTATCCTCTGACCAATCAACAGATTTTAACATCTTATCTAAAATTACCTTTTTAAGTATGTAGTAATAATATTAATCAGCTCATTTACTTCTTCGATAGTATTCTTTTTACTAAGAGATAATCTCAAGCTTCCTAGAGCTTGCTCCTCAGATAATCCCATTTCAATTAATACATGTGATGGTTGTACTAAAGCGGCAGTACAAGCTGAACCATTACTAACTGCAATATTTTTATATTTGTCTATAAAAAAGTTTGCATCAAATGAAGGGAAACAAATATTTAGAGTATTGTAAATTCTATTACTCTTATTTCCATTAGAATATGTTCCTTTGATTTGTAAAAGCCTATCTTCTAATTCATTTTGTAAGTATTTAACATACTCAGAATTAACTTTCATTTCCTCTAATGCAATTTCACAGGCTTTACCTATTCCAATAATTGCAGGAACATTACTTGTGCCACTTCTTAGCCCATATTCATGTCCTCCTCCATGAAGCTGAGTATCAACTTTAATACCTCTTTTTATAAAAAGTCCCCCAATACCCTTTGGTCCATAAAACTTATGAGCTGAAAAACTTAGCAAATCAATATCCAATTCATATACATCAATAGGAATTTTGCCCACTGCCTGTGTTGCATCTGTAAAAAAGATTGAATCATTTTCGTGTGTGAGCTCAATAATATCTTCAATTGGTTGAATAACCCCAGTTTCATTATTTACCCACATTATAGACACAATAATTGTATCTTTCCTAAGAGCATTTTTAAACTCTTCTATATCAATTATTCCATCATTTTTTACAGAGATATATGTTACCTCAAAACCAATTTGCTCAAGATATTTACAAGTATCTAAAACTGCTTTATGTTCAGTTTTACAAGTTATGATATGTTTACCTTTACTTTGGTAAGCGATTGCACAGCCTTTTAATCCAAGGTTTATGCTCTCAGTAGCACCAGATGTGAAAATAATTTCTTTAGGTTCAGCATTTAATAAAGAAGAAATTTGTTCACGAGCCTTTTGAACTGCATTATTTATACGTTTCCCAAAATGATGACTACTTGAGGAATTACCAAAATCATTTTTGAAATAAGGCAACATTGATTCAAGCACTCTCTCATCTAATGGTGTAGTAGCATTGTTATCAAAATATATTAATTCAGAGGTATTCAATTGAAAATTAATAGTTCATTTGTGTTAATGGATAATTTATGTGTACAATTTTACTGAATATTACCTTATTAAACAACAGGGATTTATTAAATGGTATTTCATTTTCAAAGCTAAAAGAAAAAGCCCCAACCATTTGACTGATTGGGGTAATTTTCATTTGCTTTGGCGTAGCTAAAGTAAATCCAGCGAAGCATAATTTAGTTTAGAATCTTTATAAAATAATAAAACCCTCACTATGTCTTGGCACCGTGAGGGTTTTGTTTGGTTTAGAAAGGTGGCTCGTCGCCTTCTGTAGGAGTTGTGTTGGTTGGTTGCTCTTTGACAGGTTCAGCAGTTGCCTTTTTCAATAGTCTGAGGTCATGCAGTTTGAGGTTGTTGAACCATCTACCAGTTCCCTCAAATTTTCTCGCTCCTAAATAGCAGCCAATTTCAACCTCATTACCTACTGCAAGGTTTGGATTTTTGATTTTGTCATTCCATACCTCTACAACTACATT